>NZ_BAABFA010000005.1:0-377657 GCF_039540515.1 Nemorincola caseinilytica | reverse complement strand
ATAGTAAAGTTAATCAAATGAAGGTTAAGGAAAATGTAATATCACCAACGTTGATCTTTAAAATTCTGGCGATGCCGGCATTTTAAGAGAACGGGACTTTTCGAACGTCGAAAGCCGCGCTGAGCATATCTTTCGTTGCTTTGCGGGTAGTCCTTTCTGATAAAATATCGAACCTATTTTGAGAATTTGCCTATGCAGTCTATCCTTTTAAAAAACTAATTGATATAAGAAAATGAGCAAAAAAGCTAAATAGTTTTTGCAAAAGTAACTAACAAAAAGCCAGCACCTCTAAATTCTATCAATATTAAACATTATAAAAATGAATTTACGTGTCCCTATTTCATAGATATAGGCTTCTTGTGCCATAATAATTTCAAAAACCGCAAGTGAAATATTTTACCACCAAACGAATTTCTTAACAAAAGATATTGCCTATGTTTTTTGCAAAATTCATTTTTGCATAAAAACAATTATGAAAGCAGCTATTATTAATGATTTTGGCGAATTGCCGCAATACAAAGACTTTCCCGATCCTGTTGTCAATGAAGGTGAAACATTAGTGCATGTAAGAGCAAGCGTGCTGGAGAATTTTGACAAAGGCACGGCAAAGGGAACGCATTATTCCAGCAAGAAGCTTTTCCCGCAATTTCCCGCTATCGTTGGTACAGATGGTATTGGTGTTACCGAAGACGGCAGAACAGTTGGTTTTGGCAATATGAAACCTCCTTATGGCGCTTTTGCCGAGAAAGCTGCGGCAGGATATATTGTACCTGCGCCGGTTGATATTGACCCGGCGAAGGTTGCTGCTATTCCGCCATCTGTTCTCGCCTCTCTTTTACCGCTCAAATATTCCGCCAAACTTTTGCATGGCGAAACTGTACTGATAAATGGCGCTATCGGCGTTTCAGGCAGGATTGCCATACAAGTGGCAAAAATGCTGGGAGCAGGTAAGGTAATAGGCACCGGAAGAAATGAACAGTCGTTAGGGCTATTAACACAACTTGGAGCAGATATAATAATTGACCTGAAGCAGCCGGAGGATCGGTTGCAAAAAGTTTTTGAGCGGGAAAGCCGTAACATTGACGTTGTTATTGACTTCTTATGGGGACATCCGGCAGAAATATTGATCAATACATTTATTCCTAATGAGGCAGGCTTTGCTAAACGCAACATCAGATATATACAAATAGGCGAGATGGCGGGTTCTCACATTTCATTGCCTGGCTCTGCATTGCGCACATCTGGGTTACAAATGATGGGAGTGGGTAAGGTACCAATGGAAACTTTATTTGAAGAAGTAGAAAACGTGTATAACCTGATAAGGACCGACAAATTTTATATGGATATTGAGCGGGTGCCTTTATCAGAGATTGCATCAGCATGGCAGCAAACCGATACTGCCGGAAAAAGAATTGTAATTGTGCCTTAACTATTGATATAGCTTTACTTTACTTCTTATCCGGCTTAGTGAGACCGGTGTGATGCCGAGATAAGAAGCAATATAATGTTGCGGCACTCGTTTTATTATTTGTGGGTTTTCTTCGATAAGGTTCAGGTAGCGCTGAGTTGGTGTGTCCTTTATGAATGACAGGAATTGTTTCATGTAATGGAACTGCCGCTCGATAATGGCATCTAAATATGCTTTTCTGACTTCAGGTATTTCGTGCATTTCGCCTAGTATCCTATCCAGGTCGTGCTTGTGTATCCAGTGTACTACGCAAGGTTCAATTGTCTCGATAGTGAACAGGCTTGGTACATTTTTAATAAAACTCTCGGCTGATGTAACTACTTCGTTCTCAAAAACAAAATGGTAAGTAATATCCTTTCCGTTATTGTTGAACCATACTCTCATACACCCTTGCTCAACTATATATGCTCTTTTTGATATCTCACCCTCTTTCAGCAACACTGCTTTTGCTGGAACCTCTATACGATTATAATGGCTTACATACTCATCCCACTTGTCCTTATCAAGGGGTCCTCTTGCCTTTAATTCTTCAAAGAATTTGCTGAACATTTTGTTTCTGCTTTCATTTCTTGTGAGCTGTCAACTTGAGATCAAAAATACTAAAAAAAGATAATTACAATACAATATTGCTGTCAACCACAATGCTATCACTCATAATTATTGGTTTCATCATCGTTAAACTTTAATCACTATCGTCATTTACTACTCTATCTATGTTGTGATTTGCTTTCATTATTTCGTAGCTTGGGGGTCATAGATACCTAGAAAATATCAGTTCTAAATTAAATTACTGTTGTGATTTGCTTTCATTATTTCGTAGCTTGGGGGTCATAGATACCATGGCAGATGTGCCTGCCGAAAGCCTCGTTGTTGTGATTTGCTTTCATTATTTCGTAGCTTGGGGGTCATAGATACCATACTGGTGTTGGTAAAGCGCCAACGGATGTTGTGATTTGCTTTCATTATTTCGTAGCTTGGGGGTCATAGATACCGGTACGCCCGCCCTTTGCATCGCCTCGCGAGTTGTGATTTGCTTTCATTATTTCGTAGCTTGGGGGTCATAGATACCAATGGTGAGGATGGCTATGTGCCAAGGTCTGTTGTGATTTGCTTTCATTATTTCGTAGCTTGGGGGTCATAGATACCATATATGCATCCTGTTTCATAGTATCATTAGTTGTGATTTGCTTTCATTATTTCGTAGCTTGGGGGTCATAGATACCTCAGGAAAGAAGTATAGAAATTGCATAATGGTTGTGATTTGCTTTCATTATTTCGTAGCTTGGGGGTCATAGATACCCTGTACCTCAAGACCAACGAGTAGAGCAGAGTTGTGATTTGCTTTCATTATTTCGTAGCTTGGGGGTCATAGATACCTATCATTATACTTTGCCATGCACTATTTAGTTGTGATTTGCTTTCATTATTTCGTAGCTTGGGGGTCATAGATACCGTTCCCCGAAAAGAACTTTGGAGAGGATATGTTGTGATTTGCTTTCATTATTTCGTAGCTTGGGGGTCATAGATACCTAATGTAGCAATTACCACTTTACCTTTGCAGTTGTGATTTGCTTTCATTATTTCGTAGCTTGGGGGTCATAGATACCCTCTCAACTATCTTTTATGAATGAAACAAGTTGTGATTTGCTTTCATTATTTCGTAGCTTGGGGGTCATAGATACCCTATGCAACAGCGGCGTGATGACTCTATTAGTTGTGATTTGCTTTCATTATTTCGTAGCTTGGGGGTCATAGATACCCGCTTGCGCTTATATACGACGCGGTTTTTAGTTGTGATTTGCTTTCATTATTTCGTAGCTTGGGGGTCATAGATACCAGCCCGAGGCTGGGCCTGTATAAAAAAACAGTTGTGATTTGCTTTCATTATTTCGTAGCTTGGGGGTCATAGATACCGTCAGGCATTGCCGTGATAGCAACGTAGGTGTTGTGATTTGCTTTCATTATTTCGTAGCTTGGGGGTCATAGATACCAAAAAACAGTATCGGGGTCATATGCGAGTAGTTGTGATTTGCTTTCATTATTTCGTAGCTTGGGGGTCATAGATACCCCCGCAGCTCGCACAGGTGTACCACATTTCGGTTGTGATTTGCTTTCATTATTTCGTAGCTTGGGGGTCATAGATACCAGCGTAAGAAATGAAACCATACATACACCCGTTGTGATTTGCTTTCATTATTTCGTAGCTTGGGGGTCATAGATACCTTTATCCATCTTCATCACACCATTTATGTAGTTGTGATTTGCTTTCATTATTTCGTAGCTTGGGGGTCATAGATACCCTATTGGTATAGACATGGGCTGCGCTGGTGTTGTGATTTGCTTTCATTATTTCGTAGCTTGGGGGTCATAGATACCTAGCCCCGTGTGATGGGCTTTTGCCGTTTCGTTGTGATTTGCTTTCATTATTTCGTAGCTTGGGGGTCATAGATACCCCATCGGCACGGTGAAGCGGTACGAACTAGTTGTGATTTGCTTTCATTATTTCGTAGCTTGGGGGTCATAGATACCTGCTTTTGCAGGCGGGGCTGTGTCTTGTCCGTTGTGATTTGCTTTCATTATTTCGTAGCTTGGGGGTCATAGATACCGACTGCATCCTTAATCCCATGGTGATGTACGTTGTGATTTGCTTTCATTATTTCGTAGCTTGGGGGTCATAGATACCCCTCATACACCCATCTCGCAGGAACTATGCGTTGTGATTTGCTTTCATTATTTCGTAGCTTGGGGGTCATAGATACCAAGGGTGGACGGCGGCATTGTTAGCCAACCGTTGTGATTTGCTTTCATTATTTCGTAGCTTGGGGGTCATAGATACCCCGAGAACTATATTATTCAAGTGCCTGCCAGTTGTGATTTGCTTTCATTATTTCGTAGCTTGGGGGTCATAGATACCTCATCTATGGCAATAGCGGCACGCATTTGCGTTGTGATTTGCTTTCATTATTTCGTAGCTTGGGGGTCATAGATACCCCATCATGGAACGTGAACACACGGATAAGCGTTGTGATTTGCTTTCATTATTTCGTAGCTTGGGGGTCATAGATACCACAAAATAACGGGGTCGTACAAGTCCGCGGTTGTGATTTGCTTTCATTATTTCGTAGCTTGGGGGTCATAGATACCGAAACAATGGTTGCGTCATAAACCCCGTCTGTTGTGATTTGCTTTCATTATTTCGTAGCTTGGGGGTCATAGATACCTTGGTTTGAGCGCGCCAAATACGCCCGTCGTTGTGATTTGCTTTCATTATTTCGTAGCTTGGGGGTCATAGATACCCCCTAACGGCTTTATTCCCCTCGTTGTTCCGTTGTGATTTGCTTTCATTATTTCGTAGCTTGGGGGTCATAGATACCTGTGACTTTGAACTCCGCGAAGTCCTTTTTGTTGTGATTTGCTTTCATTATTTCGTAGCTTGGGGGTCATAGATACCGCCAGTATCGCTGGCCGTATCTCCGTTTTCGTTGTGATTTGCTTTCATTATTTCGTAGCTTGGGGGTCATAGATACCATTGCCGTTTTGCATGATCTTGCTATTTGGTTGTGATTTGCTTTCATTATTTCGTAGCTTGGGGGTCATAGATACCACAAGACGGCCTAGTTGGCCCAGGTAACAAGTTGTGATTTGCTTTCATTATTTCGTAGCTTGGGGGTCATAGATACCTCACTACTTTGGAGTAGCGTACCTCATACTGTTGTGATTTGCTTTCATTATTTCGTAGCTTGGGGGTCATAGATACCCAATGCGTGCATCTGCTAAAATATCATGGTGTTGTGATTTGCTTTCATTATTTCGTAGCTTGGGGGTCATAGATACCATTATGTAGTTCGTAACCTTTCAGGGAGGGGTTGTGATTTGCTTTCATTATTTCGTAGCTTGGGGGTCATAGATACCCGTTTCCCTATCTTCCGCGCCTATGTAATAGTTGTGATTTGCTTTCATTATTTCGTAGCTTGGGGGTCATAGATACCCAAGATATTTCCCAATCTCCGTCTCTTTGTGTTGTGATTTGCTTTCATTATTTCGTAGCTTGGGGGTCATAGATACCCTTCTCTCTGATAGGTTCAACATGATAGAGTTGTGATTTGCTTTCATTATTTCGTAGCTTGGGGGTCATAGATACCCGGTAGAGGCCGCTGGCCCAAATGTTGTTCGTTGTGATTTGCTTTCATTATTTCGTAGCTTGGGGGTCATAGATACCCTCAGTATTCTGCTGCGCTTGGCGGTGGTGTTGTGATTTGCTTTCATTATTTCGTAGCTTGGGGGTCATAGATACCTTGTGTGTCTTGGCATACTATAGTGTTTTTGTTGTGATTTGCTTTCATTATTTCGTAGCTTGGGGGTCATAGATACCCGTAGCATCGATGGGAGCGCCCAGGCTACCGTTGTGATTTGCTTTCATTATTTCGTAGCTTGGGGGTCATAGATACCCCCATGCAGCTTTTGTGCTGCTGCCTTTTCGTTGTGATTTGCTTTCATTATTTCGTAGCTTGGGGGTCATAGATACCTACACGTCTTCGTTATCGTGCTTGGGAGCAGTTGTGATTTGCTTTCATTATTTCGTAGCTTGGGGGTCATAGATACCCACAAAAAATAAACTACCGTCATGGCAATAGTTGTGATTTGCTTTCATTATTTCGTAGCTTGGGGGTCATAGATACCATAGCAAGAGCAGCAACGGGTATAGCCATAGTTGTGATTTGCTTTCATTATTTCGTAGCTTGGGGGTCATAGATACCAGACGCACATCCTGATACGTCGATATAATAGTTGTGATTTGCTTTCATTATTTCGTAGCTTGGGGGTCATAGATACCACATCTTGCGTGTACTCTTCAAAAGATACTGTTGTGATTTGCTTTCATTATTTCGTAGCTTGGGGGTCATAGATACCTTATATTCAGACGCAACGCAAACAGCAATAGTTGTGATTTGCTTTCATTATTTCGTAGCTTGGGGGTCATAGATACCCCGCCTCAAATGGGAAAGAAATGTTGACGGTTGTGATTTGCTTTCATTATTTCGTAGCTTGGGGGTCATAGATACCTGTACCTGCAATTATACTGCTTGCCATCCAGTTGTGATTTGCTTTCATTATTTCGTAGCTTGGGGGTCATAGATACCTTACCGGAGCGGGGCACCTGCCACAACGCAGTTGTGATTTGCTTTCATTATTTCGTAGCTTGGGGGTCATAGATACCTTAGGGATTGATGCAAAGCAGGTGATTACCGTTGTGATTTGCTTTCATTATTTCGTAGCTTGGGGGTCATAGATACCGAGAGGAATAAAGGGCGTTCAATATTGAAAGTTGTGATTTGCTTTCATTATTTCGTAGCTTGGGGGTCATAGATACCTCGTTTGGTTTTTAAATACGAGAGGAGTATGTTGTGATTTGCTTTCATTATTTCGTAGCTTGGGGGTCATAGATACCACGTGCGGGAACGTTACGGGGTCTTTGCGGGTTGTGATTTGCTTTCATTATTTCGTAGCTTGGGGGTCATAGATACCCATGAAGCTGGGCAACGTCAGAGGCGTGGGTTGTGATTTGCTTTCATTATTTCGTAGCTTGGGGGTCATAGATACCCGCGGGATGTGGTGGCCGTGCAGCCATATGGTTGTGATTTGCTTTCATTATTTCGTAGCTTGGGGGTCATAGATACCTTTCTGCCGAAAAGATTGTCGGGCATTTCGGTTGTGATTTGCTTTCATTATTTCGTAGCTTGGGGGTCATAGATACCACGGATAGCTACGATGGGCTACCAGAGCGGTTTTCAGCCCAATTTTAGGAATAAAAAAATGAGTTTTTGCTCATTTTTTTATTCCTATTCTAAAATAATTCTAATTGCTGAGGTGGGGCAACCAAGGGAGTAGGATCATGTCCCTGGAATATCTCCATCATGCCGAATTGCTTGTCTGTAATGCACATAATGCCGACATTTCCTTTGGGAGGAAGATGACTTTTTGTGCGTTTTATATGAACTTCTGCATTCTCCCTGCTGCTGCAATGGCGCATATAAATGCTAAATTGGAACATTTGGAACCCATCTGCAAGCATTTTTTTACGGAAAGTAGCATAATGTTTCCTGTCTTGCTTTGTTTCGGTCGGAAGATCAAAGAAAACAAGCACCCACATAATACGATATGCATTTAAACGGTCGAACATTGGTTATCACTAACGAGCTTTCCGTTTGTTGGTGCTTAGACAGACTTGTTTGATCTATTCAGTAGCCATTACCGGATATAATAGTTTTCTGGCATTTCCTTCGTAGCATCTTGCAAGACTTGCGGTTGTTTTCTCAACGGCGACCATTAACGGGCTTCGCTCTGTATCTTTTGCAGTTACCGACCGTGCGATCCTTACGTCCATAGCAGGAATGGCCAATAACTGTCCTTTAATTTCTTTGGTTAATTCCAGCGTCTCGCAGGTGCCGGAGAACTGGCAATGTTTTTCTGCAATTTCAAACACAACCTTATCAACGTATGGCCGATAAGGTTCCATAATATCATCAGCAAGACAATAAGCGTTATATTGATTACGATGATGTATGCCTAAAGTGGGAAGTAGTCCACTTCCTGTGAGGCACCGAGCAACAACTGCACGCAAAATGGCGTATCCATAATTCAATAGATCGTTGGGCGGGTCTCCATATCGATCCCTTGTGAATTGAGGAGCAAAGGCAAATATTCGCTTCCAATAATAATTTGCAGCTTGAGCCTCCATATTTTCACTATCGCCACTTTTTACATCTCTGGCAAGATTCAATAAGTATCGATCCGGTTCTCCGAATAAGCTGCCAGAATTCTTAACTAAGCTAAGTACGGCAGCCTGGTTTTGTATTTTGGCTACGATAGTTTGCTGCCACAATTGCTTTTTTAATGGTTCAGAAGCGTCGATCTGAGCTGCAAATATTCTGCTCTGTAAGGTATGTCCGTCAAGATTTAGCATCATGCCTGTTGGGTGATGCGTATTGTCACAAGTTATTATTGCGGTATTGTTCGCAAGTAGCTTTGTAACCAGGGCTTGAGAAATGGTTATCTGCTGATGGTCTAGGATTAAAAGCCCAATATCTTCTATTGGAGCTAAATGGGGCTTAGGCTTCACTATATCTTCGGTTCCTGCTGGCACAGGAAACTCTACTACCAATTGTTCGTTGGCAGTTCGGAGATATGCAGGATTGCCGAAGTAGAGTGTACGTTTGATCATGACTAGATTAATCTTCTCCTATTGAAACTATTTTTCCTAAATGGTCAAGACGAACTTTAATCATGCCTTTTATTCCATTAAGCCCTAACTGCGGCTTATACGCTACATTTTTCAATTCTTTTTTCTCATCAACGGTCGTTTCCAGGTGATGCCTAAAAAAATAATTCTTTGATGCTATTTTCTGAACTCTGAATAAATTAGGGCTAATTATTTTCCTATTTTTGGCTGCTAATAGATCTATCTCTGCGGGGTTAAAGCCAGTAGCGTCATTGGGAAATACAAAGTATTCATTTTGCTTCATCGTAAACAAGAATTGCCAGCCGATTCCCTGATTATACGATTTGTCAATTACGGATTCACCAGCATTCACGAGTTGAACAGCATCAAATAACGACACCACTCTTTCCTGCAGATTACCGTTTGCATCCTGATATATTGCTACATGATGATTATTGCCTGTGCTCACAAAAGAACTTGGTATTTTCTTCCCATTTAAATCTGTTAGTATTTTTCCAAAATGATCTTTTTTGTAATGCAGCGGCTGCGCATTGCTTATGCCGCTAATGGTGACACGCTTAATAGCGATGCCTTTTGCCTCATTAAGCCAGATAGGATTTTTGTCAAGATCACTAAAAGCTTTTTTAGGATCATTTTTATATTCCTCCAGCCGTTTCAGCAATATTCTTTTCACTCCTGTATCAAGCACTTTTTCTATAGATTTTACATCTTTAAAATTTTCAGGAGTGACATCTTTGCGAATCGAAAAGTCATCTACCAGCCATCTAAGCGTTACCTTTTCCGGCATTACTTTCTGCTTTTTATCATCCAGATATATCGGGTTAATGCTCAGACTATTTTTACCGCCGAACGCTTTCTTCGGATCTGCATCATTAGCAGATAATCTTTCTTGCAATAGCCGTTTGTACACCGGATTTGTCACCATATTTATAGTATCCTTATCAAATTTAATGCTCACCTTTTCCTCCTTGCTATCATAGTAGTAGTACTTACCGTAGATACTTTCCTTATGTAACTGGCCTCTAGGCGTGAGTTCATTTTTTATTTTCTCACCTGTTTGGGTTTTGATCTTATTCTTGTTTTTGGTAACGATCTTATTTTTTGCTTTATGGGAGACAAAAATATTTTCAAGTTGTTCCTTCGCTATTTCACGAAAATTAGGCATGGGTGCCTTAAACTTTCGTTTCCAATTACCGTTATCATCATAAACCTTGTCGGTTTCTTTTGTTTCTATATTAAGGATGACGCTGTGCAATTTATGATTCTCATTTTTACGAGCACTTAAATAGTTGAGGTACTGGATGTGTGCATGTTTGGTAAAAGCCACCGTTAACGCGTCCATTGCATGATGACGGTGATCGTTACGTTTGCTCCAGTCCTTTATGCGCTCTTTTCCGTTACCATCTTTTTTTGTCACAAACTCAGTAAGTCCTAATACACGGAACTTAGGTAGGTTTATTTCCTGCATAACATTAACCAGTCCCCAATCTTCGCGCAGCTTTGCAGTAATGGAGCCAGAGGTGCTGACAACGCTTCTACATACGTTCAACAGCATATTTTTTGCTTTTCTGGCAATGTATTGGCTTTCCCGCAAGTCTCGTTCTATAAATCCATCCCCAATCTCACTCATGCGTTTTTGCAACTTCTGGAATTTGGCCTTACTAATACCTTCTTCTTTACCCTTCTTTCCCAGTTCGAATAGAGACATTATACGGCTTATAAACTCTTCAGTTCCCTTTTCGCCAAATTTGTTCGCAATGTAGTCGTAGGCTGTGTTATTGCCTTTTTCTTGATTATTGGTCCTGAAGACTACCGTTTTGTTTGAAAAGCTATCGTCGAACAGACTCATTTGTGGTATAATATGATCTACATCTATATTAGGGGTAAATAGTATGTCTCGTGGAATATAAGTATTTGTGTAAAGATCTTTGTAGCCGTTGTTCTTTAATTCTTCATACAGCTTATAGCGAATAATGTCGTTACGACTTGGATTGGTGATGCCGAATTCTGTTTGCAATATTTTTTCAATTTTTTCATGTCGCTGTTTATCTGCATTAATATTGGCCAACATTTCAGCGCGCTCTGTCGCATTCTTTTTTAAGTCGCGTGCAAGTTCTATACGAATCTCATCAAAATGAAAGTTCTCTGGTAATCCCTGCAATTGGCGCTGTGCATTTTCATCGTCTATTAACGTGTTCACAACATTCACCATCTGGTTAAGGATTTTTTCCACCACCGGGCTTCTCAGTTCATTCTTTTTCAGTAAACATAGGCGCGGTTTTAACTGGCGTGTAGCGATCTCCTCTTTTGTCAATGATGATGCAGAATGCCTGTAGCCTGCCGCAGAGCAGGCTTTATCGTATGTTAACTCTTTAATAAACGGATAGATTTTACGCATAGCCTTACTACTAAGGTTGCTATAGTCATCACTAAGCACAATATCTGCCAATATTTGTCCATGCTCCTTTTTAAATCCAAACTTTGTTTGCAGCAGATCATACAATTTTTCATTACCACTTGGAGAATTATCGCCTTCGTACGAATACAACAGATGCCATAACTGGTACGATGCTTGCTGTTCAAATACTTTGCCTTCTAATTCCGCATCGAAATCAAGGATACGCACATCAATGCCTATTGTTTCAAAAATGGATCTCACCATATCGGTAATTACCGACACTTGTTTTTCAATTGTAGTAACATCAATATCGTCGCTATCCGCTATTTTAAAAAGATCTTCATCATATCCTTCAAGTGACAATATTTTTAGGTATGCGTTATACAAGGCCCTACCGGTTCTATTACCCTCGAGAGTATTATAGTTAGCCTCCCAGTTCCCCGGTTTATCCACTAACATTTTCATTGCAGCGGTTGCACTTAAATTGCCCTTTACATTTAATTCGGCAAACAATCGCATTTTCGCATCGAGATCTAGGATAAAGATTTCCTTTGTCTTCTTATTTTTAAGTTGAAGATTATTTAATAACTGCCATATTTTTAATTCTTGGAACAGTGGTGACGACTTTGGCGCAACCCGCAGACCAGTCCGCACCATTTTCCTTTTCCCATCCTTTTCCTGTTCTATCTCTTTACTTTCAAATTCACAGAAGCTGATCAGTTCTTTCTGAGACTTCAATTTTCGTTGGTAAAAAATGATAATGTCGCGAATCTCTGTTTTCAGTTCATCGGTAAGTTGCGGATAATATTGCGCCTGTGTTTGCCATATGCGCTCAAACTCATCCATATAGTCCTGACGGTAGAATACTTGCCCTTTAAGACGGGTGTGAGGACTTTTTTCGAGTTGCCTATATAAATACTGACCAACGGTTTCCTGGTTAAAAAACAGTTCTTTACTACGGTCGCTAATAGCTCCAAGATAACCGCTCGACTTGTTGAGATCATTATTGATCTCCATAATAACATATGCTGTCTCCTCACGGCTCAATTGTTCTTTAGGAGCTTTGCTTCGCCAAGTATATGCTTGCAATCTTTTTTCATCACGCGTGCCTTTGTTTTCTGCGGTGTTGAAATTGTACTTACTCCAAAAGGAAGCAGACGTTGCTCGCTGGCCTTTCCCTTCAATATATTTCCTGAACTCATCAGTTAAGATGTTGGGGTGAATTTTTTGTTGAAATTTCCATACTTTATCTAACTCTGCATTAAGGTCTGATCGGTAAAAATCCGGCAGGTGCTTTTTGCCTTCTTTTAATAACTGATAGCCCAATTGGCCGGGAGTAAGTTGCTCCTCATAGAGTCTTCTCGCTATAGCCATACCATCAATTATTTGGCCTTCATCTACATTTTTAGCCTTACGACTACTCTTATAACCGCGTTTCTTGTTAATTGCCAGTAATACTCTAACAAATGCGTCCAGTGGAATTTGGCGGGACGCAGCCAACGCCCTATACTGCCATGTAGCATGAGTCGAGCTTTTTCCATCTTCGGCCAAAATGGTATTATCATCTATTAGTCCACGGTTTTTCAACACTTCAATCAAATTATTACGGCGGAGTTGATAACGGTCGAGGTTCCGGCGCATACCACGTTTAAGCGTGCGTTCTGCGTTTACATTTATAGGCTTACCCTTTTCAAAATTTATTTGTTCGTCAGTTGTTAGCGAAATTATCCGTACTCCGATTTTATCCACCGTAGATTGTTCACTTTCAACTTCAGCCTCTGTAACTGATGCATATCCGATAGAAGTAGTACCTAGATCTAAACCTAAAATACGTTTCATGTTAATGTTTTTCGTAAAATTAAAATATTATCTTCAAATAATTGCTACCAATCTATTTTTTATTTAAGTTTGTTGTGCAGAGTTCTTCTAACAGTAGGAAAATAGATTTTCACTCTATTAATATGTGGTGCAATTCCCATGCTCTGTCTATTATTTTTTTACATATTGTCAATTTTATGGCTAGCCTGATTGGTAGGTTGTGATTTACTTTCACTATCTTTACGATGAAAGCAAATCACAGTAAGGATTATTCCGTTGTGAAAACATTTAGTTGCCCTCGACTATTAACGGGGGCTTTTTCATTTTGAACAAGATACTTTATTCGTTTAACATATACCACGGTGTTTTTCCCGTTTTTTAAATGAAATTAATGTTGTATAGCTTAACTTCATGCGCTAGGCAAAAAGCTGCCCTTTTATAGCTGTTTCAGACACTTTTGCCAATTCACATATTTCAATTAGTGACGCACCATTTTCTGAATAACCGTAAAAATGGTTTTCACTCAAAAGGACATATTCCCATTGTCTGTCCATTCGGTCCATTAAGGGCAGCCGATTTGTCTTAGTACACCATTCTACAGTCGATAGCTGTTTCTGGCGCACGTTGTCATCATTGATCTTATCATTACCTTTTGTTTCTATGATGTAAATCTTTTTAGCTGTTTTTACAATAAAGTCCGGGTGATAAACTGACAGCAGCCCATCATTACGTATATAAGCTATCGCCGCAAATGAATGTAGATGCTCATTTATTTTTATAAAGCTCTCTACTTCACTATCGCGATCAGTAAATAGCATAAAAGCTTTTTCAAACAGCCCTTTATTAGATGGATAAGCCAGCCGTTCATAGATCGTCTTAGTTATGTCCAATGCATAACGTTCTCTCATTTTTAATTCAGGCACTGACGAAAGCCAATATTTTTCAACAAGGGGCTCGTCTACTGAAGAAACGCTTTGCATTTCGTAAATGCATTTTGCCAGTTGTTGCACAAGATGATTGGTAACTAATCCGTTTTTAGCCAGTAGGATTTTCCAGTTAGCACCCGCAAATGGATCAAAAGGCTGACCAAACAAGTTAGTCTTTATGTACTCGTCAGCTAATGCAATTATCTGTCTTTCGCCCACCTGCAGCATTGGTAATTTTACGGTTCGTTTTCCTACACGCGCATAACGATTGGTTATAGTATGCAGTAGCTTTTGCAAATGTTCGTTATAACTCTCTGAGGTGAAAAGTGCAGCGTTGACCATGTAGTCACCAAAACGCGTCTTGACTGTCATTTCTTCACTGTAAAACTGCTCACCTTCTACTGCAAGAAATTTCTGCAAGTCACTTATGTCAAAAGCTGTAAACGGTTGTAGCTCGCTAGAATTTACCATCCGACCATCAAGTATTTCTTCCGCTTCATGGACGATGACAGGCCAGAACAAGTCATAATCTTGATAAGATGCCTTTAATCCTACTGTTATCAGGTCGCCCATTACACCTTGGCTATTATCAGGATCATTATCCACTTCACCAACCAACCCTTCCGCAAGTAAGTCATCGTAGAACTGAACAAAGGCCGGATGCTCTATAATGGTTAGCAGGTCGAGATACGTGGTTGGCTCACGCTTAAGTTCTAATAGATTTTTCCGGCTCTCGGCTTTAATATCCTTAAATACTTCTTCACGCCACATAAGCCGCAGACCACGACCGATTGTTTGCTCTAGTAATATTGGCGCGTTGCTTGCTCGTAACGGCACTATTACACATATGTTTGACACATCAAAACCTTCTCTCAACATGAGAACAGACACAATTACTCTAGGCTGTGCATATTTATCGATGTTGAATAATTTTTGCTTGACAATCTGCCATTCTGCTTTAGGTATTTCTCCAGACCTGTTGCTATCAACTCTTGTTATATCATCATTTGATAGACCCTCCGAAACTAAAAATTCTTCAACGAATGGACTAACGTTCGTATCCTCACATACTACAAGCATTTTGGGATATTTATTGCTGTTACCCGCGCTATCTTTTGTAAAGCTTGTAAAATGTTCTTCAAGAATATTGAGTTTTCGCATCCCTGCCCGAAGCATTAGTTTTTGTCCTTCGCTTAAGCCTAGTACCTTTTTGTTTTCATCACGAATAGCTGAATAATCCAGCTCGCCCAGATCTGCAATTTCTTTACGCTTATCTATAGCAATCGTCTTTACCAGCCCTTTCCTGATAGCTGTTGCAAGGTCGAAATCGGAAATTATGTGAGGGAAGTAGTGCTTGGTTCGTGTTTGTCCACTGCCAGTCACATCATATGGTGTGGCGGAGAAATCAACTTGAATAAAGCTAGAGCCTTTCTTTTCTGCAACTTTGTTCAGCCCTTTTTGCCATTCTACTTCTTCTGCTTCTCCGTAACTCTTATTCTCATGTATATGGTGAGCTTCATCATTTACCACCATAATACTCTCTAAACTAGCTAAGTAATCAAGTTCAGCACCGCGCAAATACTTATTATCTAATGTGCCCAGATCGTTACCTCCGGATGTTCCTGGTCTTATAGGTAAAAGGTCTTTTACTACGCTTTCTGTATCGTCTAAAGTGCTACTCTCGTCTTCTACATCATCGCCCATAAATAAGTGCCAGTTGGTGATCGCTATCAGTCCACCTCCTGTTACTTTACTGCCTATTTCCTCTTTTTTAGCAACGTTCGTCTGTATAAAACCAAACACATCTTCTTTATAGGCGGGCGGAATAAATAGCGACTGATATTTATAGAAGTCACTATCCTCGAATATCCGCTCCTTGGCTTCATTCTCTTTACCTAAGTAGGCATCAAGTAGGCGTTCATAAACAATCAAACCGGGTGCAACTAAAAGAAAATTGCTCGTGAATTTGCCCGTCCTCTCCGACTCGTACCGGGCATTTAATAGTTGCCATATCAGGAGGCTATGCATTACCCATGTCTTACCGGTACCGGTAGCCATTTTCATTGCATACTTGGGTATATTATACTTTTCTTTTGCTAACTCAGTAGCATGCATTTCGGCAAGTAGATCCGGTGATGAATGCAGATACACATCTTTAACAGTTCTAATGCCTACAATCTCGTGGAGGTAAATCGTATTTATGATGCTTTGCCGTTGCCCTTCATGAAAGTTGATATGCCTATTATCTGTATAAGGGGGCAAGAACCAAAACTTTAATAAGTCGGCGGTAACAGGTGTTACTTTCGATAACATTTCACCATTTTCGAATGAATGTTGGGCGAGTTTTGTTATAGCCTGTGCTAACTTTAATGGTATATCTCTGGTGCCTATATTTACTGCGTTCATGTTAATTGAGTTTTTCGATAACTACACTTTCAAATCCAAATACGTCAACAGCTTTTACACATACTACTCTTCCTTTTTTTACAGGTAAGTTTAATGTAGCGGTGCGTACACAGTGGTAGGGGTCACTGTCATTTGCTGTATTCTCACGGTAATCTTGCCATGTACTGCGGAATATCTCACCATCATAATCAGGGTCAACACTCCAGTATTCTATCAAAGCAAGTGGATCTTTTGCAATGATCTCTTTTAGTCTGTCCTTGTCTTTACTGTCAAGCGGGATGTTATCTGGACTAAGTAATATGTAATTGTCAAGCGTGACTGTAATGGCTTCTTCTCCTGCTTGTAATCCTTTTGATACGGCAACTTTCTTAATAGTTAAATGCTGAAGGGACGAAAAGCGAATGCTGCCGTCCTTTATCATTTTCTCCCATCCTTTTTTGTGGGTAAGCTTATCTAGCAGGTCAGGCGGAATGACCAAAACATCCACGTCTCCCTGATATTGCAGAATTGCTTCGGAAATATCATAAGCGAAATTCCGATGCCATCACTCCCGTATCACCCTCACCACCTTCCTTGTCCCGTTGTCACCATTCAGTTCCAGCAGGTAATGGCCGGGTGGCAGGTCTGACAGTTGCACAACGGCCGTGCCTGCGGAAAGCGTACCCTGCTGTACCGCGATACCCACTACATTCAGCAGGCGATAGTCGGTCCTGCCCGTGTGCCCCGATATGTAGAGGCTGTTCGTGGTGGGGTTTGGGAATACCTTTATGTTGATAGGCTCCTGCAAAAGGCTGGATACCGATGGCGCGGTAACTATCACATCCTTGCAGAAGGTGTCCGTGCCGCAGCGGGTGTAGACCTTTACGCATACATGGAAGGTGTCCGTTACTACAGGGTATGTGTGTATGACATGGGTGCCTGTGTCATAGGCGCCGTCGCCGAAATCCCAGCGGACACTGTCGTAATACACGCCCATAGTGCCGGTATAGATGAAGCCGTGCACCGCGTTGCCGGTATCTATGTAGTGGGCATCGGGCGATACGGAGCAGCTTACCGGCACCTCGTAGCAGCGCATGTCGTTGCCGCACGGGCTGTAGACCCGAACGCATACGGTGTAGGTGCCAGCCATGCTGTAGGTGTGCGAGGGAGCCAGGCTGGTGCTGGTGCCGCCGTCGCCGAAGGACCAACGGACGCTGTCCACGCCGGAAGTGCCGGTATAGGTGAAGTTCTTTATGAGGTCTGTTCCGGCAAAGGAATAGTTTGCGACCGGCATGGCCGTGCAGCCGCAATCGACGCCGTACTTCATGATGAAGTAATCGCTGTCGCCACCAACGGAGGTATAAGGCGAGAGGCTGCCGCCCCATATGTTGTTCTCTATCTTGCCGCCTATGTAAAGGTTGCTGTTCTTGCCTGCTACTATCTTATTTGCCCTGTCGTAAAAGCCGACCCCATGTATCTGCTGTAGCTCGTGAACATAACCCGCAGTATCTAAAATAGTGAAATAGGCACTTTGTCCCTCTCCTGGATAAATGCTTATCGCTTCAGAGCCACAATCAACGACACCTGTCATAACGCCGCATGCGGCTAATTTATTACTACCCAAAAGCGTCAACCCGATCTGGTTATTTATACTCAACGACCCGCTATAGGTACGCATCCACAAAGGATCTCCTGCGGTATCCATTTTCATCACCACCGAAATATTGTATGGAATTGTTGATAAGGAATTGTAAGCGGTATCCCCCCGATATATCACTTTACCCGAAGCAACTACTGTCGTATAAATGTGACCATATCCATCTGTTGCAATTGCTCCAAATCCTTTGGCAGTAAGTATTACGGGGTTGCCAATAGTATCTATCCATATTCTATTCCTGTCGACATCTAATCCAGCAATGAACGTATAACGAGAACTATCTGGGAACCCGTAAAAATCTCTTTCTCCATATGCATATAGCTTATTGCTTTGCTGATCTATCGTAAGTCCATGCACGAAGAGGGAAGAATCAACGTCTAGTTTTTTCACGCTAACTAGCCCACCTACAACATCAAAATGATGATCATAGAAACCAGTATGACTTGTCAAAGAAGGGGTCAATACAACACCGTGATCAGTCGCTGCTATAAAATGCGGGTTCTGCGATGCATCCAAGGCAAGGTAGTTAAGAGAGCCGCCAGTGCCAGTGCGTGTTGATGGAAGATCAGCACCTATAAACCTCAACCAGTTCAAATTTCCAGTAGTATCATACTGAACTATTGTTTCTCTATTATTTGAAAAACCGGCTATGGTTGTGTCATATCCTAAACGTAATGGACTAGTGCTACTATGCGATCCATCAAATGCTATATATACATGCCCTGCATTATCTGCTACGACCCCATGAGGTATATTGCCGGTACCGGTTATCAGCTTCGCAAATCGCATTTGCCCGTTACAGTCATGGCTAGTGAAAAGAATATTTCTAGGATTGCCAAACGCACCAGTAGGGCGGTTGAATGTATCTGCAATTATCGCACTGTTACCAATTATGCTTAGTGCATACACGTTCCCGTTAGGGTCGGTACACATGGAAAGTAACTCTTCTTGGAAGTTGTATGATGCAAAACTTTGGTTTGTAGCTCCACCGCGCACCCACTTATATGTTTGTGAGAATGCCGGGTAGGTAAATAAAACAGTGACAAAAAATAAGATAGGTAGTGTTAAATAACGTCTCATAGTTGCAATTTATATAAATTCAGCAAAAAATATGCCAATACCGCTAATATATCTGCGGTATTGGCATAAACAGGAGTTCTAGTGTGTTATTGTTAGCCTTTGGGTATGCAGCGTTCGGCCACCGCCTTCCATACGCACCACATACATGCCCGGCACCCAACCGGTGGCATCAAGGCTCCATTTGCCCTGTTGGCCTTCAGGTACGGTCTGGCCCATTTTTCGGCCCAGCATGTCGAACACAGTTAGCATCTTATACCCACCTGTTGCAGTGCCATAATCGTACTGTATGGTCACGTCTCCCGATGCCGGGTTGGGGAATACAAGCAGCGCAGAAGAAGCCCCTCCACGACCCTCGCCCGAGGGGAGGGCGGTGTGGCGTACCATACCACCACCATGCCGTTCTGCTATCCAGCTACAGGTATCCAGCGGTATGCGTAGGGCATAGTAACACCTGGCCCCATCAGCGGTAGACCCTATCAACTGCACAGTCACGCTGTCGGGCAGCGGGTCGCTTTCCATAGTGGTGAATGCGAGCGACAAGGTAACGGGCCCGGCAACAGGCACAGTACCGGTGAAGGGCGTGATGGGACCTATATAAGATGCCATCACTCCCGTATCACCCTCACCACCTTCCTTGTCCCGTTGTCACCATTCAGTTCCAGCAGGTAATGGCCGGGTGGCAGGTCTGATAGTTGCACAACGGCCGTGCCTGCGGAAAGCGTACCCTGCTGCACTGCAACACCCACTACATTCAGCAGGCGATAGTCGGTCCTGCCCGTGTGCCCCGAGATGTAGAGGCTGTTCGTGGCAGGATTAGGGAAGATCTTTATGTTGATAGGCTCCTGCACAAGGCTCGATACCGATGGCGCGGTAACTATCACATCCTTGCAGAAGGTGTCCGTGCCGCAGCGGGTGTAGACCTTCACGCATACATGGAAGGTATCTGTTACTACAGGGTAGGTGTGTATGACATGGATGCCTGTGTCGTGGGCGCCGTCGCCGAAGTCCCAGCGGACGCTGTCGTAATAAGTGCCCGTAGTGCCGGTGTAGATGAAGCCGTGTACCGCGTTGCCGGTATCTATGTAGTGGGCATCGGGCGATACGGTACAGCTCACCGGTACTTCGTAGCAGCGCATGTCGTTGCCGCAAGGGCTGTAGACCCGAACGCACACGGTGTAGGTGCCCGCCATGCTGTAAGTGTGCGAGGGAGCGAGGCTGGTGCTGGTGCCGCCGTCTCCGAAGGACCAGCGGACGCTGTCCACGCCGGAAGTGCCGGTATAGGTGAAGTTCTTCACGAGGTCCGTTCCGGCATGGGTGTAGTTGGCCACGGGCATGACCGTACAGCCGCAATCTACGCCATACTTCATGATGAAGTAATCGCTGTCGCCGCCAACCGAGGTATAAGGCGCAACGCTGCCGCCCCATATGTTGTTCTCTACCTTGCCGCCTATGTAGAGGTTGCCGTTCTTGCCTGCTGCTATCTTATTTGCAAAATCGTAAAAGCCGATCCCATGTATTTGTTGCAGTTCATGCACATAACCTGCAGTATCAAGGATAGTAAAATATGCATTCTGTCCTTCGCCGGAATAGATACTTATAGTATTGCTTCCACTTGCTACCGTTCCGGCCATTACACCACAAGCGGCCAATTTATTATTACCCCAAAGTATCAACCCTATTTGATTGTTCACACTTAATGAACCACTATATGTGCGCATCCATAAAGGATTGCCAGCAGTATCCATTTTCATTACTACTGATATATAGGATGTTGTTGATAGAGTATTGTAAGCCGTGTCTCCTCGATATACTACCTTACCTGACGCTACGACCGTAGTATATATGTGTCCATGCCCATCAGTAATTATCGCTCCAAATGCTTTTGAAATTGGTATCACAGGGTTAGTAAGAGTATCTATCCATATTCTGTTCCTGTTAGTATCCAAACCTACTATAAAATCATATCGCGAACTATCTGGAAAACCATAAAAATCGCGCAATCCATAAGCATACATCTTATTGCTTTGCTGGTCTATGGTAAGCCCATGCACAAAAAGGGAAGAATCAATATCTAATCTCTTCACACTGACCAGCCCCCCCCATACATCGAAAAAATGATCATAAAATCCTGTATGGCTTGTAACCGTTGGGCTCAAAATAACTCCATACCTTGTGGCAGCAATTAAATGTGGGTTCTGCGATGCATCCAATGCAAGATAATTAAGTCGCCCGCCTGTACCTACATACGTCGAATACGCATCTGCTCCAATAAACCTGATCCATTTCAGATCACCACTTGTATCATATTGAGCTAGAGCTTCCTGGTTGTACCAATTCAATGGTATGGTCGTATCGTATCGTATCCTAAGAGGGTTCGTACTGCTGTGAGAAGATTCGAACGCTATATACACATGCCCTGCATTATCTGCTACGACCCCATGAGGTGTATTACCTGTACCTGTTATCAACTTAGCGAAACGCATTTGTCCATTGCAATCATGACTGGTGAACAATATATTTTGAGAGCTTCCTATACCACCTGGCCAGTGAAATGTGTCAGCGACCACTGCATTTATTCCCACCACATTTAAAGAATATATATTACCATTAGGATCTGTACACATGAAATAAGTAGCCTCAGATTGTGAAGGAGGAGTCAAACTTTGATTTGTCCCCCCACCCTTTACCCATTTATATGTTTGAGCAAAAGTCAATGAAGTACAGAAGAGAAAAAAGAACAGGATAGGTAGTGTTAAATAACGTCTCATAGTTGCAATTTATATAAATTCAGCAAAAAATATGCCAATACCGCTAATATATCTGCGGTATTGGCATAAAACAAAGTTTCTAGTGTGTTATCGTTAGCCTTTGGGTATGCAGCGTTCGGCCATCGCCTTCCATACGCACCACATACATGCCCGGTACCCAGCCGGTGGCATCGAGGGTCCATTTGCCCTGTTGGCCTTCAGGTACGGTCTGGCCCATCTTGCGGCCCAGCATGTCGAACACAGTTAGCATCTTATATCCACCCATTGTAGTGCCATAATCGTACTGTATGGCCACATCGCCCGAGGCCGGGTTGGGAAATACAAGGAGTGCAGAAGAAGCCCCTCCCCGACCCTTCCCCGAGGGGAGGGAGGTGTGGCGTACCATACCACCACCATGCCGCTCTGCTATCCAGCTACAGGTATCTAGTGGAATAGTGATGGCATAGTAACATCTTTCCCCATCGGCCGAAGATAGTATAAGCTGTATGGTGACACTATCGGGCAATGGTGCGCTCTCCATAGTGGTGAACGTAAGTGTGGCTGGGGATTGAGGGCCGGTGCCGGCAATAGTACCCGTGAACGGAGTGATAGGGCCGATATCGGTACCTAATACATATGTCATGCCGGGGGCAGAGGTAGTGAAACCAACGCTTACCGAATAGCTGGCCGGGCTGTCGGGCTCGCATATCAGCGAGGCAGTAAGCTCGGCATCAGGGCAGTTCTTGCAGTCGCTAATGCTTAGGTCCATATACCCAATGATCTTTCTACACAGGCCATTGTTCAGTCTCCAATAATAGTTCTCGCTTGTGGAGATATCCAGCGGATCCATTTCGCCGGGGCCACCACTGACCGAAGAGGTGGAAGTCCCCCACCTCCAGGCGTCGAATGATACGCAAGGCGGGCCATACAGCGTCAGCGGTGTCTGATCGCGGCATATCTCGTAGCAGCCATCGGGGAAGTAGGGCTGGTATGTGGCAGGGTCGAGCGGCACATATTTGCGCCCGGTACTGGTGCAGCCACGAAGGTCGGTGAACCATACACGGTAAGGGCCGCCCTGGTATATATCTACTACAGGCCCTGCGGGATGGCCTACCCAGTTGTACAGGCCGGATACGGGAGCTGCGGCGCCCAACTGTAAATGATAAAGATCACAGTCGAGCACCGTGGGGCCGGTAATGGCCGGGGAATCGGGCAAGGAGTATATGCGTATGGTATCTATAGGCGAGGCATCGGTGCAATAGCGGCCGGTAACGGAATCGTATGTGCGTATCACCAGCTGCACGGCTAGCGTATCGACACCGGATGTCCAATGCAATACGGGATCCGGGCTTACAGGTGTCCCGTCTATATACCATTGGTATTCCTGGGCCTTGCCTGCATAGCCATTCAGCACTATCTCCTGCCCGGCGCAGTAGTGGCGAGGGCCGCGTATAACGGCAGCGGGTGTTTGTATCACGCGTACATTTGCAGCACTATCCTTTGGCATAGTAGCAGAACATTGATACACCCCCGTTACTGTGACCCAATAAGCTCCTGATGAGTAGACATCCTTAGTAGCTGTGGTCTCTCCTGTGGACCATAGATATGATATAGGTATTGGGGTTCCTATGGCTGGTGCATATACCAATGTATATGGTGCAGTTCCCGAACATATAGTTGTATCTTGACCCAAATTGCCACTCATCACATTTTGGTGTACATCTACAGTATATGTAGCGCTGTCTTTACAACCAATGGCATCAGTTATTATGTGCTTTACTGCTCGTATGTTTGGATTGGAGGGACTTGCCCAAGTAAATTCCCTCTTGGCATCAGCGAGTAACAATGTAGCTCCATCGTCAAAATCCCAATAATGTGATGTACCCGAGCCAGATATGGCAGGCGTAAAGGATATGGGGAGCTTCTCGCACATAGGTGTAGATGTGATGGTAAAGGCCGGGTCGGGAAGGACAGGCACTTCAATGGTGTATGTGACATCGCAACTGAAGGGGGTACCACCAGATATGGAGCCTGTGACCACCAGCCTGACATTGAACGTTGTACCAGCCGGTACTACCGTGAAGGTCTCTACGGCCGTAGAAATAAGCGTACCCGGCGTACCTGCATACCACTGGTAGCCGCTAAGGCTATAGCCCGGCAACATGGAGGTACGGTTGCGGAGGAAGACCCTTACGTTACCAGCGGGCTCGCACCGCATACCCCAGTCGAAGTTGGGTACCACATGTACCTTCACTTCTTTGAATGCACCGCAATCGGTGCCTGCTTCATCGTAGGAGAACCTGTATATTCCCGCCCTGGTAACGGTGGCAACAGCGGTGGTGCCTCCTGTAGGCTCGAACGGGTGCTCATAGGCACGCCAAACGCCGCCGGAACTGGTAGCTGAAAGCGTTACCTGGCTGCAGGAAACGGTATATGTGGCACTCACATTACATGGTTCGATGTACTCACCACCACCGCCACAAAGGTTGCCGAAAGGTATGCGTTCGGAATATCCCGAGCACCCATTACTTGCGGTCACCATTAACTGTATCGTGTCGGGGTTCGTGACACGGTAGGTAGAATCGTTCAAAGCGTATCCATTGCCATATGTCGTTATCCATGTATAAGAAGTGATGGGCAAATTGTGGGTAACTATCGCAGACACATCTTCATGATAATATGGCGCACAGACACGGAATGACTCGATACTATCTAGGTGAACATCGGGCACCGGCAAGATAAATATATTCACAGTATCGAAACCGGTAGGCGCGCAACCGCCGCTGGATTTTACCGTTGCAACGAACCAGTCTATAGAAGACGTATGGTTCTCGGGGTACAAGTGGGATGCTGTATTGGACGAGGTGACCACATGAGAGTTATCGCCGAATTCGAATCTATAAACAGCACCTCCCGATGTGGCAGTAAAATGCACGGTATCTCCCGAACATATCGTATCGCTAACTACAGAAGTGTATGCTATGGGCAGTCCACCCGCTATCGTGATGGCCAGGGTGTCGGTACGCACACTATCGCACTTGCGTACTGTCACCACCACGGATGCCGTAGTGGTAGGTGCTACGTTGTTCCACAATATATGGGCAACGGGTCCGTGCATGCCCGCCGCCACACTGCCGACGGTATTTGGATATACGGCCCAGTCGTATACCTCTCCCCTGTAATAGCCACAAGAATAGTCCCGATAGCTATTGGGGCATGGGCCTGTATCGCCGGTAATATCCACCGGCATCGTCTCATGCGTTATATCTATCACGGTTTCGGGGCCGGGGCAGAACTCAGGGTCGGTACTTACCCGGCGCACCTTGAGCTGCTTAGGGCCTGTACTATGCCATTCGACAGTGACCTCTGCAGATCCCGTAGGCGGCGTCAGCATGCCCCCTACGGCCTCCCAACTGAAAATATAGCCGGGCAAGTTCCCTCCGGCAGTGTATGTGTAAGACCTTCCGAGGCATATGGTATCTGGTCCAACCACGCTATCCACCGCAACCGGGGCCTCCCGCACAATTATTGTCAACGGATCAGCACAAAAGTCGCCTTTTGCTTTAAGCAGGTATGTGCCAGGTATTAGGAAGTTATAGGCAAATGTGGAACTACCAGTAACGGTCGCTACCACAGAATTGGACAGACCGATCAAGCTCCAGTCACCCGAATAACCTCCGGAAATTCGATATGTATCTATCACCCCGGTGCATCCTCTGCCAGGGCCTACTATAGCCGAAGGAGGCAGGACGACTATGGTCTTAAATACATTGCCTCCGCATAGCTTTATTTTGTTCTGGTATCTGCCGTGTATCGTGTATGTTCCTGGGGTTGAGAAGTTGACCACCACTTTATGATCTTCCCTGCATGTTAGGGATGATATTGCGCCAGGCGCACCTAGTACGCCCCATTCATAGCTTGTCGCTGGCCACAATGGCAGAGAATAATAGGTCTGGGTGCCGGCACAAATGGTGTCAGGTCCTGCTATGGGCGCATCCTGTAGTATTACGGGCACTTTTACGGTAGTGGGCGAACCACATCCTCCACAATCGGCCACTAGTGTCACCGTACCCTCTCCACTAGGTGCCGCGTTGTCCCATCGTACTTTTATGGACGACAACGCCCCGATAACGAATGAGCCCAGATCAGGTATCGTATTGTAATCAATGGCCAATGAAGTATCGAAAAACAGGGTTCCTCCATTTACCAGCCAAATATTATTGGCGCATGCGGAACTGGTAGTATATGTAGCGTATTCACTATCGCAAACAAAGGAAGGACACTTAATTTCAGGGGACTCACCTTCGGTGACCGTGAAGACGTCTCGTATCGAGTCTATGCAGTTGCACTGGTTCTTGACCGTGAGGGTGATGGTATAAGTACCTGTTGCAGTATATGTATGTTCTACGGACGCCCCTGGCGCTGTGGTGGACGCTCCGCCACCATCTCCAAAATTCCAGTGCCAGTAGACGATAGGTGACGACGGGTCGGCCATAGAATTGTCCGTAAGAACAGCTGTACCGCCCCTACAAAGCTCGTTCGACAAATATAAAAAGGATGCAGATGGCTTCTTTATGACCTGCACGCATAAGGTAGCGGAATCGATGCAATGGTGAAAAGAGTCGTGGAGTACTACTGTACCCGTTACCCCTGCGGTGGGCCAATATACATCTATACTGTCGTGATAGTCCGCCGAGATAGTACCGCCATACACTTGCCATGTATATGCGCTCCCGGCAACACCGTTCGCATAGTACCGGACCATTGTGTTCTCACATACCTTGAAGCAACCACCCAAAGGGATATGAGGCGATGGAGAATCTCCGTCTGGGGTCAGCGTTTGGCATGCCGCGACGAAATTGGTAGTAATATATGGCTCCATATTCACCACTACATTAGTGGTGACCGTGGTAGACCCGCAGGCATTGGTATCGGTATAGTAAATGGTCACAGACCCGGAGGCGATACCGGTCACTGCCCCCGAGAAAGGATCTACTGACGCTATGGCCGGGCTGCTGCTTGTCCATGTGCCTCCCGGAGGGGAACCGATAAGCGTGGTGGTATATCCGCTGCAGACGCCTAAACTACCGGCTATGGTTTCCACCTCGGGCACACCAAGTATGACAATAGGATGAACTACCGTAGTTATGCCACATGTATCTGTGACCGTATAGCTTATAATTGCGGTACCGGGGGACACTCCATGAACGGTGATACTAGTGCTTGACAACACCGTTATCATGGCGATACTTTCGTCGCTGCTCGACCATACCCCATCAGGGGTAAGATGGGTCATCAGGGTCGAGTCTCCGGCACAAATGGTATCGGCAACGGCGGTGATGGCGCCTACAACAGGTCCAACCGTTACTACTATGGTGCTGTAGCAGACCTCATTCATGTAATAAATGGTCGTTGTACCTCCCGACAAGCCTCTAACGACCCCGGAATCATTGCAAATAGCAACCATTGGGCTTGTTATGGTTGTCACCCATACACCCGGAGGCGTACAGTACAGCCTGGTCGTATCTCCAATGCAGACCTGTGCCGTACCGGTTATAGGTCCCGGAACCGTGAACACTTGCACAGTAGTAAGCTGATAGCAATTTGTGGCGGCTGATGTGAACGTGATCTGAGCAGACCCTGCACTTGCTCCGTAAATAACCCCTGTGACCGGGTCTATAGTGACGACCGATGGGTCTGCGCTTGTCCAGGTACCAGCGATAGGCACGCCATCCTGAGACCCGAACAACGTATCAGTAGAACCAACACAAATAAGCGTTTCCCCCGTAATGTCAGGCAAAGGATTTACTGTGACGGTAGCGGTGACATAACAGCCGGTAGAAGGCATGGTGTATGTAAAGGTAGCGGTACCATAAGACCAGCCTGTTAATATGACGCCGGGGGTGACCTCAGAAAGTACGGCAACGCCTACCGCTCCACCGCTCCATACACCACCGGCCGTTGTATCGTATAAGATGGTGCCTAGGTCGGCGCAGGCATTGTAGCTGCCGAAAATAGGCGATGGCGTCGGCTTGACCGTTACCCAAATGGTATCAAGGCATCCCGTAGGCAAAACGTAACTTATGACGGCAGTGCCCGGCGATACTCCAATTACCATTCCACTTGACGAGCCTACTGTTGCTATGGAGACGTCCGAGCTTGACCATGTCCCCACGGCCGGAACCGTAAGACTTACTAACAGGGTCGAATCCGACACGCACACTTCTGCCACGCCATCTATGGGTACCGGAAGCGGATGTACAGTAAACACTGCTGACGCATAGCAACCGGACGCGACCACATATGAAATGATAGTCGTGCCTGCAGAGATACCTGTCACTTCTCCCTCAGCACTTATTGTGCCCACGCTAGGAGTGCTGCTGACCCATGTGCCGCCACTGGTGCTCTCGGTAAGCCATGTCGAATTTCCCTCGCAAACCTCCAAAGCCCCGCCTATCGAAGCAGGGGTCTCGTTAATGGTCACATTAATAGTAGTAGTGCACCCACTGTCGGTCACATAAGTGATCGTCGTAGTACCTTCAGCAATGCCTATTGCTACGCCTGAAGATGAGCCGACCGTTGCAACAGAGGGTGAACTGCTAGTCCATATGCCGCCAGGAACATCTGTACTGAATAGCACAGTGTCTCCTGTACATATCACCGTATCGCCGGTCAATACAGCTACGGGATTCACGGTAATAACAGCGGTGGCGATACAATCGCCAGGCATCGTGTAGCTGATCACTGTTGTACCTGCGTTTATGGCTGTTACAACGCCACTCAAATCGATCGTACCGACAGTAAGTGTGCTACTGCTCCATGTCCCTCCCGACGAGCTTGATAAACTTGTGCTCTCATATCGGCAAATACTAAGGTCACCTACAATAGGAGACGGCGATGCATAAACGGTCACAACAGTACTGGTTACGCATCCGGCAGGAGATGTGTAAGTAATGGTAGCGGTACCGGTCGTATGTCCAGAAGTGAACCCTATTGATGTAGCAACTGACGCGACAGCTGGATCACTGCTCGACCAAGTCCCTCCAGATACCGAAGTACTTAATAAATTAGAATACCCAGTACATAGGGTCAGGTCACCTGATATTATGGGGATCGGATGTACAGTGACGATAGCGAGCGCGATGCAACCATTGCCTGAAGTATATGTGATCGAAGTAGTACCTGCCGATATGCCTGAAACAACTCCATCAACGCTTATAGTTCCGACAGCAGGTGTACTGCTGCTCCACGTTCCACCTGCTGTAGCGTTGCTCAATGCAGTCGTTGCGCCAATACATATGCTTAATGGTCCTGTAATTTCATCGGGTGATTCATTTACCGTTACAACACTACTCAAATGACAACCAGTACTTAGTGTGTACGTTATAGACATCGTTCCTGAAGATATGCCACATATAACTCCGGTTGCTGATGCTATCGTCCCTATAGATGGGGAGCTGCTCGACCATGTTCCTCCAGATGGTGTCCCCGATAACACTGTGCATGCTCCTGTACATATTACTGGACCAGAAATGCCTGATGGTGGCAGGTTCACCGTAACAGTGTGATATACATAACAGAGATTACCGATCGTGTACTGAATGAAAGATATGCCCCCAGCGATCCCAGTTACCACTCCGGTTGAGCCGACTGTAGCTATAGAAGGTATTGCACTTGTCCAAACACCGCCAGGCACGCTATTGCTCAAAGTTATGCTCTCGCCCAGGCAAACCTGAGACGGCCCTGTTATCGTTGCCGGCATAGCATGAACAGTAACGACCTTTGTAA
Organism: Nemorincola caseinilytica; assembly: GCF_039540515.1. Classification (NCBI taxonomy): domain Bacteria; kingdom Pseudomonadati; phylum Bacteroidota; class Chitinophagia; order Chitinophagales; family Chitinophagaceae; genus Nemorincola; species Nemorincola caseinilytica. The sequence goes on along the minus strand of NZ_BAABFA010000005.1, from coordinate 348,150 downwards.
CGGAGGCATTACATCCAGGAGTTGTTAGTGTAAATGTGATTCGGGCAGTTCCGGAAGATACTGCGGTAAGAATTCCTGTTGAGGAACCAATAGATGCTACGCCCACATTACTACTACTCCACATTCCTAAACTGGAAGATACTCCCGTTACGGTCATTGTGTCGGTTGTGCCAACACAAAATATACTATCCCCAACTATGCCAGACGGAATAGGAAGAATTGTCACTCCAACTGTACGATAACAACCTGTTGGAAGTGTGTACGTTACCGTTGCGGTACCCGGCCAGCCGCCTATCTGAGCACCAGGTGGGTCAGGAGTAACAAATATGCCCTCGGTCCCACTCCATGTTCCTCCGGCACTATCATTCGTCACTAATACCCCTGAACCTGTACACATAACGATCGGTACAGGAAGTGAGACCGGTGGTGTAGAAAAAAGGACTTCCGCACCTATAGGCGCAGGTAAGGGATTAACGGTGAATGTGATAGTACTTACACAACCGGCACTTGTCGTATAGGTAATTGTTGAGGTGCCTGCGGAAACTCCGTTCGCAATTCCGCTGGCGCTTCCTATAGAAACGACCGATGTGTTGCTACTGACCCATGTTCCTCCGGTTGGAATTGCGGTCAGAGTGGTCGTTGTTCCCACACAAATAAGTGTACTGGAAATATCAGGCAAAGGATGTACTGTCACTGTTGTTACTCTTGAGCACCCTGTTGATGTTTGTGTATACGAGATCAGACTTGTTCCTACAGAAACGGCAGTGACAATGCCGGTACTTGACCCAACCGTTGCGATAGACGTGGCACTACTGGTCCATGTACCTCCTGTAGTAGCAGAAGACAACGTTGTGGTCGCCCCTATACATACCGATAGAGTGCCAGTTATTGTCGCAGGAGCTGCAATTACTGTAACTATAGCAGTACTGATGCAGCCAAACCTACTATATGTGATCCTGGCAGTTCCGGCTCCTACTCCTGTAGCAACGCCAGTAGACGCATTGATAGTAGCTACACCGGTGTTACTACTACTCCATGTGCCTCCCGAAGGTGTACAGGAAAGGGAGCTTGTGCTTCCCTCGCAAAAGGACATTGTGCCTGTGATAGGCCCTGGGACTTGATTGACAGTGACGATAGCTGTGACATAGCAATTAGATGCAAGGGAATAGGTGATAACAGCAGTTCCTTCTGCTACACCTATTACCACGCCGCTACCACTGCTTATTGTCGCAACAGACGGGTTGCTGCTGGTCCATGTCCCTCCGGTCGTCGCATTGTTCAGGACGCTTGCCACCCCAATGCATGCAAAAAGGGATCCAGTTATGGGTGTGGAAAGGGAAAGAACATCGACGGAAATATTGGTCGTGCAATTATAAAAATCTTCTGTAACGTAATAATTGGCAGTTCCTGTGGAACCAGGCGTAAATATGACGACGGGCCCAGTGGTTGCCGACAGGCCCGTTGAAGGACTCCATGTGAAGTTCTGAGTCGGAGGAGTGAACCCTGTTGCCATTACGAGTTTGTTGGCGAAAAGAGGAACATTTCCACCTAAACACACAGTTGTATCATGGTCCTCCAAAATTGGGGTTATACTCACTCCATCAATAAATAAGTAGTTATTGAAAAAAGTAGCATGCCCCCAAGGCGCTGCCGCCGGTCGCGAAGCAGTAGGAATAAAACTTGCATTGATCAATGCCAAGCTTTGAGGCTGAGCTGCACTTATGGCTGCAGGGCCTGTATAGGTGAAATCTACAGAAATATTCTGCCAAATATTGCTATTGGCCGTTACAAGTTGGCTCGCCGTAAAGGCCGGGTCGCCAGACCCGCCTGTAAGAGTTGTTGTACCAGGTGGTAGTGCAGCCAGAAAATTTGCTTGCGAATAGCCACGTGAGCCTTGACAACCTCCCCCTGTAAGTCCGGCAGAGGGGAAAAATGTATTAGCACTTACATAAAACTGCACAGGTATCGGGCTATTATCCCAGAACGGTGGCGGTGAATAATTTCCTGGGTCATTACCAACGAGTGCCCAATAACTTAGTCTATACCTACCGCCTCTTATCAATGGGGCGGCCAATTGTGTATACAATCCTTCTCCGGCATAACCGATACCGGCACAATTAATGCGGCCTCCCCATAAGCCAACAAATCTTCCTCCATTAGGCGATGCAGGAATTGTTCCACCAGCACCATTTTGTGTAAAAGGAACAGATGCCTGCCATGTATTGGTAAAACTGTATGTTCCACCAGCAGCATAAGCATCAGGTGTATTTGCCCATTGGCTCCAGTTACAAATTGTTGCCGAAGGAGGTTGTGGACTACCAAAGGGTGTAACATATGCAACAACCGCTGCAGAAATACTTCCACAATTGGTGCCTATAAAACTGCCGTTCTCTACCAATTCACAATTTGTCGAGGGACAAGCAGGATTATGAGTGATAATAAGATATGCCAAAGTCGGTCCTCCTTCTTTGCCTGATGTAGAGTTCACCGGAACGTACCGTATTAAAACCAATCCCACATCGGATGAGTCTTGAGTATAGAACACATCCGTATTGAAAGTTCCTGAATTTACATTGAAAGTTCCATTACCACTAAGTACTTCCAGACACTGAAAACTGTCCGCATTGATATCGTTGTCAAGTAGTCCGGGTATGCCCGAGGCCAAGCTGGCTCCGTTTATCTGGATGGTGGAATTTGTGGCTGAAGCGTACACAAAGTACCCTCCAAATAACCCATCCATCACCCCAACGACATCAGTATTGGTGGCAATAGTTCCGCTATAAGTATGGTGATTGAGTATTGATGTGTCCCCATAGACAGTATCAACGATGTATCCTAGATCTGAAAGAACAGAACGTTCCTCCTGTTGAGGATATCGTTTCATATTTCCTATATTGGTCGTATTGCTTGTTACGAAATACAGGTTATTATTTGCCGGGTCAGGGATGCCGATGCATTGGTCCTCGAAGTTGCTCAGGCTGTACCCTTTTTCGAAACAATTCGGCGTATATACAGGAATTGTAACGCTACCCAAGTATTGGAGGGCCGTGTCACAAATTGAGCTATCACTCACGCAAGTTGAAGAATATGGCTCGAGCACACTGGTCGCTGACAATGCCGGATTAAAGGAATAGTTATACAAATCGCACGAACCAGAATTAGTTATAAGTGGAACTCCGGTGTGGGTCCTTAAAAACTTGTCATACCGTGAATAATAATTCCTACCCAGAATAGAAGAACCGTCGACGTCTATTTCACTGACAATGCCGAGCCCATGCATCATCTCCCTTAGTGCTATAGAATATTCGTCATATTCATCAGGCATTGGGGTACTGCCCATGTTAGTGTTCCAAGAATATGCACTAAAATCGAACGCTATTATTCCATGGAAAAAAGAATAGCTTGAGTAAGGCGATAGTAATGTGTTTTGATATGCGTCATTTCCGTTCTTAATTGTGTTGTAAATTGTGTTGTCGATTAGACCGCCTCCATGTACCGTTGAGGGAAATAGGTAAAAGGAAGTTGCAAATGCCTGCTTTCCGGAAACGGCAGGCACGTTGGCGGGGTTGCGAACCCAAATATTTATTTTCATACCATTCCCAGAAAGGGGGGAATGAATGAAATATGAGAGGTCATTTAATACACGACAAAGCACGTTCCGCCTTGCTAAGTGTACGCCGTTCCCATCATCTTCCATACCGCACCCTGGTTCCATATATATATGAAAGTATCCGGAACTGCAGCTCGCCACGCTATTTACCACTAAAGTGTCATCTTCCCCCCTTAACGTATCGTTGACCGCCAGAGTTTTCAAATGATATTTTGTACCTATTCTGTCTATGACCGTGTCAAGTATTCCCCCGGGAGTAATGTGACGTATCGGATCAGAGCTAAATGTCGTGTCTTGTGCAAATAAGCTCTCATTGCAACTTGCAAATAGAAGCGCAAGCAGAGAAACAAACACCCACCGTTGGTAACAAGGGATAACAGTTCTTTTCATTGTATTTTTTTGAAACAAAAAGGAATAAAAGCGTACATCCATAAGAATATGGAGGTCAGTAAAGGCACCCATCAATTTTTGACGGGGCTACTATGTCAATAACAAAACTATTTATCCATGAAAAGACAGTCAATCCCTAATACTAGTGTATTTTGAAACTGATAAGCGGAGCATATGGATGGGGAAGGTGATAGGACTACATAATTAAACCCGTTTGAGATGCAAATAGCACCAGCCCGGCTCTGTTTTTTATCTTCAGTTTTTTGCTTATCGCTTTAACATGGTCATGTAAAGTATGTAGGCTTATAAACAATTTACCTGCTATTTGTTCGTATGTAAGGTCGTAGCAAAGCAATGACAGAATATCAACTTCTTTTGATGTGAGATCTTCTTTTTTCTTGAAATGAAGTGCCTTGTAGAATACATTTTCACCAACCATTTCTGAATAATAGTAGCCATGTTGATGAATAGCGGATACAGCTGTCAATATTTCCTCTGGATCACAACTTTTCAACAAGTAACCATTCGCTCCATTCCTTATCATCCTTATCATGCTGAATTCTTGTTCTGAGAACGTAAGAATGAGATATTTCATTTGGGGATATAAACCTTTCAGGGCGGAAATAGTATCGTACCCATTCAGCACGGGCATCTGAATGTCAAGGATGCATATGTCCGGCACTTCCGATTCCTGCAATTGGTCCATCAGTTCTTTACCGTTACCGGCTTGAGCAACAACCTTGAACCTAGGGGAATGCTCTGTAATAAGATCGGCAATCCCTTTCCTGATAAGGGGATGGTCGTCGGCTATCGCGACCTTAACAACGTAGTTCATCATATTTAGTAGGGTTTATACTTGTCATTTAATTTTCTATCTAAAAATAGAAATTTAATCCAAAAGAATGTCCCCGTAAATCGTAACCGCATGATCGATACTAACCCGCATTGAAATATCGTCTCTCTGTTAATTTTTAAGCTGCAAAATGCAGTTGGCACTCTCCTGTATCTTTTCGGCGTCCCGCTTACTCATCTCGTCCTCTATGACAGGATGTTCGCTGCAGCCGGAGGCCTTCAGCCTGAACTTCACAATTTTTTGAGAGGCCAGCAAGGCCAGTTCGTCTTTAGTGAGAACGAAATAGCTGTATTGCTCCGTCTCCCACGCGGATATGGTCTTGCTCTGTCCCGAGCGGGGGCTCTCCTTCGTCAATACCTTTCCGTCCGCGAACTTCAAAAGCAAGGCCGTTGTGGCACAGTCACAGAGCTTCGACCGCTCCGTAATGGCAAGCACGACCTTGCCCTTGGCAGATACGAGATTGACAAATATCTTGAACGAGCACTCAACATATCCCGGCCCCTTGAGGATCCCAGGCATTCCGTCGCTGGCTATCCTTACTTGGTCGGTCCACGATGTGACCGAGCCGTCGAAGTCATCGGTCTTTGTATGGAGCTTGCACTGCGCGTTGGCTACATCCATGGATGCGATGAGCGCCACTGTAAAGGCGAATTCTAGTTTCATAGCGCGGACGTTTTAAAAGGCCAGAAATGCGATAGGAACAATGGCGAACAGCAACAGGACGAACCCCAGAGCGATGCCCGCGTAACAGAGCGCCCGCAGGCCGGCCTTGTGCCGGTAGCGCTTCAGCCCCATTTTGCCGGATATCTCTGCCGCGATGCCTAGGACCAGCAAGGCAAGGGTGAACTGAGGGGAAAGGAATAGCAATCCCACCGTGCCGCAGGCAGCCGAGAAATAGGCGTAAAAGCCGCTTTCCTTCTTTTCCGGATATGCCCTCATTGTGAAAGGCGGCCGGATAGCAGGATATGTTTCGGTGGAAGACGCGACATGCTGCGTTTGCTGCCGCTTTACCCAAAAGCCGCCTCGGGCGTAAACAGGGGACAGGAGAAAGCACAACATTACCACCAGTTGCGCATAAAGTGCTTTGTTTCTCATTAGGGACGATTTTGTGAGGGGCGAAATAATTCATTAGTTTTATGCGCTGAAAGTTTTTGACGTTGTACTTTACCCGTTTTACCGAGTATTTTACCCATACAGCTTTTCTCATATGTCGCATCCGGAAATCAAGCAACACATTGGCAGAAAGATCGTGCGCATCCGCGAGCTTCGCGGCATGAAGCAGGACACATTGGCATTGAAGCTGGGCGTAAGCCAGCAGACCGTGTCGCGCATCGAGCAAAGCGAGGAGATCGACGACGCGAGGTTGGCCGAGATCGCTTCGGCTCTCGAAGTGACGGTGGAGGCAATAAGGAACTTCAACGAGGATGCTGTCATCAACCACATGAACAACATCCATAACAATCATGACAGTTCCGTGAACGCCGTCATATACTACCAGCTTAGCCCGGTTGACAGGATCACCGAGCTGTACGAGCGGTTGCTCGAGAACGAGCGGGAAAAGGTGAGGAAGCTCGAAGAAAGGATCAGGGAGCTGGGCGGATAGCATAAGCGCCCGGTATGGGAAAAGCTGCCAATGGTTTTGGCAGCTTTATGATCGATCCCGCGACGAGCGCCTATGCCTCGTCCTTTTCTGACCGTGCATTGAGGATGTAGTCGACCGCTTTCTGAGCCTGTCCCGCGGCTTTGACGATGAGGCGCTTGTCGTTCCGCAGCTTGCCGAGCCACCCTTGTATGTACGCCGCGCTGTTCGCAAATTCCCCCTCTATGTTCGCCAGCGCGAGCAGGTAACAGGTGCCTATCTCGGCTACCAGCTCTTCCTTCGAGTACATCTCGTCGCCGAACTCGCTCATCTCCACCACCCCATCCCTTGCCAGGCGGCTGTCGTGGCCCGTGGAATGGACGAGCTCGTGGAACAGAGTGCTATAATACCCAGCTTCCGTCCTGAACGAGCGGCGCTTGGGCATGTTGACGTAGTCCTCGATGACATGGTAGTAAGCACGCTGCTCCTTATGCCGGACGCGTGGGCACTTCGGCATATTCCGGATAATGGCATCCGCCGCGGGAATGCGATCAGGCTGCCGCCCAGCTGGCAAATAGCGTTCGGGCAGGTTGTCGCATTGCGACACGTTGAAGACGGTATAGTACCACAAGGATGGGTGGCTTTTCTTTCCTTCCTCCGTGGCCTCTGTCCGTTCGTCCTCCTGCTTCTCGGGGGGGACATTCCAATACACTATCGAGTGGCCCTTGGAACCCCGCCTTACCTTGCCTCCTATCTTTTTGACCTGGTCGAACGAGAGGAACAGGTTGTGCTCGTACCCCTCCATGCCCAGGAGCAGGGAATTTATGCCCCGATAAGGCTTTCCCGAGATGAGGTTCCTCGGCATTCCAGCGTCCTTCCATGGCTTTCGCCACGGAACTGTGCCGGCATTGAGCCGCTCGATGATCTTGTCTGTTACGAGCGCATACACGTCGGGGCGGGTCTTCGCTTCGTTTGCTGTTGCTGTCTCCATTTGCTTGTTTTTTTGTTGTTAAGGAATCTATGTCACTGGAAGTGTACATGGCATGGCGCCGGGCAATAAGGGAGGGAAACTATCCGTTGCCGCATATCCACAGAATACGGTAAAGATCCCTGTGCGGGACCTCACCGTCGACCTTATCCGCTATTTTCTGCTGCTTCTATGGCCTTGAAGATCTGCAATGCGAGTTGCGGAACTACGGCGTTCCCGTACATCCGTATGGCTTCCCTGCGCCACTTCGGAAGGGTAATTCCGTCCAGCCTTCCGGGAAGCCCATCATCTCCTCTACGAACCGGGGATCGAGAAGGCCAGTCTCGCCAGTAGCCTCTCTGGCAGCGTCTGGCAAACTGTTCGATGAGCTTCGCCCATTCCGAGCCAGCGTTTCCGGCTTGCGCGCGCCTTTCCAGTCCCTCGCTGTGACGGTCGGGAACATGGCGGCCCACCTGCTGAGGGTGACGCTGTGCATGCTTCCCGGCTTCACCTGCGAGCTTTTCATCTTCGCCGTAGCCCCTGTGCAGTCCATTGCGGTAGGCGTCGGAATGAGCCGCGTTTCTGTTCCGTGCGACGAACCAGACCCTGTACCTTCGGTGCGGAGCGCCGACGCCGCAAGCTGGAAGCACGAACGCCCGCACTTCGTATCCAAGGGCTTCCAGGTCAGCGTGCACCTGCTCGAATACCATCCCCCCATTCCAATTAAGGATGCCGTAAACGTTCTCGCCAACGACCCAGCGCGGCCTGATCTCTCCAACAACTCGGAGCATCTCCGGCCAGAGATGGCGAGGATCTGCCGTGCCCTTGCGCTTTCCCGCGAGGCTGAACGGCTGGCAGGGAAAGCCGCCCGTGAGCACGTCGATCTTTCCTTGGTAGCGTTTCGCATCAAATAGTCTTATGTCGCCGACGTTCTCGGCATGAGGCCAGTAATGAGCGAGCACCTTGTTGCAGAACGGGTCTATCTCGGACTGGAGAACGGTCTCCCACCCCATCAGTTCGGCCGCGAGATCGAACCCTCCGCCTCCTGAAAACAGGCTTGCATGCCTCATGACGGCTCATCGTCGCCGTAGTCGGCGATGGCCACGGCCTCGAACATGCGCGTGTAATATTCCGTCCTGTTCGCCTGCTCCCGCCGGTATTCCTCGTACATCTCGGGATACTTGCGGGCCACCTCCTTGGTCAGGGACTTCCTTTTCGCCGTCCGCCTTTCGTAGTCCAGATCATCGAGGGAACGGATAACCACCTTGCACGACCTGCGTTTAGCTTGCCGGGCGATCGACATGGCTAGCGAGCGCAACTCAGGCGAGCTTCGAAGCAGGTCTATCTGCTTTATCGCGACCACGTCGGCCGAGTATTCCTTTTGGAATCTGGTTATGGCCGAAAGTATCCTGTCGTGCTTTTGCTGTGACCACGCGCCATTGAACGACCTTACTCTCCAATCGACGAGTTCTCCCTGCCGGATGACGGAAAGGCCCAGAGCCCGCGTGCCGGGGCTAATCCCGAGAACCGTTCCTGTTGCCATAGTTCTGACCGACGAGATAGGTGAATAATGCGCCGCGCGTCTTGCGTATCTGCGATTCCGGGATGGAAAGGACGCGCTGCAACAGCTTGCGAAGATGCGCTTCGGAATACTTCTGCGCGAAGGCCGTGTACAGGGGCAAGGCTTCCATGTCATTGAGTGCGTCTGCCAGCTCGAGGGCCAGGCGTTCTTCTTTGGTTTGCATAGCGTATGCGTGAATGGATATTTTTGATAATAACCGACTGGAGTTTTCCACTTTTCCTGCTCGATCGTTGAGCGTTATTTATTCATAAATAAATCGATGAGCGGTATGGCGAGCGATACAGAAAAAGGGAACAGAGAACAGGCGCTTTTTGCACTCATCATGAAAAAGCAGCTTGCTGGAACTGAATACGAAAACGGACTGTTGGTTACGGTGACCGAATATGTATGCCCCCGATACCCTCGCCGTATTTGCTCATGTTCTCCGCTACCTCGGCCACGGCTTCTTGCCGGAGTTCGAAATAGATGTCCTCGTTCAGGGCGTGATACAATGCGCCGAGCTTGTACAGGTTTTTCCCGATCGGCATGCGCTTGCCTTGCTCCCAAAGCATGAGCTGAACCGGACTCACCCCCAGCAGCTTTGCCGCGTCCCGCTGCTTCAAGCGGTGCATCTTTCTCAGCTTTTTCAGGCGGTATGCCACTATTGGGGTTCCCATGCTTTGACTGTAGAAGAACTGACGGCGAAAAACAGGACAGGAAAAATATCCGTCCTAGCATACGCGGAGATAAAGGAGACAGGCTCAATTCCTGAGGCAGCTATCCTTTCGCTACCATAAGGTGATAACGAAACCCTAAGAAGAACATGAACGTTTTTTGAAACTGCGTATTGAAATGAAAATATCCAATGGGTATACTCGGTCGCATGAGAACTCTTGACGAACTGGTTGCGTTTGACAACTATCTATGGGAAAAATTGGGTGCCGAATACGGCTTCCAGCTTGAACGCTGCTGGAACGAATACAAAGATGAAGTCAAGAAAAATGTTACCCAAATGGTGTCCAAGCAGGTAGCGCGGGAACTCAAAAAACAGAATCATTTTTTCTTATTGCAAGCGTTGAAGGAACTTGATCTTCTATATGCGAACGAGTAATAGGACATTCCCTTTGCATTCGTGACCGCCTCTTAGAGATCAGCTAAATGTCCGGGCGGTAAGGCGAACAATTGGTTAGCTACCAAAGAAGGGCAAAAAGCCGAAAAAGCCTTGTGTATATATCATTGCGCATGTTTCGCCTCCATTTCCGCCTTAACATTCGCTTGAGAGAATGATAGAATGGAGGGGCAACACAAGTGCCATTCAAATACCGGCGATAGAGGTCTTGAAACCAATAAAGGGGAGCGGAGGCACTTGTGTTGCAACAATGCCGGTAACCGCTCTCCTTTTTTGGTCTATGAGCCATTGGAAGGAACAACAAGATTAGACAGAGGTTTCGACATACTATTTCAAGAGGTCATAAAAAAACGACGAGGAGAAGTATCACATGGAAACGATCAAGACCGCAGCGATATATGCGCGAGTATCAACAATAAAACAAGAGGATGAGCAAACAATTCAGAACCAGACACTGTCACTAAAAGGCTTTGCGACTGAAAAGGGAATATCCATCATTGCAGAGTATTTAGATGACGGATGGAGCGGAGATATGCTTGCTCGACCGGCACTCGACCAATTACGGCAGGACGCGAAAAAGAAGCCTTGGCAGGCTGTATTGATCTATGATCCGGACCGCTTGGCTCGTAGATATTCATACCAAGAACTGGTGCTAGACGAATTGCGGGAAACGGGCATCGAGGTTCTGTTCGTGACAGTCTCAGCGCCGAAGAACAGCGAAGAGAAGATCCTCCACGGAGTCAGGGGCTTATTCGCGGAATATGAGCGTGCTAAAATTTCCGAGAGGTTCAGGATCGGCAAATTGCGTAAGGTAAGAGACGGCAATATTCTTGTCACCGTGCCTAAGTATGGATACAACTACATACCAAAGGAGAACGGGAAACACGGTTATTATGTGATAAACGAATACGAGGCGGACATAGTAAGGGGGATATTCCAATGGGTAGCTGAGGAGAAGTTCACGCTCAGGAAGGTGGCTAAGCGTCTGAAAGATCTGAACATACCTCCGAGAAAAAGTACGAGAGGAGTTTGGAGTACTAGCACCCTAAGTACGCTACTGAAGCATACCGCTTACGTTGGCGAAGCGCATTATGGCAAGTCATACGCAGTTGTCCCGGAAAATCCACTCAAAGTCGAGAAATATCGAAGGATGAAAAAGACAAGTCGCAAGATCCGCCCAAAGAACGAGTGGCTTACTATTTCCGTACCCGCTATCGTTGAAAGAGAACTGTTTGACAAGGCTCAAGACACTATTAAAGCCAATTTTGCCCTCGCCAGAAGGAATAGGAAAAACAAGTACCTGTTGATCAATAAGATCTGGTGTATCTGCGGCAAAAGAAGATGCGGTGAGGGCGTAAAAAATGGGAAATACAAATATTACCGCTGCGAAGACAGGGTTGCTTGTTACCCTTTACCACCTATGTGTTCCGAGGCCGGAATAAGCGTAGAAGTAGCCGATACAATTGTATGGGGGCAAATAGTCAAGTTGATGACATCGCCAGTTCTCATTTCTCAACATGTGAAGCGTTGGATCACGAAAACAAAGCATGCAGATACACACGCCTCAAACGATCTGCAATTGTACGAAAAGGAGCTTGCAAAGCTGAAGTCTCAGGAAGCGAGGATCTACGCCGCATATGCAGAGGGGTTGTTCCCGATAGAAAGCCTGAAACAGCATGTGCAGTCAATTAAGACCAAAACCGACACAATTCACTTGCAACTTACGGCCTTGCATGAACAAGTCTCGGAAGTAGAAAAATCCCTTCCAGCAAACGCCATAGAGATAGAGAACTTTGCAGAAGCCGCCCGTCAAACCCTATTAAATATTGATTTTGAAGCGAAACGTGATATAGTTTTGAACGTTATCGAGAAGGTAATTGGCACACGAAACGAACTTAAGCTTAAAGGATTTATACCAATATCACAAAATGTCGAGTTGTTCACTAGCAATGGGAGTGGTCAAAGCGCAACCAGGCAAGATTTTGTCAGGAGCAGCGGCGGCTTTCCGTTCGAGCTAACAATAGCCCTTCCACCTGCAGGAAGAACGGGCCCTTCCGCGCCCGAAAAGAAAAACGGGCTCACCAAGAATCGCGATCCGTGATTCGGTTTTTCGCGTATTCCCCGAGGGATATTTCCCCCTGCTTACCATGCCGTGCGCTAACCCATACACTCAACCCATGAAGACCATACCCAACACCCTGCGAGAGCACCGCCAGAAGAAGTATCTGGCACAGATAGACATCGCGGCCCGTCTCGGTTTCCGCAGCTCCGACCGCATATCCCGCTGGGAAGCGGGGAAGACGTATCCCAGCCTCCCGAACGCCCTGAGGCTGGCCAACCTGCTCGGAGCCCCAATTGAGGAGTTGTACCCGGACGTTCCGGCAGACGAGCGTCCGGACTAGATGCACGCTTGCGGCCATGACCTATGGGCGGCAAAATTGGGGTATGAGAAACAAACAAAACGCGATTTCTGACGAGCGGATGAAAGCTACCGTCGAGGAATTTTTCCGATGGCTGCCGAAGGGCTTGGCGCAAGCGCGGGCAGAAGGGGAATCGATTCCTTTTTACATGCACATCGATGCGAAGACCGGGGAATTGACATCTCTGCTGTTCGGACAGGAGGCATTGGATGCAATGAAGGAGGCCTAAGATGGTTAGACATAGTCCATCAATGTAAACCAAAATAGGGCATGCTGTAGATGCGGCAAGGCTTGATTATTTTGCCTAAATATGGTAAAGTGCGTCACACGTTTTCCCCACCAGCGTTCGTATTAATTGTGGCCCCGAATGCTGGTATAATTCATCCGTAACTACCTCATGGACAAGATACCTAAAGACAAGTTCTTCAAAGTATACGCAAACTTGCCCATTAATCTCCGCGACGAAATTGTTCTCGTACTTCCCGACAGAGGGCCTGTGACTTGGAACGTAGCATATTTGGAAATCAGTCATGAGACAGAGCTGGGAAACCAGATAGTGGGCAAGCTTTCCGACCTTAAAATTATCTAAGCCATGGAAACCATAGATAGGGACATCATTGATCTTGTCATTGCCCGCTTGCAGTATCTGCCTGAGGACAAGGACATTTCGATTGGTGCATACGGCGAGTTTACGAAGGACGACATCATTCAGCATGTCCGAGACGCTGATGAGATCGGAAAGAAGATGATCGAAGTCGAGATGAATTATTTAAGGTTGATGAAAGAGGGCGTCTTCTATGCCGAACCAAAAAGTATTGGTGACTTGTCCTAGTTCTGATCCTACGACAAGATTTATTTCCGCTTGGGCCGAGATGACAATCGAAAGAATGAAGGCAAAGGGCTTTCATGTTTTTCCTCTTTTCAACGAGCGGGCAAACAGAAAAGAGACGGAAAGCATGCTTAAAAAGCATTCGCCCGAACTGGTTTTCTTGAATGGCCACGGCAATAGCGATTGCGTGACGGGGCACAACCAGGAAATTTTGATCAAAGCCAATGATAACGAGCAGTTGCTGGCGAATTCAATAACATACGCTCTTTCGTGCTCTTCCGGCAAAACACTCGGGCCGAAAGCGGTGGAGCGTGGTACTAGGGCTTATATTGGTTATGAGAATGAATTCATCTTTTTCATTTCGAAAGAGAAAATTAGGCATCCCGAGGAAGACAAAACCGCTGAGATGTTCCTTGGACCTGCCAATCACGTGGTACTGTCTCTCGCGAAAGGACATACCGTGCGGGAAGCGTGTAGCGACGCGAGAAAATATTTTTACCAAAACGTGCGGAAGCTTCTGACAAGTGAGGTTTCTCCCGACGAGAAGCAGTACATTCGTTTTCTGCTCTGGAATATGCAGAATTTGGTTGCGCACGGAGATACCGCGACAAAAGCTTTAATTATCCCCCGACCATCTTTTGTGGTATAAAAAGTGCCCGCATGATTTTCAGTTTTAAAATATCCTTTATTAGCAATTATTTTATCATAAATAACAATGTCACTTAGTATCGGGACAGTCGGCGCTCAACCGGACAAGATTTTGTCAGGAGCGACGGCAGCATCCCGTTCGAGCTGAGGGTTCCTCTCCCGCCTCCCCCGAGAAGCAAAAGGAAAGGCCGAGGCTTCCGCGACCGCCAAAAGAAATGCGTGATCATCAACAATGGCGAACCCTAACGCCAGGGCTCTTCGCGTATCCGCAAAAGGATATAGTTCCTGTCTTATCACCGCAATTCCTAAACCATACACTCAACCCATGAAGACCATACCCAATAAGCTGCGCGATTGCCGCAAGAAAAAGTACTTGGCCCAGATAGACGTGGCTGCGCATCTCGGCTTCCGCAGCTCAGACCGCATTTCCCGCTGGGAAGCGGGAAAGACCTATCCCAGCCTGCCGAACGCGCTGAGGCTGGCCAAGTTGCTCGGAACCCCAGTTGAAGATCTGTATCCCGATATCCCCGAGGAGGAGGCAGACTGATCGCTGCCCGCTGGGTATAATCGGGGCATGGCAAGGAAGAGGCGTGCGCCCTCGGGCGAGCGGATGAAGGCGGCTGCCGAAGAATTCCTACGCTGGCTGCCCAAAGATCTGGAGAAGATAAAGGCCGACGGCGAGTCGGTCCCTTTCTACTTGCATATTGATTTGAAGACTGGCGAAGTCATTTCGAGGCTCTACGGGCAGGAGGCGCTGGACGCGACGAAGGAGAGCGATGGAAATCCGGAATAGTTGGTTTATAAAAACTTTAAGCCGAAATTGTACATTGTTTAGATAAATCAAAGCCATGGCTAAGATTCATAGCCTTTCGATAAGGAACTACAGGGGGATACGCAATTTCGAGGAGGTGTTTTCCGGGAAGCCGCTCGTCTGCCTGATCGGCAGGGGCGATTCGGGCAAGTCGACCATACTTGAAGCGATCCATTGCGTGCTGTCGCCGCAGTGGAACATGACCTTCCACGACAGCGATTTCACGAATTGCGATACGGATCAAGCGATTGAAATAGAGGTCACCCTGATGGATCTTCCCAGCCGTCTGCTGCAGGAGGACAAATTCGGTCTATATATCAGGGGTCTAAGCATTGCCGATTTTACGATCAGCGACCAGCTGGAGGATTCACATGAATCGGTGCTTACGATTAGGCTGACAGTCAAAAAGGACCTGGAGCCGTCTTGGTGCGTGGTCAACGGACGCCAAGAGCCGAGGACCATTTCCGGCAACGACAGGTCGCTGTTGAATTGCTTTCTGGTTTCCGATCACACCGACAAGCATTTTTCCTGGAATAGAGGGAACCCATTGTACTCACTACTCAAGCAGGAGGCTGACGGGGCTCAGGACGATTCGGACGAGGATGTCGTGATTGGCGCGTTGAGAGGCGCGAAGCGGATAATAGACAAGCATCCTTTCCCTGAACTCGCGGAGGTCGTAAAGAAGGTGAAGGAATCGGCCGCACAGATCGGCATTGACATAGACAACGCAGTAAATACGATTGATTTCAAGGACATGATGATGCGGGAAGGCCGTCTGTCTCTGCATGCCGACAAGGTGCCGTTCCGACTCAAGGGTAAAGGATCGAAGCGGCTCATATCAATCGCAATCCAGCTTGCGTTGGTGAATACCGGAGGAATAATACTCATCGACGAGATCGAGCAAGGGCTGGAGCCGGACAGGGTTCAGCATCTGGCCGCTGTGTTGAAGTCTCTTGCGGGCGGGCAGGTTTTCCTCACCACGCATTCTCGGGACGTGGTAGTGGAGCTTGACGCTAAGGATTTGCACGTTGTCGCGCCGAGCAAGCAAAGCACGACGGCGCTGACCGCGTCTGTGCAAGGATTGCTGCGCAAGAATCCCGAAGCGTTTTTCGCGAAGAAAGTCATCGTCTGCGAAGGCGCTACGGAGGTCGGCTTTTGCAGGGTCTTGAACAGGCACAAGCAATCGATTGGCCAGAAAAGCGCAGCCGTCTGCGGAGTCAGGCTGGCTGACGGAGCCGGGGACAGCGCTTTTCAGTATTCTTCTGGCTTGAGCAAGGCAGGATTCTACACCTTGCTATTCTGCGATTCCGACTTGGAAAAGACTAATCCAATTCCCGCTAAGAAAAAAGAAGAGCTTGCGAGCGGCGGAGTGCAAATTGTCGATTGGGAGGTGGGCGATTGTCTGGAAGTTGCAATCGCAAAGGAATTGCCTTGGCTCGGCATAATTGAGCTCTTCGGAAGCGCAGTCCGACTCAAGGCCGGGCAGAAAGGCATAAGCGAGGCCGAAGCCGAACCCCGCCTGCTTGAGGCCGTGCGCCAAAAGTACGCGAAAGAAATCCCTTCGGATTTCAAAACTAAGGAGTACCAGGATCTTAGGGAACCCATAGGGAAGGCGGCAAGTGCTGGAAGCTGGTTCAAGTCGGTGGCAGGAGGCCAGATATTGGGCGACATTGTCCTCAAGCATATAGCGACGGCAAAGGCCAGCAAGCTATTCTCGCAGCTAAATGCGCTGTCCGTATTCATCGATGGCAATGGATTATAGGGAATTCATATCGAAGGACAAGAGCATGCTGATAGCCCCTGCGGGCTACGGGAAAACGCATACCATAATCGAGTGCCTGAGAGTGTCCGATGGCAGGCAATTGGTGTTGACCCATACTCATGCCGGCATCGCGTCGATAAACGAAAAGATAAGGAAGGAAAAGGTCCCGGCGTCGAAGTTTTCCATCGAGACCATAAGTGGCTTCACGCAAAAATACGTGCTTGCTTTCTGCCGGGCTGACGAGATCCCGAGCCAGGACGACGCGAAGGCATACCATCCCTTCATCATCAGGAAAGCCATCGAGCTGTTTGCGATGCAGCCGATCCGGGGAATATTGAAAAGCACTTATGCTGGCCTTTTCGTCGACGAATACCAAGATTGCACCTTGTCCCAGCATGAGTTGGTCACCCAACTGTGCGGGATCTTGCCGACCCGCATTCTTGGCGACCACATGCAGGGCATTTTCGACTTCAATGACGACCTCGTCGACTTGACGGATCCTTCGCATCTGGGAGGCTTCTTGGAGAACCGGTATACCTTGGATCAGCCGAAGAGGTGGGAAGCCTCAAACGCGAAGCTCGGCGAAGACATCAAGGCGGTACGCGGAAGCCTCGAGAGAGGAGAGCAGATAGACTTCTCGAAACACGAGAGCATTGAATTGCATGTGCATAAGGAAATCGAGGTGTATGACATGCGGTCCGACTACTACAAAAAGTTGGGGGCGATGCGAAATTTGAACGGCGTCCTGCTGATCCATCCTGACAATTTCGGGCTGGCTCCGCGCAAAAAAATCACAAGCCTTTTCAATAACGCTTTTCGGCTTCTTGAGTCAGTCGACGATCCCGATTTCTACGCTCTTGCGAGAGAGGTCGACGCATGCAAGCCCGAGGATGCCTTGAAATGCGTCAGCAGGTTAGCATATGCGCTGTTCAATTCGACGGCGCTGAAGACTTGGCTAAATGAAAGGGGATTCATACGCAAATCCCAAGAGGCCGAACAGAAAGCGATAGCTCCAGTTCGGGCGGCGGCAGAGCGTTTCGCTAGAAGCATGAGCTTTCTCGATTTGGCAACGGTTCTGAGGATGCTGCGCCGTTTGCCTAAGGTGGTTTGCTACAGGTACGAGCTCTTCCATTCTTTGGTCGGTGCTCTTGAGAACGCCCATCACGGCTCGTTGTCAGCGTATGAGTCCATGGTGGCGTGGAGGAACAAGATGCGGCGGATCGGCAGAAAGGCCGAAGGGAGAAGCTTCGGCACCACTCTTCTTACCAAGGGTTTGGAATTTGATACCGTGGTTATTTTGAACGCGCAAAAATTTACCTGCCCCAAGAACTTATACGTTGCTATCAGCCGCGCGAAGAAAAGGCTCATAATATTCTCGAGCACGCCTATAATTTCGCCGTATAAACTGAAAGGATAATTCCTGTTAACCCGAACCGTCGACGCCCTCATTGGAGCAACTAGCCCCTTATGTGGTATAAAAAGCAGGTTGGCTAATGCCCGCACGAAACATGGCACCCAAAACCTCTTTATTACCAATCAAATTTGTTATAAATAACAATGTCACTTAGTATCGGAACGGTCAAGACACAACACGACAATGTGACGTCCGCATCCCATTTGAGTTAGAGATCAATATACCACCCTATAATAGAAAGCGTGTACGTTAAAGTATATTTCTAGGGTCTTCATCCATTACCTCAAAATACTATGCTTCATTTATGGAAGCATGGGACCTTACACTTATCGGCACAACCAACTACCGCAATACAAATCTGAAGTTTGGGATCAAGGATCAAGACCGACTGGCACATATCTTCTGTATCGGTAAAACCGGAGTGGGCAAAAGCACCCTGCTCGTGAATATGGCCATGTCCGATATTTGCAAGGGCAAGGGGCTGGCCGTATTGGATCCTCATGGCGATGCAGCTCAAACACTGCTAGGCAAGATCCCATTGCATCGAAAAAAGGATCTGATATATTTCGCGCCTGCCAATACCTCGAACCCGACAGCGTTCAATCCATTGCATGGCGTGAGCCCTCAACACCACCATTTGGTGGCTTCCGGTCTGGTATCGGTGTTCAAGAAGGTCTGGGGAGAAATTTCCTGGGGCCCGCGCATGGAAAACATTCTAAGATTCGTATTTCTCGCCTTGCTTGAATATCCTGATGCCACCCTACTCGACATTCAACCATTGCTTACCAAGCCCAATTTCCGACATGAGGTGTTGCTGAAAGTGAAAAACGAATTTACCCAAGCTTTCTGGCGCGATGAGTTCGAAAAGCTTACGCCTTCCCAGCGGGCCGAAGCCATCTCTCCCATCCTCAACAAGACGAGCGTATTCCGCACAAGCCGTCCGCTCATGCTCACCGTGGGACGAAAGGAAAGGGGATTGAGCATGCAGCAGGTCATGGACGGGAGCAAAGTCCTGATATGCAATTTCAGCAAGGGAATGCTCGGGGAAGAGGCCAGCATGATCATTGGCAGCATGGTGGTCACATTCTTGCAAATGTCTGCCATGTATCGCGCCAGAATCGCCGAGTCCCGAAGGATTCCGTTCTTCCTGTATATCGACGAATCGCAGTCCTTCGTCACGCAGAGCTTTGCAGACTTGCTTTCGGAAGCCCGAAAATATGGTCTGGGTATATTCATGGCGAACCAGTTTTTGGACCAGCTGAACGACAAGATCCGATCCGCCATACTTGGAAACGTGGGTACGCTCATCAGTTTCCGTGTCGGGAGCAAGGACGCGGAAGAACTTGCAAGGGAATTCTTCCCAATATTCGACCAGGTGGACCTCGTGCACCTGCCTCGTTTTTCGATGTACCTTAAGCTGGCGATCGATGGAGCGACATCACAGCCGTTCAGTGCCGACACACTCAAACAGGATCAATAAGCATAAAAGACAATTGCCCGCTTCATTCAGCGGGCAATGCAATTAAAGATGTTTTCGTGGTAACTCCAGCTTGTCTTTCATTCTTCTGAAATTGTACTTGTCCATGAATATCCTCAGGTATTCCTCTATCCTAAGCGATTTCGCGCCGGCGAGAAGGATGTCAGGATAGGTCTTGAATTTCAGGACCAAGTGCTCATGGTCATATCCCTTGGTGCCTAGCAATATCAGCATCGCCTCGACGAAATTGCGCGACTTCCACCCGTTCGGATGGTAGGGCTGCATGCTTGCCATTTTCTTAGCCTTTAAGTATGCCTCGGTCACTTGTTGCTCATCCACCTGCATGAGCCCTTTCCGGAACTCGTCGGTGGACGCATGCCTTCCGCTCCTGCGGCCCGTGACGAGCAATTGGCATGTGGTCACGTCGAAGTCGTGCGCGAGGTAGAATTCCCTGAAGCGGACGTAGTTCGGATTGCCTGCCTTGGCATGGGTCTCCATGAAGTCCGTGATCGTCCAGTCGCGGGAATTCACGTTCAGTATGGTGACCTCTCGCATTCCCCATCCCGGCATTATCATGAAATGGAGCGGCAGCCCCTTTCTGCGGGCCGCCTCGTAGCGGTGCTGCCCGTCGATGATCTCCAGCCTTTCGTTCAGGTAGATGACCGTAAACAGGTAGCCGTCCCGTTCGAATGAGTTCATGAGCGCCTGGACATGCGCCTCGTTGATGTCCCTGTTTTCCTTCAGCAGTTGGAATTCTACCTCAGTTTTGGTCCGATAGAGCGCATGCCGTCGGGGCGATATGCAAGTGCAATTTTTATCCAGAAATGTCTTAAGCTTGACGCCTACGATCACCTCTGAAGAGAGCATGGTAGCCGTCAATTGCCGAACAGCATGAACCGCAATGGGTGATCCTTGGTTTTCCAGTTCCATTCTTGTGTCTTTTTTAGTGAACGATTTTCGCTCACGCTAGCACAATGAATTAAACGATTTCTAAACTAAATAAGAGGCATGAGGGGGTACGGGGAAGCCTCCCCGCAAGATTGCAAATCGCAAAATGGAGAAGATTACCATCTATCGCCATGCGATTTGCAATCTTGCAAAGGGCAACGTAATCTGAACTTTGAAATTTATCATCTCAATGTTCTATGCAATTACGTCACTTATTCCAAAAATCCGTTACTCAGTTATGTAGTTGTAATTGATTCTACTGTGACGTAGCACAGGCACATCTTCTAACATTCCGGCACTCAAAAAGGAAATTTGATGCAAGCGAATACGGTATTTTAAGGAACTGACTAAGGATTTTACTCTGTATTCAATCCGGATGACTTTGTTCATCTGCCACGGTTTTCAATTTATCTAAAGCTGATGATGACGACACTGCCAGCACATCATTTAGTGTATTATCCGTTGAATAAAGCGTCCCCACATCCTAGCAAAGTCCCCCCTCTAAAATATACTTGTCCGAACCTTTGTTGGATCGACTTCTAAATTTTGCTTTGCGTGAGCCGTCGTCTAAAATTTCCAAGCTTACCAATTCCGGATCGTATAAACGCCAAGTACGTTCTTTAAACTTGAAGGTTTGTCCATAAAGGGTTACGACAAAATCGGTATAGACAATACTTATCTCACCAGGAGCAGGCATATTGGAATCAAAAAACGCGCTCGGATTGAATTCACTCATAGTTATTTCCAAACTATCGTTCGCTTCAAAGTGTATTTCCTCGTTCTTTGTGCTTTCAAGCAATACGCACATTATGTGAAATTTGTTCTCTGTTATCTCATCTACTGCATCGAACTTTCGCTGATACGTTTTCTCTATTTCCAAAAGCGCCTCGAAATATGATACATATTTCCTCAGTGTGCTGGACATCTTTTCGTTCGCAGGCAACTTGAGCCGATGTCCTCGCCCGTTTAAAAATACGGTGAATGCGACCCCTTCTGCTAGATGCAACATCAATTTGAATGCCTCCAATTCGTCCTTTGGGTTTCCATACGGCTTGGGATATTCCACGCTGAATTGAAATTCATTCGGGTCATCGCCCATATTGATTCTAATCTGCTTATTTCTAAATTGCGCGACCACAGAAATCCTATGCCGCGAATGAAATAGCTTCACCGGAATCGTCCGCAACTCAAAACCGTTATCAAAGTCTATATCGAAAGTTGTTTCAATTTTTGGCCGGGGGATAAGCATCAACGAAGCCAAATCATTCTGATCAAAGAACTTTACCCCAGCGAATGACACTTCGAACTGTGCGTTGGAATCATTCAACTCAAGCGCCCCGAAATTCATGCCAATGGCTAGATTCTCTATAACTTTTGCTGAGATTGCGTCCGAAGAAATAGACAAGATACCCGGTACGGCTTTGCCGATAATGGTCCCTATTCGGCTTATAGTATGCCCCGACAATGAGGCAGCAAAGTCTACCGTCAAATCGTGATGGGAAAGGAACTTGTTAAACGTATCGAGCTCAATGATACCGGCGCGATAATCTCCTACTACATTTTGCTTGAGGTTAGCAATGAGTTCTTCAATAAATCTCTCCGCAGTTGAATCGATGTAATGAATGTTCTTAAGTAGCAAACTTTCGATTTCGTAATCCTTGAACCCTGGAGCAACCAAAAAGTGTTTCTTTTGCTTATCGCCAAGCTGTTTGGATACTGAACTGATGATTGCGTCGATATTTATGTCTCCTAAAGCGTATCCGATGAATAAGATATTATTGTTTACAATTCGCTCAGTAACGGTTGTCCAATACACGTTGCCTACAGATGTGTTGAAGTAACTGGCATAATCAGACTTTGCAATAATAATGCTCTCTTTGTGATTGAGGTCACCATGAATCTTGAATAAGTGTGGTTGCTTCTTTGTCATGTCCGGCAGTTCAGCCGGTGTGACAACAACCTGTATGTTGTTTTCGTACCCCAATTCAAATAGAGAATCGTAATTCGTGGTAATCAATGTTTTAAAATGTGGAACTTTCGACAACTTCTTATGGAGATCTATGGACTTAGGTTGTTTAGAAAATACTCTTGTCAAAATATCAAGCAATGGCTTCCTGTTGTTTCCGCTGATTCGTATAAACTGTTCACATAAATCGTCCAACGCCTGCGCAGAAGAAATATCGGTTCTTTGCCATGCGGGTAATGACTTGACAATCTTTTTGCCAAGATTCTTTCCGCTAGGGTACCCAGCATATATCGATAGCCCAGCACCAGACCAGAGAATTACCTTTTCCGAACGGATAAGTTGGAACAATTCTTCTTTGGGTATCCCCATATTATTAATCTAGTTCTAAATGTACGATCATTACAATACACTTCATAAGGTAAGGGGAAGATTCCGCAAAATTACATTTCCACGGAAGGAAGATTACTATCTTTCACCATGACGAAATGCTATCGGATATTGACTTATTGATGTTCACTTAAAGCCCCTTCAATTAAACTAAAGAAAGCAAACTCAGGACTTGCTTTTGTGTACTTAGTCACTTTTCCAAAACATCGCCATCAAGAATCCCAGAAGATTCATTCTAGAATTATTTAAGAGAATTGGCACAGCCGGAAGTACAAGCCATTCCTTGTCCAATTGTGCTTCGCAATTGCGCCTTGGTAGTTTTGCTGGCCAGGTCTAGCCCTATACAATGCAGTCGGAATCATTCTCTAGGACGTTTTATAACATTTAATTTGCCCAATCTACAGTTGCTAAAATTCGACTGATATCGGTAGGTTGATAAACGTTACCATCCAAGTCCCTATAGTTTTCAAGAACCCTATCAATGCAGAATAATATTTCATGGGCATTCGAGTGAGAATCTTTTAACCCATCATAAGCAGTGTATAAGAAACTTTCTACGTCCAACAAATCTTCTTCATTTCTTTTTGAAACCTTAAATAGACAATCCCATATAAAGTCTTTGATAGAATAATCCCGCGATTCTATTGGCTCGCTTTTATCAAGAATATGGTGGATTATCCTTTGCATTTCCTTCAATACAAGTTTGGCAGGTATATTCAGCAAGGATAAAGAACGATGAAAATGTTCCAACCATATCTTCCCTTGAACAATACCGTCTACAAAGAAAGCGAAACCTACCTCTTGCCCAGCAGATATGAGCCTAATCGATACCTCTAGCCTCCGGCTATCATCTAATGCGAGATTTGACAATGTACCTAGCAATGAATTTACGATTTCAATTTTGTTCTTTTGTAGCAACCTTTTTGACAAATCAAGGTAAAGGACAACGTTTTTTTCCCCTACAGTTCCTAGCTTTCTAAACAACTCGAGCAGCTTCTGCTCATCACCTCCAAGCTGTGTGAAAATTTCGACTATATGTGTCTGCTCATAATCTGCAAATCTGCTAAAAATGCGTTCGTCCAATATAAACTCAGTTACTTCATTAATTTCTAAATGCCGACATAATTCCAAATGACTGGCGATTACTCTATCTGCTTGGATATCGCTTTTTAAATTCGAAATAATTGTCTCAATCAACTGTTCTTTAGAAACAACATTTTCGATGATTAGCTCGCTCAATGTTGTGTTTTGATTCGTTCCATAATTATTTCTTTTTAGATGGTGGAATCCATCCCAAATTACCCATAGCATTTTGAGCAAATTTTCTTGCGCCGTTTCATATTTAAATTTCACAAAAATCTCCTTAAGAAAATTGGCTTTTTTATCCATACTATAAGTATTGCCATTTTGCCTAATTGCATTTACAAAATTTGTCACTTGTATTTCTTGTGAATAGTAATTCTTAAGGAAAGGGGACAATATTGCTATTGACTCTTCAGTTGGAAAGTGGTACCGATATATTTGTTTTGCTCTGAAACATTCAAACCACCCATCTTTTTCAACGACATTTAAACAATCAGACAGAGATATTTCTTTCTTGTCGTATTCAAAACGAAGTAAGAAATTGGAAATAAAGGTCGAATCAGCCAATCTCCGGACAATGTTAGGAGACACGCCTACAAACACTTTGTCAGATGGGATTGAATTGCTTCCATAAGCCTGAAAAAATGCTGTTAATCCCGCTATAAATGCATCAGGAGAAAGTATGTGTTTTAAGTCGTTTTCATGTTTCTTCGCTTCCAGCAAAAAATGCTCTCCATTCCTTTCTTCTTGTAATTTGTTGTAATCGATGCCGGTAGTATGCAGCAACCGTTCATGAAACAAATTTGCTAGGTTATCATCTTCCTTCCAATACCTAATCCATGAATACATTTGCACTATTTGGCTTTGTGGCAACAACCTTTTATCCTCAACTACATTCTCTTCATCCTCTATCTCCAAATTGTCGAAAATAAAATCGCAACACTCTTTCGTAACTAACAACGCCAAATATGGCAAGTCAATTTTATCAACAATTTTCAGAGACAACTTAAAGAAAAGTGGAACGGTGTCAGTTTTTCTAAAAAACTCATATAGGTGTATATACTCTTTGTTGTGCGGTCTACTTATTTGATATCTTAATATATCGGCAACAGGAAAAAATACAAGTGCATTTTGAGGGTGTATTCTAATTGCCAATTCACACATTTCTTTCAACAACACTTGCTTATCGTCATTTAAATAAGTATCTCGATAAATCGGCCCCCACTTTTTACTGTGAACGAGCTTGAGAAAAGCAATAACATTGTTGGGGTCATTAGGAAGCATTAAAAAATACTCCAGCTTTGCCTGTGCCTTATATTGCCTTTGGACTTTGTCATGATTTTCAAATACGTCTACTGCTTCTAGACCAACATAGTAATACTTGTCTACTAAGTTTTTCGATATTAGCAAATCAAACAGTCCGTTTAGATATTCTGGTTCTTGCAGCAATTTGCTGGGGCGCAGTAAACAGCAAATATCTTCGTCCAACACGAGGTTGAACTTGGTGAGAATATCTACTAGTATGCGTGCAAAGCCACCATCTTCTATGTTTTTAATAGTGTTTAGGATTTCTTGCTTTACGTCATTCCGCAATGAACCTAAATCGTCAAAATGCTCAATAACTCTCCAAGAGAGTGCTTTTACTTGAGACGTATTGGAACTTTGAACAATCGAAAGCAAATACTTTATTCCCTCAGCTTCATTTTTTATAAAGGCAGCGATAACATCCACCCTAGTAACCCTCGGAAAGGAACTGAGTCTGATACATTTTTGGAATACCTCCTTGACCGTTTGCAATCGAAAATCAAAGGACAATTTAGAGGCATCGCAAAATGTTATCAATTCGATATTATCGTTCCGAACGAGCTCAAGTACTGATTCTTTTCGACTATCTCCTTCCTCAAGCAAAGATATATAAGAAGCAATGGTCTGAATCCATTTAGTTTTTATCCTTCGCCTTGCTACTCCTACCGTCACCATGTCATAAACGCTACCCAAAGGCATTTGTAACAATGCAAGCGCAGCGATATTTTCTTGAAAGAATGCAATATCGAATGACCATTTAGTGCCTATTTTCGAAAGAAATGAGCTATGAATGAGTAATTCTCGTTGTTCTCGGGTAAATAGTCGCTGCATAAGCTCATCGTCTACTGCATTCTCGCCATTTAACTGCGTAATTAATGCAAGTTTTTTATACAAGCCGTATACTCTACCTTTTCATGGAGAAGTTCATTTCCATGGACCAATGGCCTGCTGTCTGAAGGCTTAAATGATTCTTCAACTAAATAATAGACGATTTCTTTCCTTGTCTTTGGAATGCTGCTTATGCCACGTTCTTTTTGAAAAAGCCTGACAAGGTTAACTAGGTAGAATGGATGATATAAGAGGCTACCCAAATTGCATTTGGCTATGTAATTGGTGAAGTTCTTTTTTTTGTTGCCTAATGTGCTTGTAAAAGTATTGATGTCTGGGTCTGCTATCGGCATCAATTCATAAAAGTCAAAGTCTTTCTTTAGCTCTGATAAACGATAATGAGAATAAAATAGCTTTCTACAGGAAAATATGATATTAACCGCGGGATTAGCGTTCGAATATTCGATAATCATATTTTTATAATCATTGAACTTGTTCTGTGTGACCTCATCTAAACCATCGAATATTAGAACAAGCTCTCCGCCAGGAAATTGTTTTATATAACTGTAGGATTCCTCAATAATTGACTCTATGGAGCGAACATTTAGAGACTTAATTTTCAGAATTACGGGAACATACAAACTACTTTCTTGCAATTCGTAAGCTAGATGCTCCAATAAAGTAGATTTACCTTGATACGCGTCAGCGATTAGGCATATTTTTTGAGTAAGGAGGTCATCGGAATAAAATAAGCTCTTTAATTCAAGAATAGTGCGTTCGCCAAAATAAAATCTATGTTCATTGTCCGCATTTGGCTCGTTCACTTTCAGAACACTTCTTTCAATAAAATTCTGTACGGGATTGTATACGATTACCGGGTTTTTATTGGACAGGAAACAGTGATTATCCGCAGCACCTTTACCAAAGTATTTATGGACTAATCCATAGCACTTCTTCAGTCGCACTTCAATGTTCTCAATGTCCCAAGATTCTAGCTCAATTTGGTATTTGTCTTTGAAAAGACCTACCTGTGCGTCAAAATACTCTTTTACCGTTCTCTTCTGTAAATCAGACGTAGTTGCGAGTATAAATTTCCTCGTTGTCGCCCGTAGGGTTCCTTCCTCGAATTCTCGTAGTAAGTCCTTTAAATTCGCTAAGGATAACTCAGGAGTAAATTTGCACTGAATACAAATATCTTTCCCCGTATCGTAATCGAAACCTTTGATATCTATCCCATGTTGTTTGTTGCCACTTTTAAGATAGAGGTCCCAGTTTATTTTCGGTGTCTCAGTTTTGGCAATCCAGCGAATTAGATTCTCAAATTTTTTGCAATCAATAACATGCCATGGGATATTTCGGGCATTCATCTTCAGTTCTTTTGTAGTAATAAATCAGGTGGGGATACTTATATTTGCATTGATAAGTAACCCTATATAAAGTTAATTGCTTGAAGAATGAAGTTCTTGTTTTAATCGACAAAAAATCAAAAAAACAAATTTCGGAGACTGAAATTCAATCGTATACCATGGCAATTCGAATCTTAGTCGGACTATTGTAATCCCTCTATCGCTTTCAATTCCATTTTCTCAGCTAATAACTGCATATCATTGCTCACTTTTTTATCAATAATTTTCGCATAATGCTGAGTGATCTTGATGCTCTTATGCCCAAGCATTTTGCTGACACTCTCGATAGGAACGTCATTATTTAGAGTCACCGTAGTAGCAAAAGTATGTCTTGCTATGTGGTATGTAAGTGTTTTTGCTATCCCACATAGATCGGCTATTTCCTTCAAATAAGAGTTCATTTTCTGATTACTCAGCACTGGGAAGGCTTTGTTATTGGCTGCACACTTAGAATGACTTCTGTAACGTTCTAAAATAACTTGCGCCTGCGGCAATAGGGGAATGCGGGTAGATGTATCGGTCTTTTGCCGGAAGGTAAATATCCATTGATTGCCGTCAACCCCCTTCGATATGCGTTCCCTAGTTAGGTTGAAAACATCTATGAATGCCAAACCAGTATAGCAGCTGAAAAGGAAGATATCACGCACTTGGCTTATGCGGTCAACTGCAAATTTCTTGTTTGCCAGTCTTTGCAATTCCTCTTCGCTGAGATATTCGCGAACCACATCACGCTTGGTCATTTTGAATCCATAAAATGGGTCTTTAGGGAGCCAGCCGTTTTTCAAGCAGATGTTGATAATCTTTCTGAGATTGGCAATGTACTTTATGGCACTGTTATGCCCGCATTTCCGCGCGCTCTTCAACCAAAATTCCATATCGCTTACGAACTCAAACGTCAGACTTTTTAGTTCAATATCCTCCTTCCCGTATTTCCATTCGATGAACCTCCGCGTATGGTCTAAGGTAGTCTTATACCGCTCAATGGTCCCTTCTGCGTAGTCCATATCTACCAATGCCGCTATCTTGTCGTTGTGTTCCTTAAATACCTGTAGCAGGGTGCGCTGCTTCTCTTCCTGTCCTGTAAGTATTTTCTCGATTTCAGATACCGTCACTTGCAGCCCTGCTTCGGTAAGCCTAAGACGAGCATTTTGAACGTCTCTCTCAAGTGCATCTAAATAGGCGTTTAAGGTCCTTGATGACTCATTGGTGCCCTTTGCGCGCTGCGCCTGCTTATTCCATCGTTCTTGCTCCCAAAACTGCTTAGTATGGATATCCTTGCGTTCGCCGTCAACGGTAATGCGGAGGTAAACCGGTAGCGTCTGCTGCTCCACACCGGTACGCTTTTTCAGATAGAAAAGAATCGCGAAACTCTTGCTGATCATATGGTCTGTTTTAATTGGTTACAAAGTTCTCAGTGTAGCCATTAGCAGACAAGACATTTAGCCAGTAAACATGTTCATAATCAACAGATTACAAATTTCCAGGTGAGCATTTTTTGATTTTTCTTTTTGCTCACCTCCGTGTTCACCTGAGTATTGCGCGAATTCGAACGTTTTGATATGGGGGCTAAAACACAAAAGCCCTGAAATCATAGATTTCAAGGCTTTTGTTTCGATCTGATATCGATATCAGCGGAGAGAGAGGGATTCGAACCCCCGAACCTGTTACAGTTAACGGTTTTCAAGACCGCCGCGTTCGACCACTCTGCCATCTCTCCAGGGACAAAATTATATAAGCAGGCCGATTTTCAAAAATATTTTCAACAATAAGCCACATATTTTAAAACAGAAAGTCTGCAGGAGGGTCCAAACGCAGTACAGGCAAGGGTTTTAGCCTTGCCTGTACACTTTGTGAAGTATGATGTATGGAGTTGTGTACCGATGATATCAGGGTAATTTCAACACTATCCTATCGAGGCTTTCCTGTGCTAGTGGGTGGTAGTTCTCTTTGTACCTGGTATATAGTTTCCGGGCCATCTCCTGCCCTTCGGGGGTCTTCATCATTTGTATGTACAGCGGCTCCAGGAATTTGCGCCTGCCTACTGTGCTCAGGAAACGCTCCATGGCCGGATAGGCAGGGCGGTAATTGGCCCTTATGGCTATGAGGTACCATTCATCGGCCAGCTCGCTATTGCCTGTAGTAGAGAAGTTGAAAGCGCGGTCGAGCAGCACCATCTTGTCGGCACGGAGCGTATCGGGCATGCCGCGCAGAAAGTGCAGCCACTCATGCGCGCTCCAGTTCACAAAAGCTATTTGTTCGGCCGGCATACCGGACAGGAATTTGGTGCGTTCGGCATCTACCTTGCTGAACAGCTCCTGCCTGGCACGGGGACAGTTGGCAGGTATACCCGGTCCGTATACCCATTCATCTATGTTCAGCGCTTTGCGCAATACCGTATCTTTCTTTATGAGCACGGTATCCATATAATTCAGGAAGGTCTCGGTAGTGATGGTGCGGAATGCGTTGGCATCGAAGTACTTTACGAGAAATTTATCGAAACGGTCGCGGCTGGCGGCTTTTTCTATCATTTTCAGGAAGTGGCAGCCTTTTTCGTAAGGTATACTGTTGAGGCCATCATCGGGATCGCGGCCTTTGAGGTCCAGCTTCAGCCATGTATCGCGGCTATCAGCTCCTAGGGCCATCACCTCGTTCTGCAGGTCCTGGTAACCCAGTTCCCAAAGCATGTCAGAATAGCTTTCGCCCATCATCTGCTCCATGATGCGCCTTTCAAAATAGTTGGTAAATCCCTCATTGAGCCAGAAATCGTTCCATGTGGCATTGGTAACGAGGTTGCCACTCCAGCTATGGGCCAGCTCGTGCGCTACCAGGCTCACCAGCGAGCGGTCTCCCGCTATGATGGTAGGCGTAAGGAAGGTGAGTTTGGGATTCTCCATGCCTCCTATAGGGAAGCCGGGCGGCAGTACCACTACATCATATCTGCCCCAGCGATAGGCGCCATAAAGTTGTTCGGCACTGCCTACCATACGGCCCACGTTCTCGAATTCCCAGCGGGCCTTGTCTATCATGCCCTTTTCGGCGTATACGCCTGTGCGGTCGTCTATACCCTTGAAGGCAAGATCGCCCACGGCCAGCGCCATCAGGTAGGCTGGTATGGGTATGGGCATGCGAAAGTTGTAAACACCCGTATCGTTCACCACATCGCTGTTCTCGGCGCTCATCAGCGCCATAAGCCCCTGAGGCACCGTGACACGGGCAGTATAGGTGAACCGTATACCCGGCCCATCAGGGCAGGGTATCCACGAGCGGGCGTATATGGACTCGGATTGCGTATACAGGAAGGGAGCCCTCTTGTCGTGGGTCTGCTGCGGATCGAGCCACTGCAGTGCACGCGCCCTGGGGCCGGTCTTGTAATGCACCATCACGAACTTGGTATTCTCGTTGATAGGTATGTGCAGTGCGCTACCCAGGAACTTGATAGGGCTATCCAACTGGTAGCCTGCCAAATGGCCATCTACCATTACGCTATCTATGGTAAGGTCGTAGGTGTCCAGTATCAGCTCTTTCTGATGATGGTTGTTGTTTATGGTCCAGAGAGCGTTACCCGATATCTGCCTGTTCACCATGTCCACGGCTATGTCCAGGTGCAGGTGGCGTACCGCAACGCTGTCGGCATTGGAGAGGGTATGTTCATCTACCCACTCTTTAGGGTCTACCACCTTCAATGTGGAAGCCACTTGCTCGGGCTTGCTGAAACAACCTGCGAATAAGAGAACGACACCAGTGGCAAAAAAGAGGTTCTTAAGCATATGTAGTGGTCAGGCGAGTTGTGCAGGGCATAAAAAGACCTATTGGCCACCCCGAACTTTAATGATGTGCAAATTTACATAAAGCATTGATAATATCGTGTTGCGAGGCAGGGCCTAACATCCCATTTCGCACAAATGTGCGTAACTTGCATGTTCTTCGTATCATGTCGTTAAAAGGCAAAAAGATAATAGTGGCGGCCACGGGAAGTATAGCCGCATATAAGATACCCCATTTCGTGAGGCTGCTGGTAAAAGCAGGCGCCGAGGTGCAGGTATTGCTTACGGCATCGGCAGCAGGTTTTGTGAGCCCGCTGGCGCTGTCCACAGTATCGGGAAGGCCCGTACTGGCCGATGTGGCTGACGGCGCTACCTGGAACAACCATGTGGCCCTGGGCCTGTGGGCCGATGCCATGGTGATAGCCCCATGCAGCACCAATACATTAGGTAAGCTGGCCAATGGCCTGTGCGACAATATAGTATGTGCCGTTTATCTTTCGGCCAGGTGCCCTGTGTTCATAGCGCCGGCCATGGACGAGGATATGTGGCACCACCCTTCTACCCAGGC
Organism: Nemorincola caseinilytica; assembly: GCF_039540515.1. Classification (NCBI taxonomy): domain Bacteria; kingdom Pseudomonadati; phylum Bacteroidota; class Chitinophagia; order Chitinophagales; family Chitinophagaceae; genus Nemorincola; species Nemorincola caseinilytica. The sequence goes on along the minus strand of NZ_BAABFA010000005.1, from coordinate 316,445 downwards.
TAATATGGGCCGGGTACAGGCATATGGCAACCACATACTGCCATCGGAATATGGTGAGCTTGCCAGCGGGCTCGTAGGTATGGGCCGCATGGCCGAGCCGGAGCATATGCTGCAGATGCTCGCCAAATTCTTTACTACCGACAGGCCGCTAAAGGGCAAAAAAGCCATCGTGACCGCAGGACCTACTTACGAACGTATAGACCCGGTACGCTTCATAGGGAATTTCTCTACAGGCAAAATGGGTGTGGCACTGGCAGAGGCACTTACCGAGGCAGGCGCCGAAGTGAACCTTGTAGCAGGGCCCGGAGTGCAGGCGCCACATGGCAAAGGCATAACAATGACCGCAGTGGAAAGCGCACACGATATGTACGAGGCCGTAATGGCCCATGCTGCAGATGCGCACATAATGGTGCTGGCCGCAGCCGTAGCCGACTACCGGCCGGAGACCATGGCGACCGGTAAGATAAAAAAAAGCGATACGGGCCTTACCCTCACCCTGACGAAGACAGACGATATACTGGCCTCGCTGGGCAAAATAAAACAACCATGGCAGACGTTAGTAGGTTTTGCGCTGGAAACAGATAACGAGCTGGAGAACGCCGCAAAGAAACTAAATGGCAAGAATGCCGACATGATAGTGCTGAACTCGCTGCGCGATGCAGGCGCCGGTTTCGGGCATGAGACCAATAAAGTGACACTGCTGACCGCAGGGCAGGAACCAGTGACCCTGCCATTGCAAAGCAAGCGCGATACTGCAAAAGCCATTATAGACCATATGATACAGATAAGACATGCTGAGGAAACTGTTTAGTATAGGTATATTGCTGGTATGGTGTGTGGCGGCACAGGCACAGGAGCTGAACTGCAAGGTTACCGTGAAGCGGATAGACAGTCGCGACAGGGCCATAACCGGTGTAGACCCCGAGCTGTTCACTAATATGCAGCGTGCCGTGACCGAGCTGGTGAATTCGCGCCGGTGGACGACCGATGACTATGCTACTACCGAAAAAATAGACTGCAACATTTTCATAACCATCACCGGCAACAATATTGGCGGCGACCCCAATACTTTCTCAGGCACCTTCAGCATACAGGCGGCGAGGCCCGTATACAACTCTTCTTACACCAGCACCATAGTGAACTATGTGGACAGGGACCTCACCTTCAAGTATTCACAGTTCAACCCGCTGAACTTTGACGATAACCGCGCTTTCGGATCCGATCCGTTGAGCTCGAACCTTACTGCAGTGGTAGGCTATTATGTATACCTGGTTCTGGCAATGGACTATGACAGCTTTTCGCCACTGGGGGGCACCAACTACCTGAAAAAGGCGCAGAACATAGTGAATAGTGCGCCGGACAACATAAAGGGAATAAACGGCTGGCAAGCCAAGGAGAACAACCGCAACCGCTACTGGCTGGTAGACCAGTTGCTGAACCAGCGTTTCCAGGAGGCGCGCAACTTCTGGTACATCATGCACCGCGAGGGGCTGGACAGTATGTCTATGAAACCTACAGATGCACGCGCGCGCATAATGACGAATGTGAAAAAGCTGTACCAGGTGAACAGGGAGAACCCTAACTCTGTAGCTATACAATTCCTGCTAAGCTCCAAAGGCGAGGAATTTCTGCGTATGCTGGAGGCTACGCCCCGCTCGGAAAGGCAGCAGTACATATCTATGCTGGCTGTGATAGATGTACCCAACTCCAACAAATACAACGCCCTGAAATGACCCTCTACCCTGTACTATCGTATACTATGCTTAACCGTGTAATGGCCTTTCTGCTGTTATGCGGCATAGCAGGTATGGCATCGTGCACATATTTCGATAAAAGCAAGGATAACCATTTGCCCCGCGAAAAAATGCGCAGCATACTGCTGGACCTGAGCATTGCCGAAAGCTACAGTGCTATAGTAAAAGATACCACACGCAAGCCCGGTGTGAAAAGCCCCGATTCGCTGGCGGCATATTACAAGATCATCTTCGACAAGCACCACATGACCAAGGGAACCTTCGACAGCAGCCTGGCATGGTACAAGCAGCACCCTACGGAGTTCGACTCGCTGCTGACATCTATAATACCAACAGCGACCCGCTGGCGCGACTCTGCAGCAAAGAAGTAGAAGAGGAAGTATAAAGTAGAAAGTGGAAAGCACAAAGCTATTGAGCAAGTACTGTTCAAGCCACTCTTACCATGTTTCTTTGACGACCCTATTCAGGCCACACGAAGCTGATGCTCTTCTTCATATCGGGATGCAGGCTGATGAAGACAGGGCAGGTATGGGCTATCTGCTCTATCTTGAACCTCTGCTTGTCGGTGAATGGCTTGCTTTTAGGAAAGCTCATCACCACCACTATCTCGGCTATACGGCGCGGGTCGGAGGCCATTATCTTGGTCACCTCGCATTCGGAGCCATCCAGGTCCAGGTCGTGTATGGGAGCAGCTATACCCATAGTGGTGACCATGCAGGTGGCAAGCGCTACGGCCACAAGGTCGGTAGGTGAGAAACGTTCGCCCTTTCCCTTGTTATCTACCGGCGCATCGGTCTCTATAGACGTGCCCGAACGTACATGGGTAGCAGTAGTGCGCAGGTCGCCGTTGTATACTATGTGAGCTGTCATCAGCGTGTTTTTTTGTTAAATTTACATACTACTATCCGCCTACGAAAAGTTTATTTTTTCATATGGGTGTTCATTCGTAATTTTAAAACAACTATGCCCCGAATACTAAAAGTGGCCTCATTGGTGCTGCTGTGCAGTTCAGCAGTGCATACCTATGGGCAGGGTAGCTCTACCCCACCCGATGTAGGTAAGACCCTCGTAAAAGTGGTGCCACCCACAATAAAACCTATCAAGGCAGAGATCAGTTTTGGCTACCGGCTGGGTAGTGATGGCTGGAGCCTGTACATGGATTATGGCAAGATACGATCGCGGCAGGCGAAAATGTCTGATATGTTCCATGATGTGCGGCTGCTGCAATTGGAATTCTCTGAAAAGAAGCATCCCAAACAGCAAAAGATAGCGGCACCGGATAACGGATCGGGCAACTCGTCCAACTACGTTTATGGCAAGATCAATAACTTCTATGGTGTAAAGGCTGGTATAGGTATGCGCAGAATGCTGGCAGGCAAACCGGACCCGGGCTGCGTTTCCATTCACTGGACCACTATAATAGGCCCTGCGCTGGGATTGCTGAAACCATACTATATAGTGACCGATGCCAATGCAGGGGGCATAAAATTCTCTGAGCAAACGCAAGATGCCTTCCTGGATACGCGCAATATTACCGGCAGCGGAGGCTTCAGTATGGGGCTGAGCGAAGTAAAGGCCATTCCCGGCGGGCACCTGAAGACGCTGCTGCACTTCGATTTTGCGGCCAACCGCAAGACCGTTACGGCCATAGAAACAGGTGCATCGGTAGAATATTATGCCGAAGCGATACCATTGATGTTCAACCAACCTTCCAGCCCATATTTTGTGAACCTGTTCGTAGCGTTCCAATTTGGCAAACGCTGGTGATGGTCGTAACTTGCACCCATTATGCAGGAATTGCCGGTGATCAGTTCAGTACTAGCGACAGAGGAAACGCGCGTGAAAAAGCCTAACTGGCTGCGTGTGAAACTACCTATTGGCGAGAATTACCGCCATGTACGCAACCTTGTAGATACGCACAAGCTTCATACCATTTGCGAGAGCGGCAACTGCCCCAATATGGGCGAGTGCTGGGGCGAGGGTACAGCCACCTTTATGATACTGGGCAATATCTGCACCCGTTCTTGCGGATTTTGCGCTGTGGCCACCGGCCGTCCCGATCCTGTGGATTGGGACGAACCCCAGCGTGTGGCAGAGGCCATATACCTGATGAAGGTGAAGCATGCCGTTATCACATCGGTAGACAGGGACGAGCTGAAAGATGGCGGATCGATAATATGGGCCAATACCATAAAGGCTGTACGCGCCCTGAACCCCGAGACCACACTGGAGACCCTGATACCCGACTTCAAAGGGGAGAAAGACAATATACAACGCCTGATAGATGTGGCGCCGGAAGTGGTGTCGCACAATATAGAGACCGTAGAGCGCCTGACCCGAAAAGTGCGCATACAGGCCAAATACCACCGCAGCATGGAAGTGATACGCACCCTGAAGGATGGCGGTATGCGTACCAAAAGCGGTATAATGCTGGGCCTGGGCGAGGAAAAGGAAGAAGTACTGCAGACCCTGCGCGATCTGGCCGATAATGGCTGTGATGTAGTGACCATGGGCCAATACCTGCAGCCTACGCAAAAGCACCTGCCCGTGGTGCGCTTCGTGCATCCTGACGAATTTGCTTTCTACCGCGAAGAGGGTTATAAGATGGGTATAGACTATGTGGAAAGCGGGCCACTGGTACGCTCGTCCTACCATAGCGAGCGCCATGTGTTCGCAGGTGAGGGTCGTGCCGCCTGGTTGCGTTCTAAAGAGATGGAGCAATAATTGCTTTATCGATATTCATTCAGTAGGCCATACTCATATAAAGTATGGCCTATTTTATTGTGCCTAAGAACCGGCCTCTGACAACAAAAAAACGCCTCCGTTTCCGAAGGCGCTGCACCAAACCTATCTCACTATATTCTTTACTATTAGTTGTAGTTCACCGTTACGGGTACACCGGTAGCGTTGGTGTACAGACCAGATGCCTGACCGGCAGCTACGTTCAGGGTAGCACCTACGTTCAGGGTCTCAGTACCACCTGCGCTCAGGGTACCTGTGGCAGAAGGTGAGCTTGTGAAGTTATCAACGGTCATGTTGTGTGTAGCACCGTCAGTTATTGTGCAAGAAGTAGGAAGAGTTATTGCGTAAGTATAACCACCCTGACCAGAAACCGTGAAGCTGGCAGCAGAAACGGTACCTGTAGTAGCAGGAAGGGTAACACCACCTGCACCGCCTGTGGTACGGGTACCTGCAGGGGCCAGAACGGCAGTACCGGCTATAGTTGCAGACACGGCCACATTACCGAAGTTCATGTCTACTGTCTTAACGATAGATATCGGAGTGATGATGTTGGCAGATGCAGAAGCAGTTGCGGTTGCCTGTGCGAAAGAGCTGCTAGAGAAAGAAACCAGTGCAACAGTAGCGAGAGCGAGAGACTTGAAGATGTTTTTCATTGTAGTTCGTTTTTGTTTGTTTGTTAGTGTTTTTGTTTGTTTGCCTGCCTGCCGCAGGTAGGTTTGACAGGTATATAACCAACGCTGTGCCAGAAATATAAAATGTTGAAAATCAAATGATTGAATTTTGGCACAGTGTGCCAATTGTCTACACATAGGATAGAAATTCCAAAAAACGGACAATAAAACAAAAATGGAAGGAATAAAAGGTCAATTATCCAGTACAGGCAGGATATATATCTTGCCATTGCCGCCGGCCAGTATGGTAAGCGCTCCTTTACGCGCGCGGCGGGCCACATGTAGCTGTTTTTCGTCGGAGAACGGCGTCCAGGTATCGCCATCATCGTGAGATATATCTATACCGGCAGGGCCTACGGCCAATATGGAACGAGACGATATGGCCGCAAGGCATTCCCTGTAGCCGCGGGTGGTGATGCGGGGCGTACGCCAGTGCCCTCCGGCATCGTATGTATAAAAGAGGTTGGCAGTGCGAAGGGTATCCTGCATGTAATTGCCGCCTGCTATCACCCAGTGTTTGCGGCCAAGCGGCAGTACCGAAAAGATGCCTGTGCCACTCATGCCCTGTAGTATGGGTGTACCGATGCTGCGCCAGCTCTTACCGCCATTACGCGACAGGAACAGGCGCGATACTTTGCCGCCTGTGGCTATAAGCACACGCCTGCGGCCGAAATACCTGATGCATGTGCCACTGGCCGCAAAGGAAGCCTCGCCGCTGCACAATAGCGGTCGGTCGGCATAGGGGTATTCTTTCCATGTAACACCACCATCGGTGGTATGGAGCATTAGCATATGGCCAGCTATGGGGTCGCCATAGACAATACCTTTTTTGCCTTGCATATCTATCCCATCTATAAAGGCGGAGGTATCGTGGTTCTCGTACAGCTTTTGCCATGTACTGCCACCATCGGTAGTGCGCAGTATATAGGCTGGTGCACCGGCATTGGCTATTATAGCAGTATTGGCATCTATGGCATATATACTGCGGAAGTCGCACTGCTCGTAGCCCACGGGCCGGGCGAACTTCCAGGTATTGCCACCATCGGTACTTTTGCCTACCCAGCCTTTGCTGCCACTTATCCATGCCACACTATCGTCTACCACAGACAGCCCGCGGAACGATGCCTGTACCTTTGTATCAACTGACCGCCAACCCACATGCTGGGCATGCGAGGTATAGGATAACACCAGTAAGAACAGAAGACAACGATACATATGATGCGATGATAAAGATAGACTATGCTGGCAGAAGATCGCAGAACCAGAAGCCGCTCTTGCTTCCCGCATTGTCGTACTCGCGGTATACGGTCTCGCCTATGGAAAATGGCACAGGCTCTTTGAAAAATGGCGCATAGTAGCAGAATGTGTGGAACTCGCCGTTCTCACCACAAGGGTCTACGTTGACGGGCAGGTCATCCAGGAAACTCCTATCCAGCTCGCGCCCTACGAAAGACCTATCGAGCAGGGAGGCATTCACGCATACCGTAATGGCCCTGAAGCCCGATGTTATGAACTCCGCCATCAGCTCGCGTGTATCTCTCTTCCATAGTGGAAAGACGGTCTTCATACCCACTGTCGCCAACTGGTCTTCGCGGTACCGGCGCAGGTCTTCGAGAAAGATATCACCGAATGCGGCCACTTCGCACCCCATGGCCTTTAGCTGTGCTACTTTACCACCTGCCAGCCGTTCATACTCCTCGTTAGTAGGTTGTTCCGGCAATTCGATACGGAGGGCAGAAATGCCTATGGCATCTACCTGCCGCTGCAACAATGCCGTGCGTACGCCATGCATACTTACCCTGTCGTGATGTGCATTCACAGATGTGAGCAGGTGCGCCACACTATAGCGGTCATCGCGCAGCAGGGCATTCAGCGCCATGGCCGAGTCTTTGCCGGTGCTCCAGTTGAAATAGGTCTTTAGTGGCATGGTGTGTCTTTGTAGCTAGCGTATCACATACCTGCAGGTCGCTTATGCTTCCACCTGCGGTGCGACCACAGCCATGTTACAGGATGGGCAATGATGTCTTTTTCCAGGCGGCGTGTATGCAGTTCCGATATATAGCCATCCGGCTTGCTGGCAGGATCTTCCAGCAGCATTTCGGCATGCATCTCGTAGTAGCCTCTCTTTATCTTCTTTATATGCACATACACTATGGGGCTGCCCAGCTTCGATGCTATTATCTCGGTGCCCTTGAAAACGGGTGTATCCTGGTTCAGGAAGGTGGTCCAGTAGGCATTGTCGGGCTGGGGGGTCTGGTCGGCTATGAAGGCGGTGGCATTCGCCCCCTTGCGGTTGCCCAGCATTTCCCTGAAGGTGTTCTTCATGGCTATGAGCTTTGTACCGAAACGGGTGCGCATGTGGTACATAAGCCCATCGAAGTATTTATTGCGTAGCGGGTGGTATATGACATACAACTGCTGTGTACACGACAGGCTGAAGGTATTGCCCCCCCACTCCCAGTTGCCCAGGTGACCCATTACCAGTATCACACTTTTATTTTCGTTATTCAACCTATCAAATAAGGCTTTCGATCCGGGGGAGAGCGAGCAGCGCTGCAACATTGTCTGCGGGCTTATGGTAAGGGTCTTGAAGGTCTCCAGGAACATATCGCACAGGTGGTGGTAATATGCCTTGCAGAGGGTATTTATCTCCTGTTCGCTTTTATGGGGAAAGGCATTGCGCAGGTTCTGCCGCACCACATCTTTGCGATAGCCTGCCACACGGTACAGCAGGAAGAACACAAGGTCGGAAAAGAGATAAAGCAGCGGAAAGGGCAGCAGCGACAGCAGGTAAATGAACGGTAGAGCGATGTAATAGGTTAGCGCCTGCAAGGTCTCAAGACATTTTGTGCAAAATTAGTCTTTCCGGGGAATACATGAGTGGGCACCGGTCATGCCTTACGCATCACGCCTATGGCCATGAGCACCCACGCTATAATGAAGAACACACCACCTATAGGCGTAAGCACACCCAATGGCCCGATGCTGCCACCATAGATACCCGAAAATACTATGGCATATAAAGAACCGCTGAACAGCGCTATACCTATGATGAAGAGCAGTGTGGCCAGCTTCATTTGCCGTACAGGGTACTGGGCATATAGTATACCTGCGATGATGAGGGCTATACTGTGATAGAAGTGGTAGCGTACCCCGGTCTCGAACACCTGCAGCCTTTCGGGCGTTACCAGCGACTTGAGACCATGTGCGCCGAAAGCGCCAAGTATCACTGCCAGTGCGGCCAGTATGGCCCCTATGGTTATAGCCTGCTTATACATTGCCAAGAATTTCGTCAAAGGTAGTGAGGGAAATGTCTTTGGCCTGTAAAATATAGTGGGCCTGCTCGTAGTATGGTCTTCGCAGTTGCAGCAGGCGTTCCATCTGGTAGCGTACCGATGTGGTCTTGCCCAGCAGGGGACGAATATCGCCATCGCGCTGCACATTGCTGTAGAGATACTCAAGGTCTGCCTCCAGGTATACCACTATGCCTGCCATCTTCATGGTGCGCATATTGCCCGAGAAGCAGGGTGTACCGCCACCGCATGCTATCACCACCCTATTGTCGGTGCTGCCTATGAGCCTGATGAGGTATTTGTTCTCCAGGTCGCGGAAGGTCTCTTCACTAACCTCTTGTATGAGCTGCGCAACGCTTTTGCCCTCGTTGCTGCTGATATACTCATCCAGATCGATGAAGGGCAGACCGTAGTGTGCAGCTATGCGCCGGCCCCAGTAGGTCTTTCCTGCGCCCGGCATACCTGCCAGAAAAATGCGATACGAAGCAGAGGTGTTCTGACTCATGATATATCCACTGCAAAATAGACAAAAGACAGAGAAAAAGATAACCTATGGCAACACATGCCCCTAATGCAGCACAGACCGCAGCACAGGTAGCGACCTGATGTTGCCCAGATGCTGTGTATACTGCTGCAGAAAGGCTATGTACCAGTCTATAAGCCTGCTGCGCATTTCGCTGTTTATGGCAATGCCCTGTATGGCATCATGGTCGTTGGCAAGCAACACCTGGTGCAGTGCAAAGGCATCTTCGGTGGTGGTATAGGGCGGGTATGCTGGCGGATGCGCCGAGAAACCACCATACTCGCGGTCCAGGTAGGGAGTAGCGGGACCATAGCTGCCGCGGGGATCGTACCCCAGCAACCTGCTGCACAGCGCAAGGAACCATAAGGGATAATTGGCCACATGGCGGGGATCGGCGGTATCGAGCGATATGAGGTATTTACTGGCAGCGGTGAAGAGGTCGGGCAAAGGGGCATGCTCTGGAAGGAGGCGCAGCATGAGCTCTGCAGAGAACATAAGAATGCTGTTCTTGGTAACGCTCTCGTGTACCGATGTGTAGATATAGGCCGCATGGTACTCGCGTATCAGTTGCATGTTCTTGCCATGCTGCATGTATACTACCATATCCAGCAGGGTGCCGGGCTGAAAATAACTGGCCCTGTTGCGGGTTGCACCGGTCACGCGCACACCCTTTACCATATATGCCTGTATACCGAACTGCTCTGTGAATATAGTGACCACAAGGCTGGTGTCGCCATATTTTACCGGGCGCAGTACTATACCTTGTGTTTTGTGTAGCATAGGTGTTACTTCAGCAATACCAGCTTGCCGGTATAGGTCTCCTCGCCATTGCTGTCTGATGCGAAGATAAGATATACACCGCTCTGCGGCCTGCGGCCTGTATGGTCCAGGCCGTTCCAGATGGCCTGGCCGCCAAGGGCCTTGGTACGGTACACCAGTTGGCCGTTGATGTCGGTGATGCGCACATCGGCATTGGCCACAAGACCTTTTATAGCCACTGTACCCGTATAACCCGATGGCACAGGATTGGGGAAGGAGATAATGTTCTCGTTCTTGGTACCACCTTCGGTAGCTGTACTGCGGTAGCTTACCAGGCCCTGCTCTGTACCTATGTACACATCACCGGTAAGCTTATCTACCGCTATCTTCTGTATATGGTCCGACGGCAGGGGGCTGTTATCGGTAGTGAAACGGTATACTATCTTGCCGGCATCGGGCGATAGCAGCCATACACCATCGTCGGTACCTACCCACTTGCGGTTGGCGCCATCTACGGCTATGGTGCGCACATTGTTACCTGCAAAGAGGTAACCTGCATACTGGTCGTACTGTACTATGGGTATCTCCGCATCGCAGGGAGGCGTCTGTGAGAGGGGGAAGGAACAATTGCTGACTATGCCTATACCATTGGCGGTACCTATCCAGATATTGTTGTTGTTGTCCTTGGCCAGGCAGTTAACAGTATTAGATGGCAGGTTGCCATATCCCTTGCCCGACACCAGGTGGTAGCTGGCATCGTCCGTCCTGTCGGCAGGGGTACCATTGAAGTTGTATACCGATACACCGCTACCATTGTAGCCTGCGAACCATACCTGGTCATTATCATCCACTACAAGGGGGCCGCCGAATTGCGCACCCGGCACACTGAATTTCGTCCACTCGTTCTCCGGTGTCTTTACATATAGCTGGTGGCTTGGCGAGAACATGGTAGATACCCAGAGGTTGCCATAGCTATCGAGCCCCAGGCCCGCTACCTGCGCACGGCCCTCGCCCTGCGATATGCTGTTATCGAATACAGAGGGCGCCGTATAGGCCTGGGTACTCTCATCGCTGTTCTTTACAAAAAGGCCATTCAGGAAAGAGCCTGCGTATAGGGTGCCGGTCTTTTCGTCTTTAAGCAGTACGCTGATATCTGTTATGGTATCGAACGCCCTGTATAAGCCACGGGCATAATATTTCCATTTCTCGTCCCTGAAATTGCTGATGCTGGCGTAATTCTTTGCCGGCAGGAACTTTTCGTTGAAACCGCCATGCGCTATCCACAGATCGCGGCCGTATGCATACAGGTCGAACGAATTGACATTGATAGGCCCCTCGGGGGTAATGTAGCCCAGGTCGCCATTGCTGTGCCTTTTCAGCAGCCCACCGAACTCATCGGCAATGAAAAGGGTACCATCGAGTGTCTGGATCGCCTGCGCGGCCTTATTGCCTGGAAGGCGCACCGAGTCGTACATGCCCTGTGCGCTGTTATATAGCTTTATGTATCCGCTAAAGGAGCCCGTATCGTATTCACTTACCAGCAGCCTGCCCATACCGGCATCTATATGCATGATGCCCATGCGCGAACTGTATATTTCTGATACTATGCCATTGGTGGCCTTGTACAGCTTTTTATCGGTAGACAGGTAGAGCTCATTGTCGTACCCGGCTATGCAGATGTAATTTTTGCCTGTGTCCACCCGTTTCCATGCCAGGAAGTTCTGTAGCTCGTTGCTGTTCTTATTGGCGCTGTACATACCATTGACGGTAATGGCGTATAACGAGTCGCCCTGCGACCAGATACCCTTCACGGCCATCACCTGGTTGTTCACGTTGAACTCATAGGTCTCTTTTATGCTTTGTTTGGCAAGGTCTATCACCACTACACCTATAGATGTGCTGAGGTAGGCATTGCCATTGAGAATATATATGGCATATACTTCCTTGGAGCCTGCTATGGTCTTTATCTTCAGATCGGGCACATTATAGAAGGTATTATCCTTGAAAAGGTCTACGTTGCCATTAGAGTATACCAGCACGGCGGTAGAGGTGGCATGATCGTAACCTATACACTGCATACCTATGTCAGACATACCCTCTACCTTGCTGTAGGCATCTACCTGGCCATTGTGTGCATCTACGGTATAAAAAGCCTTGTCGGTTATGGTATAGAGCACATTGCCACTGGTGGCCACACCAAAGGCCGAACTGTAGGACATGAAGGAACGCCACGAGCCGATGGGCTGGTTCTGGGCAAAAGCATCAGTAACTGAGAAGAAACAAAGGACCGCAAACGCAACTATAGACCTGGATAGATTCATTCGGACGAAAGTATTGACAAGAGTGTAAAAATAACGCAATAAGCGATGCGGATATTGTTCTCAGGTGTAGGTAAGGGTCAGGCCAGCAGCAGGGCCGCAATGGTAAATACAGCGAACACCACACTGGCTATGCCATTTGTATTGGCAAAGGCCATGCCCACTTTGCTCAGGTCATTAGGCTTCACAAGCATGTGCTGGTATACCAGCAGCGCCGCATAGAAGGCAGCACCTGTCCAATAAATAAGATGCATACTTCCCTCTATACCAGCCCATATGACAAAAGCGGCCGAAAGAACGTGCAACAGAGAGGACACATAGAGCGCGTTGCGCACACCCAGTGCGGCCGGTATGGAATGCAGCTTCTGGCTGCGATCGAACTCTTCATCCTGCAGGGCATAAATGATATCGAACCCGGCCACCCAGGTAAGTACCGCGAAAGAGAAAAGCAGGGGGAACAATGCAAAATGCCCCGTAACTGCCAGGTAGGCGCCAATGGGCGAAAGAGAAAGCCCCACACCCAGCACCAGGTGGCACAATGCCGTGAAGCGCTTGGTATAGCTATAGAACAGCACCACGAACAGGGCCACGAACGAAAGGCTGAAACAGGCCGTATTGATGGTATAGGTAGTGGCAATGAACAGCAAACAATTGATGATAGTGAAAACAAGCGCGCTGCGCGGCGATATGGCCCCGGCGGGTATCTCGCGCATGGCGGTACGGGGGTTGAGGGCATCGAAGCGGCGATCGAGGTAGCGATTGAAGGCCATGGCAGCGCTGCGGGCAAATACCATACACAGCAGCATCTTTACCAGCAATGGCCACTGGAACACCTGGCCTGTACCCTGGCGAACGAGCTCTAGCGTGCCGATAGTGAACCCTATGAACGCGAACGGCAGCGCGAAAATGGTGTGGCTGAACTTGATAAGCGAAAGGTACCTGCGTACCTTGCCCGGATGCGATACTGCGGTCTGCATCTTGTTAGTTTATATCTGCCTCTATGCCTATGGATACGGCCTCCGGCAGCGAATTGGCGTGTACAATGATGTTCTTCTGCTGAAAACCCGATTTGCCCGAGGTATTGAACACAACGGTTATCTCCCCGTCTCCGCCGGGAGCTATGGGCTCTTCGGGGAAGTTGGGCACGGTGCATCCGCAGGTAACGTCGGTCTTGGCTATCATAAGCGGGTGGAAGCCCGTGTTCTTGAACTTGAAATTGTGCTTCAGCACCTTGCCTTCAGGCTGCTTGCCAAAGTTGTACTTTGTTTCGTAGAACTGAAGCGTGGTCTTTGGCATTTCGGCCACACGCTGGCTGCGCGTCATGGTCTGCTCGGGATATATCTCGCCACGGTACACCTCACCATCCTTGCTGTAGAAGATACCTTCTCCCCCACCCCTGAACCTTCTGAAGAGCGCATTGCGGCTGACACCCGTAAGTTCTATGATGACCAAGGTGAACACAGAAAGTGTAAGCACGGTAAGCAATATCGCCCGGTAATTCTTTTCCATCTTTCTAAATAGCTATTACTACAGGCAAAGATAAGTATTAAAATATCCTGCGCAGAGACCGTTCACAAAGCATTAGCAAAAAGAACATTCATTATCTTACAATAGTGAACTTGCTGTAGTAGCGGCTATTGCCCGCCCTCACTATACATACATAAACGCCCTGCGGCAGGTGGGTAATGGAGAACTGGGTGAGCCCGTATGCGGTAGGTGCTGTTCTTTCCATACACAGCCTGCCGGTGATGTCTATGATACTGGCGTGCAGGGTACGCACCTCTGTATCGTTTATACCGTCCCAGGTTATGTTCAGGGCATTATCGGCGGGGTTGGGGTATACATTTACCTTCACCTTGTCGGTATATACGGGTGGCTCGGCAGTGTATACCTTGCGTTTGTATATCTCCAGTCCGCCCCTGATGTTGCCTTTTATAAGCACATAGCTGCCGCTGCCGTCTATATCGCCCACGGTGAGGGATGTACGCCTGTCGGTATACATGCTATACATGGGGCGCTGGTACAGATTGTATGTACTATCTATAAAGGCATATTCAGCATCTAGCTGGGTGTAGGCCAGTGTGGTATCGCCACTGGCTATACCCGAAAAACGATAGATACTGCCCGAGTTGCTGCCCATGAGCAGGTATTCCTCCCCAGTGGGGTCTATCTTGCCTATGAAAGGGGTAGAGTATATACCAAAGGTCTGCGTAGGGTCGGCCTTGGCACCGCCCAGGCGTTTGTTCACCAGTTTCAGTTTCAGGGTGCCGGGTATGAGGGTCTTGTTCTGGTAGTACTGCAGGTAGCCATATATACTGCCTATCACCAGGTCTTTTTTGCCATCCTTGTCCACATCGTAAATAAAGGGTGCCGCATTGCCATCCAGGTTTATGATATTGCCATCCTCATCGGTCATTTCCAGTTGCTGCAACTGCCAGTCGGGCGCTACACTAGCATTTGAGGCCATATTCCTGAAGAACGACAGCTTGCCATTGGTGTGGCCCACTATCAGGTCGGCCTTGCCATCATTGTCCATATCGCCGGCCGTGGGCGCTATACCCTGAAAATTGTGCGCATACATACCTGCCAGGTCCTTTGTCTGCAGGGTGAAGGATGCATTGCCCGGTGTGCTGGTGTTCTTGTAGTAAGAAAGGGATGAACGCAGCAGGCCCGAGGGCTGGCGGTAGCCATCGGAACCGACCAGGAGGTCCAGCTTGCCATCCATATCATAGTCGAACAGCATGGGGTATGTGCCCGAGCCGAGGTCTATCGTTTGGTCTACAAGGAAGGTGTCGGACTTGAATTGCCAATCGGGTGCGCCGAATACGGTATTGTTCTTGTAGTACCAGATACATTTATAATTCTCGCTGCCGGTACCCGAGTTGGGAGATACCAGCAGGTCTTTTTTGTTATCATCATCTACCAATACGTTGAACGGTGCGGGCCAGGTCCTTATGTCTACCCTCTTGCCACCTGTAGGCCACAGGGTATCCTGCTTTACAAAGCTGTCTATGGCGTAGCTATGATCTAACTTCCCGTTCTGCAGGAAGGTAAGCTCATTGAACGAGGCATTACCATCCAGGTAATCTATATCGCCATCCATATCCCAGTCCAGCAGGCAGGTCGTATTGCCCGGATGCGTCTTCTTGCGCGATGTGCCGCTGCCGGCTGCGCGCAGCAGCCCGGCATTGCTGCATGAGTACTGCAACTGGTGCGCCCGGTCGAAGTTCTGAGCCACCTTTCCCCAGCAGCGGTCTACCAGTTTTATGCGTATGCTGTCGCATGGCAGGCCATCCTCTACCCGCATATTGCGGTGGTAGTACATATAGCCGCCGGTTATGTAGTACGATACGAAATCTATATCGCCGTCGCCATCCACATCGGCTATACCCGGTATATCGCCGGGGTTCACATATGCATTGGATGGTCCCCCGGCGGTAGCATCGTTGGTATAAAAAAGCGACTGGTAGAAGGTGAAGCACAGCTGGTCGCTGGCATTGTAGAAGCCCTTGTACACAGCTATACCATCATCGCCGCGGTGAAAAAGGTCGGCTATACCGTCGCAATTATAGTCGAGCATATACAGATAGCCGCGTACAGCAGGGAACGTAAGCGCATACTTCGGATCGAAACGGTATACAGGAAGGCCACTCACATAGCCTGTATTGATGAATGTATATATACCCTGGCCGCGTTCGTACACCACCATATCCTGCACGCCATCGTGGTTCAGGTCGGCATTGGCGAACTCGGGGGCGTTGAACCCACCACACCAGGGTATATTCAGCTTTTTATCGTATGCATACACTTTCACAGTAGTATCGTACTGGTAATATTCCTGTGCATAGGCTGCACCGGACATTAACAGGAACGACAAGGGAAGACAAGCTTTCAGTATCGATCGCATATAAAAGAGGCACTTAACTAATAAAGTTAGGTAAAATATCAAATGCTTCTAGCTATGCATACAAAAACAAGGAATAATATGATAGCCGAGACCACATTATTAACTATGGGAGATATTTTGTACTCAGTTGTATTTCTTCAGGGGCGAATCGGGCTCGTTAAGGAAGTGTTTGTACACCAGTTTATCGGCCAGGGAAGGCAGTAACTTATTGAGCCATACCGTCAGTTTTCCCTGCGATGTCATTATCACGCTGCGTTTCCTTTTTTCTATGGCATCGAGTATGATACGCGCACATTCTTCGGCGCTCATCAGTTTTTTCTCATCCAGCGGTGTTTCGGCCTGTGCAGAGCCATCGGCGGTACGGGCCACATTGCGGATATTGGAAGCCGTGAAACCCGGCGACACCCACATGATGTGAGTACCTGTATGCAGCAGCTCGGTACGCAGGGCTTCCAGGAAACCTTGCATGGCGAACTTGGAAGCCGAATAACCGGTACGCGCGGGCAGTCCCCTATAACCGGCTATGGACGACACACCTACTACCACTCCCTTGCTGCGCATGATGTGCGGCAGGGCGGCCTTGGTACAGTATACCGTTCCCCAGAAGTTCACATCCATCAGCTCGCGTATCACCGATGGGTCGGCCTCATCGAAGAGGGCCCTCATGCTGATACCTGCATTATTGATGAGCACATCTGCCCCACCCCACTTCTCGGTCACTGCCGTTATGAATGCGGTACAGTCGGCCTCGCGGCTCACATCGGCCTGGAAACAAAGCAGGCTATCGGACGCAGGGAGCATTTCCCGCAGCTTTGCGCTATTGCGCGCACATACGGCCACCTTTGCGCCTCCTGCCAGCGCAGCTTCTGCCAGCGCCTTGCCTATGCCCGACGAGGCACCTGTGATGATGACTATCTTATTGTTGTAATACCCCATAGCAATGTGGCGCAAATATACCTTTTAGCAGCGTAATGGCAGGGATAAAAGAACAGGGCCGGCTGTATGGCCGGCCCTGTGCATATTATTTTACGATGCTGTACTATTAATACACCACCATCTTCTGTGTGCTGATGCTGCTACCCGATGTAACTGTAACGATGTACATACCGGGAGTACCTACTGCACTGCGCGATATGAACTCGGTGTTCAGGCTATTGGGGGTAACTGCCCTTTCGGCTTCCAGTATCACTTTGCCTGTTACATCCCTTACGCAGTATTTCATGCGGTTGTCATCACCGGCCTTGAACACGAGGTTGCAGCCATTGGACGAAGGATTGGGATAGATATACAGTGAATTGTTGCTGGTAGCAGCAGCTTCCTGCACCTCGGCAGGGAAGAGACCTATACCTACGTTATCGAGGTATACGTTGTTGCCGCCATTGCCTGCACGAAGACGGAAACGGAAGAAGGTCTGGCTGGTACGGTATGTAGCCGGTATGGTCACAGACCTTGGCACCCATGTAGAAGAAGAGCCGGGTATGAATTCGCCACCTATTGAACCGTTGTTGGCGAGATCGGTAGTGCGGTAGGCGCCTATCTTCTGCCAGCGTGCGCCGCCCGATGTGCTGACATCTATCTGCAGAGAGTCATACACCTTTGTTACCCAGCCGCCGGGACTGGTAGATGCGCCTGTAGTGAAGAAGTTGAAATACAGGTCGCCGGAGAGGCCTGCGAGGTCGAACGCAGGAGTAACGAAGTCGTCATAGTCGCCGGTAGCGGTACCTGTGCGCCTGTCAGAGCCATCGTACGAGCGGAACCTAACGCATGAGTTATCGTCCTTGCCTGCACCATTGTAGAACTCCCATTTGAAGTTGTTCTCATACACGTTTATCATAGGCCAGTTAGATATCGCGCTTTCGCTGCCGAAAGACTGCGAATAACCGAGGCCGCCTACAGGGTTAGGATCGGCAGCGTATACTGCTTTTTCCTTTACCAGGGTATTGCTACCTGCATTAGATGTAGCGGTAAGGGTAACAGTGACCCAGCCCGGTACAGTGAAGCTATTGGTAACATTGCCGGTAGCTGTAGAGGTAGGTGTAGCAGCACCGTTAGAGAAATCCCACTTCACAGAAGAGATAGTATCGTTCCAGGACATGTTGCGGAACGAGAAATCGATAACGTTATCTGTAGTGAGGAAGTAAGAACGGGGATCGGAAGTAGTACCGCCTGTACCCTTGTTCACGCAGAACTCTGCAACAGGGGGAAGATCGGGCATTGGCTCCAGCGCGCCCGTAGCTACGAGGTTAGAAGGGGTGATGAGGTTATTGCGGCCTGCAACAGTGCTGGTAAGGGCATTGCGCATACGCACACACTGGCCCATTGAGAACATGTTGGCGCAATAGGTGTAGTCCATGATGTTCTGCGCATTCACCGTATCGGGGTAGTTCACTACAGAGTCCATCATACCGCTCATAGACACATAGGTCTTGGCATAGCCGGTGGCGCAGGCTGTGTCATATATGGCAGATGCCACACAGCCGGGATTGTGCCCCTTGGTAGGCGGGGTATCATCTACCTGGTCGTTGCCACAGGCCACGGCAGGGTTGTTGGTATTGCCCCAAACGTGCTGCAGGTTCAGGCAGTGGCCTATCTCGTGCGGTATGGTCTTGGAGTAGTTCAGGTATTCGGCAAGGCCTATCACGCCATCATAGTGTGGCATACCTGCTGCAGAGGAAGGATAATACGCATATGCTGCCGCGCCCGATGTACCCAGTGTTTTGGTGAACCATATGTTCATGTATTTATTATTGGGCCAGGGAGTGAATTTCGACTGATCGCTACCGTTATTGGTAAGGTAGGAATAGTGACGTATAACACCCTTTGTAGGATTGCCATTGGGGTCTTTTGTGGCCAGGTGCAGGCGTATGCGCGCATTACCTATATATGGTATGAACGGAGGTATCACCAATGAGGTATCGGCATTCTTCTTTACAAAGGCCAGCGCCCAGTTCTGCACGGCCTCGTATATGGCGTTATCGCTGAGGAACTCTGTGCTGAAGCCATAGTCGTGTACGACATGTATGACCAGTGGCAGATCGTAATAGGCGGTATCGGGTCCGCCGGCAGTTCCCTTCGCAGCGAGCCCTCTGCCCACCTGCTCATTGAACTGTTGTTCCAATTCTACCAGCTCGGGATGTTCCTTCAGCAGCTGGTGGTAGTGCTCGTCAGTACCACAGGGTTTTTGAGCAAATACTGTGCCTGCCGTACATGCAGCAGCAAGCACCATAAGTGATATTCTCTTGAACATTACAGTAAATTGATTAAAAAATGATCTTAGCAAAACGTGAAGATAAGGATGTTTAACCATATACGCAGATAATATGTGTAGCAAAACCTGTGCTATAAACCTCTAATAAACATCTGACCCACAAAATATTACAACATAATGACATTGAATGTAGGTACACCGAAGTGACCGGAGAATAATACAATGACCCTATAACGAAAATATATCGTGCCAGGTTAGCGCGATATGATCAATCAATCGTAATATTGCAATATCAAGATAAAAGAATGGGCGCTACCAAGACAGACCTTTTTACGAAAAAGCAGAACGACCTGGCAAATATGGCCAAGGCGATAGCCCATCCTGCAAGGATAGCTATACTACAATACCTGCTAAAGACCAATGCCTGCGTATGCGGCAGCCTGGTGGAAGAACTGGGATTGGCCCAGCCAACGATATCGCAACACCTGAAAGAACTAAAGAATGCCGGGCTGATACAAGGGACAGTAGAAGGAACGAGTGTGTGCTATTGCATAAACCCAAAAGTATGGGCAGAATACAGGCAGTTGCTGTCGGCCTTCTTCGCCGACATTCAGATAAAGACCACCTGCTGCTAAAAAAAATTTTATCATAGACCATCGCAATATTGCGATAAAAAGAAAAAACAAAATGTACAGAGTATTATTCGTTTGCATCCACAATTCGGCAAGGAGCCAGATGGCCGAGGCCTTCCTGAAAGCCATGAGTGAAGGGATATTCTATGCCGAGAGTGCAGGGATAGAAAAAGGCAGACTGAACCCCACCGTGGTAAGAGCCATGTGGGAGGTAGGTATAGATATAAGCGACAATGAAACAAATGAAGTAGCGCAATACCTGGGGGAAGGCAGAACCTATGATGCCGTGATAACGGTATGCGATGCCGTAAGCGCAGAACGCTGCCCCACGTTCCCCGGCAATGTAAAAAAGTTCGCATGGTATTTTGCCGACCCATCGCAGTTCATGGGCTCGGAAGAGGAAATGCTGGCCCAGGTAAGGATAGTGAGAGATGAGATAAGGGAAAGCGTGGAAGACCTGATAAAAGAAGCAAAGGAGAACAATTACTGGAAATAAACAAAAAACGAACAACATGAAACTATCAGAGATAAAAGCCCTGCTGAATGGCCGGCAAAGCGTAAATTTTCAATTGGAGAACGGGACATTGGTACCCGAACATTTTCATGTGACCGAGGTGGGTGTGATAAGCAAACACTTCATAGACTGCGGCGGCACAGTGCGCAATGAAAAGGTAGCCAACTTTCAGCTATGGAGCGCCAGCGACCACGACCACAGGCTGAAAGCAGATAAGCTGCTGAAGATAATAGCCCTGTCGGAAAAGGTACTGGGTATGGAAGACCTGGAGATAGAGGTAGAATACCAGACCGGCACGATAGGCAAATATGCGCTGGGATATAATGGAACGAACTTCCAGCTGCTGGCGAAACATACTGCTTGCCTGGCATCGGACAAATGTGGTGTGCCGGAGAAGAAAAAAGTATCACTGGCCGAGCTGACAATGGTGGACAATACTTGCTGTACACCGGGAGGTGGCTGCTGCTAAACTATGAGAAACTATATAACAGAAATGATAGGGACATTCGCCCTCGTTCTTTGCGGAACGGGGGCGATCGTCATCGATCAGCAAACGGGTGGCACCGTTACACATGCGGGTATCGCCATCACTTTCGGCCTGATAGTGATGAGCATGATATATGCACTGGGCAATATATCGGGCGCGCACCTGAACCCCGCCGTAAGCATAGCGTTCAGTATAGCAGGGCTTTTTTCTCCGAAGAAGCTACCCGGCTATATAATAGCACAGGTGGCAGGCGCCCTGCTGGCAAGTACGACATTGAGATGTCTCTTCCCCGGCAACGAGCTGCTGGGCACTACAATACCTGTTGGCCCGGCGATGCGGTCGTTCGTACTGGAGGTCATTCTCACCTTTTTCCTTATGCTGGTCATTCTGAATGTAGCCTCCGACAGCAAGGAACAAGGCATGTTCGCAGGGCTGGCCATAGGCGCCGTAGTGACGCTTGAGGCTATGTTCGCCGGACCCATTTGCGGAGCATCTATGAACCCGGCACGTTCGCTGGCACCGGCCCTGGTGTCGCAGCATACAGAGCACCTTTGGCTGTATATACTAGCGCCGGTGGCAGGTGCCACCCTTGCAGTACCTACCTGGAAATACCTGAAAGGAGGAAAAGAAAGCACCTGATATCTTTACTGGTGTTTGAACCCATGATGGCACAAATTTCCAAAAGGAGGTATATCTGGATGGTGTAGGCGGCCAGCGAAGTGTGAACTGCGGCTGCCTGAAGAAAAAGTAGAGGCCGGTATATATCTAAGAACGAGGGGAAGCGATATTGCCTCCCCTCGTTCTATGTCATCAGATATAGCCCAATTGAATGCCTTTCTTTACAAGCGCACCTACATTTTTCACACCTAGTTTTGTAAGCAGGCATAGGCGGTAATAATCTACCGTTCGCTTGCTTACAAATATCTTGTCTGCTATCTGCTGGCTGGTGAGGTCCATACCTATGAGGCGCAGCACTTCTTTCTCCCTGCTGGAAAGCAAAGAATCTGCAGAGGTCTGCTTCTGGGCCGATAGTGTATCCTGTATCACCCTTTCTTTCAGTGCCGTTTCCAGGTACTGTTCGCCACTGTATACAGTGCTTATCGCATCCAGCAATATCTCCTCTTTGGTGGTCTTTAGTATATACCCATGTACACCTTTCCTGAACATGTTCTTGATGTGGTACACACTATCCTCATTGGTAAGCGCCAGCATTTTCATATCCGGGTACATACCACTTAATATTTCGGCCAGCTCATCGCCGCTCTGGCCCGGCATATGTATATCCAGTATCAATACATCAACAGGCGCTGAGGCAAGCCCCCTGAACAGCTCACTGCCATTGGTGTAACAACCTGTGAGCTGCATATTGCTCTTATTGGCCAAAATGTACTGCAGGCCTTTTATGATCAGCGGGTGATCGTCGGCTATGGCAATTTTGATTTTCATATAGGTCGGGTTTTAAATGAATGGTCCATATCAGGCGGCCTTATCGCTATTTGACCTTTCGGTCTCTATCTCGATAAAAATAGAAGTTCCTCTTCCGGGTGTCGATTCCAGAGTTAGTTTTCCATCCAGGCTATGTACTCTTGTTTGTATGTTATGAAGTCCCTGTCCCATTTTCACAAAGGTCTTGTCGAACCCGCAACCATCATCTTCTACAATAACGATCAACGCCTGCTCATTACGGAACAGCTGCACCATGGCATGACTAGCGCCTGCATGCTCTATGATGTTCTTTATCAGTTCCTGCACGATGCGGTACAGGTTCAGTTTCTGATCCTGTGTTACATCGTCGAAGGAGCCGTAGCGCTGAAGGTCTATATGCAATGCATCGCTTTTGTGCACATTGTTGCAATAGGCGCGTATCGCATCGGGCAGGCTTTGCTTCAGCAATACTTCGGGCATTAGGTTATGGGCTGTTTTTCTTATTTCATCGCCCATCTCGCGCAGTATGTCCATAGCTTCAGAATATCCCCGGGTACCGGTAATAGCGGGATATTCATGATGCATGGAACTAAAGCGCATGATAGCTGCGCTGAGCATACCCCCTATACCGTCGTGCAGCTCGCGCGCTATGCGTCTCCGTTCATTGTCGCCTCCGCGTACGGCCGCCTGCAGTATACCTATCTTATTCTCCTTCTCCAGCGACCTTTGCCTGTTCAGCGAATGCGAATAGATGCCCCCCGACACCACCAGCAATAACAATACACTACCACCTATAATGAGCATCCACATGTTCTTTCTTGCTATCTTACTGTTCTGCCTTGCTATCAGTAATTCACTCTTCGCAATTCGCTTATCCTTCTGCGCTGTCTGGTACTTTATATCCATCAGGTTGATGGCCCGGGTCTTTTCGGCATTCTCCAGCGACTCCTTCAGCACTATGAAACTATCCATGCACTCCATGGCCTTCGGGTACTGGCCTGTAGCCTTATACACTTCTGTAAGTATGGTATATCCTTTTATCTTATTGTCCTTTAGCTGGGCTGCAGAGGCTTGTTCCAAGGCATTCACAAGAACCCTCTCGGCATCGTTGTATCGCCTTAGCCGGTACAGGGCCTCGCCTAAATAGTAGGAGGCATCTATGGCAGTAGATTTCTCTATACTATCGCCTACATCTATGGCCAGTTGCAGAAAATGAACGGCCTCTTTGTAATTGGCAGCTTCTATCAATGCCTTCCCTATGCCTTCGTAGGCCTCTACCTTCAGGTCGGTACGCGCTATCTTATCTGCGATAACAACTGCTGCATCGAAGCATTTGCGCGCGCTGTCTATCCTATGTATGCCGGTATAATACTCGCCCTTGCAAAGCAGCAATATCGCCACCAGGTTCTTGCTGCCATTCCTTCGGGCAGAGGCTTCGCCGAGATCTAAATAATGCAGCGCCTTTTCATTCTGGTGCAGCCTTATGTTGATCATACCCAGGTAGCGATATATGCAGGCATCCAGACCGCTGGTCATGTTATCGCTCCTTTTTATGTAGCTGAGCCCCAGGTAAAAATTCTCGGTAGCGCTTACATAATCTCCTATACTGAAGTATATAGAACCTAAATGCCCGTATACATTGGCCTGGTCCAGCAGAGACAATGATGATGTATATGACAGCGCCTGCTTTGTATAGGTAAGACCTTTGGCCAGGTCGCCTTTAACAACATATAGTTCTCCCAGTTTCAGAAGTGTGCCATTCGTGAGCGAATCATTTTTCCCGGCAATGGAAAGCGATAGCAATTGTTCGAAACATCGTATAGAGCTGTCGGGGTCCAATTGGCTGCATGCTTTTACATATAGGCTGTCCATAGCGGCTGTGCTATGGGCTTCTTTCTGCAGAGCATCACCTTGGGCATAGCCGTGCGTATGCAACAGCAAAAGCAGCACTACGCCCGGCCATATGAGGCGCTCCAGTACACGATAAGGAATGGACAACATGTTCATTATGCATATGTAATTTAGTTAAAAACCGGTAGTACACCTTAGTACTTGTACTAAACTTTATAGGTACTGCTACCAAGGCGCAGGATCGGTGCAGGTACCGATCGTTCCGGATGTGATGAGGTCTACTTTTATCATCTTCCCCAATATCTCACTATGACACACAAATTACATGACCATTCTCTTGAATGCATATCCATCCGCGCTCCCGGCGCGAACATCATCTCATTAATCATATATTATATTTTTTCTTTAAAAAATAACTTTTATGAGAAAACAGAACTCGAAATACCCGATAATGGCCGCAATAAGATCGCTGGTCGTTATCCTGATGTGCATGAGCATGCACATCGATTCAGCAGCACAATGTTGCCTTGTGAACAGGCTGATCATCAATACCGGCTTTGACCCCATGGCGGCAGGGGGAGCCGGAGCCGCTATAGCCGGAACAGTGGTACCTAATGCGCCAAATCCTGACCCCCATTGGGAAGTGATAGCTATGAGCCCGGGGCTTAGCGCCGATATAGCAGCAACCCCCGGGGCTATCGCAGTTGTACCTGTAGGTGCTGCCAGCGTGATAGATGGGCCGTCTGTAGGCTGGGCGGTCTATCCCGGCGGAGCGGGAGGCCCCGGTAACTGGATAGGTTGCCTAAATGGCCCTACTTACGACCAGTCCACTACCGATGCCAACTATCGCTGGCGTATTCGCAGAAGATTTACGTTGAGCTGTGCTGCGCGCGTAACATTCAATTTCGTGAATGCATCGGCTGATAACTGGATCATAGGCGGCACATTGAATGGCGTGCCAATGCCTATACCATTGACAGCTTATTGCTGCGGCGGACTTTGCTGTGGCAGTACCGGTATCAATATGTTCGGCGGTGACCCCGGGACATTCGACCCCATGATGGTATTCACCGAAGACCTGCCTGCCGGCACTCATGATATAGTCTTCGAAATGATGAACGACCAGGCGGTCCCTAACAATATCGGTGTTGCCATACAGGGTTTCATTACAACGCCATCGCCATCCATTGTGCCTGAGAATATGGGGATTTGTGTTGGTGAGAACTGTCCTTTGCCAGGACCTATATTATGTACAGGTGAAACAAGTATACTGCCTGCGCCGCCACCGGCGGCAGCCGGGGGTGGATGGACCAGTCACGCGCCCGGTGTAGCATCGGTAAATCCCGTGACAGGCCAGGTGGGTGGTGTTTCTCCGGGGATCGCCATTATCGAATATACCCTGCCTGCCGGCCGGGGATGCCCTATCCTAACAGAGGTAACGGTAAATGCACCCGCTATCGGCATCACGGGATCTGTGCCTTTCTGCCAGGGTTCTACAATAACCCTGAGCTATGCCACCGGTGGTGGAACATGGAGCAGCAGCGCTCCCGGTATAGCAAGTGTTGGCCCTACCGGTATAGTGACCGGCGTGGCAGGTGGTACTGCAACGATAACATACCACATGACACCCTGCTATGCTGTTACCACAGTTACCGTAAATCCTTCTCCTACACCTATAACAGGAACAGCAAAAGTATGCGTCACCCAGTCTACAACACTGAGCAGTAGCCCAACAGGCGGAACATGGAGCAGCAGCAATGCACCGGTAGCCGTGGTAAGCCCAACAGGTGTAGTGACCGGCATAATGCCGGGAACAAGCGTTATAACATACATGCTGGCCGGCGGATGCTATACGACCAAAGTAGTTACCGTATATGCATTGCCGGGCGTTATCACCGGCATCATGAGCGTATGTGTAGGAAGCACTACTGTGCTGAGCAATGCCGTTACAGGCGGTACATGGAGCACTCCTCCCGCAATACCTCCAAGGGTATTTGTGAACGCCTCTACCGGCGCTGTAACAGGACTGCTGCCCGGCACAGCTACAATAATATATACTGCACCAGGTGGCGCATGTTCGACATCTGCCACTGTTATAGTAGATATACTGCCACCGGCCGTCGTTATACTGCCTGTGACATCGATATACGAAGGATGTACTTATACATTGACAGGGATACCCGGCCTGGTAAGCCCCGGAACGACCGTAAGCTGGACATTACCGACAACTACCACGGGTAGCGCCCTGGGTGTGCCGGTAAATACCGCACTATCCTCTACCGTATCATTCACAGCAGGCGCACCGGGTGTGATAGTGGTACGTTATAAACTGACCAATGCCTGTGGTTCCAGAACTACAACACTCAAGTTCGAGATAATGCCCAAGCCAAGGATAAAGACAGCGCGATCGATAGATATGTGTAAGGACGATGTGACCACTCTTTCAGCAGGCCCGGCAGGCGGCACATGGACCGGCGGAGACCCGCTGGTAGCAACTGTTACCCCCGGCGGCGTAGTGACCGGTGTGGGTGTAGGCTCTACCGTTTTCACATACACACTACCGCTTGGAACGGCCGGCTGTACGGCTGTGGGCTATACGGTAGTAAATGTACATCCCGCACCTACTCCTATATCAGGTAGCCTGGTCATTTGCGATTCCGGCGCTACAACAACACTCACCAATGGCGAACCCGGTGGCACCTGGACCAGCAGCGACCCCAGTGTGGCATCTATAGACCCTGTGACCGGTGTGGTAACAGGCCATTCGAGCGGTACTGCCACTATCACTTACGAAGTACCACCATGGCGATGCTTCAAGACAGCGGTAGTAAGTGTATTGATAGGTGCACCGGCATGTGTGTGTTCGGACTATGTACCTGCGGGAGCTATCTTCAATGAACTGGACCCACTGCATACCGGCACCATATCGGGTATCATCCCATCAGGCAACTATTACCTGAACCACGATATTACCATTCATACAGGTACGGCCGTCAACCTTACCGGCTGTGTAGTGGTTATGTCTCCCGGTGTTAAGATAACCGTGAACAGCAGGGCAATAATGGAAGTAGTACACAGCCACCTGTTCTGCTGCAGGCCCAATATGTGGCAGGGCATAGTACTAAGCACAGATCTGTCCGGCGGAGGCTCAGGGTCTACAGGGCAGCTTATTCTTACCAACGACAAAACAGGCAGCACACTGGTAGAGGATGCCCGAGTAGCCGTGGATATACCTTCCCCTCAACCCATGCCCGGCTATACCACGGCAGGTGCGGCTACCAATGACCTGACGCTGTATGCCAGCGGTGTCACCTTCAACAGGAACAATCGCGGTATCAGGATAACAGATGCGGCCATGCCTGGGCTTCCCATATCCGGGCCTCCCACCACGCTGCACCCCAGCTATCCGTTCGTAGTGCAGAATGCGGTATTCACCAGCAGGGACCTGTCTGTTTTCACCGGATGGCCGTATGCATGGCCCAGAAATGATGGCAGTATACTTGTAGGTGCGCTCAAGGCGCCATATCCTGCACCTCCAACAAACCTGTACAGGCCACCTTATTACCTTGAGGCCTATACACAGGTATCCTGCAATATGGGAGGCATACCCACCACGGGTATCGAATTGCATGATGTGGGCACCACTACAGGGGCCGGCATAGGCACCTATTCAGGCGTAGTGATAGGCAGTCCTTCCGGCACACCCGGGGTGGCTATGCGAAACATCTTCGACAATATGAGGATCGGTATCTTAGCCAAGAACAGTAACCTGGCATCGCGCAACAGTGCATATATGCATATGAAGGGCACGCTGGCATCGGTATCGGGCACAGGTACCGGATCGGGTATCTATTCCTATAGAGACAATGCCGGGGCATTGGCCAACCTAAAGATAGGCCTTGACGTATATGGCAATGCATCGGGCTATCGCAATGAATTCTGGGATTGTGTGATCGGTGTAAAAGCACAGGACCTCTACGCCATAAGGGGTATGTACTCGTATATGAGCAGCCAGCATACCAGTACGGTACCTAGTGGCGGCACGCAGGGCCGTGCAGGCTATGCCGTGACGGCATCTGAGTTCTTCGACATACAGCTCAACGACAATACCATCTACAACATCCGTACGGGCATCAGTTGCCAGGTGGTACCTCCTGCGGTCGATCATTCACTGTATGTAGGGCAGATAACAGCGAGCCGTAACCTGATAAGCGCTAACTCTACCCTGACAGCTACCATGACCAATAACGAATATGTACACACTGGTATAGCCGTGCAAGCGTTGATATATCCGTATTCGGGAGGCATAGTGCCGGGCAGCCAGGTGAACACTGACTACAACAGCATGGCCTATGTATACAATGGCATAGTGCTTACGGGCTTTGACCAGGACCATCAGATAAAGACCAGCCGGATAAATGCTATACTGCTGCGACCCGATGGTATGGGACACCTACCCTACCAGCAAGCCGGCATATTGCATGCCAATGACCTGAGGGATCATATTCAGACAAACCTGGTAATGGGTCCTGGGTATAATGTGCCTGCACCTGCCGCTACTTATGATCCGGCATTGACCACTACACGCTCTATTCTGGAGGGGATACACTGTAACGATCTGAACAGCACATACATCTGCAATAATCTGCTGCGGGATATCAATACCGGTTTCTATTTCGACGGAATAAGCAACCTTAACTGGATAGGGAACATGATGATGAACAATGCCTATGGATATGTGCTCCATGGCAATATATCGCCCCAGCCGCTGAGCCATTACTGGTCAATGACGAACGATGTAACTGCCAATGTATGGAACGCGACCGGTGGTTTCTCATGGGCATCGAACTGGCAGACCTATACTATAGGCGCTGTAGATCTGAGTAACATCACCGGATCGGCGATGTATGTGGACCCTACCCCTGTTACTTCGCTTCCTATATACAATGGGTCTGACCCGGGAGGAACACCATATAGCACAGCCATGGGTGGTGGTATAGATGTAGCGACAGGCACAACTACAGTTCCACTGTGCGACATCCCCGACCCTACCACTATACCTATAGTGTACAGGCATGCAGGCCAGAAAAAGCGCAAGGTGCTGACGGGGCAGAACTGGATGAGCCAGATGCATACTTGGAAAGCCATTGCCAATAATGACGGCACGAACATGTCGGCAGAGCTATACGCCTTCAAGCAGATGGCAGAGAACAGCAGGTACAAGTACCTTACCGATATAGAAAGCGATATCGCATCCGGTAATTACGAACACGCCAAACAGTTGCTGGCACAGCCACTGAACTATATGACAAGCGATGCGCGTGATGCAGAGACCAATGTGGTGCTTGCAGACAAGGCTGGCGACAATATAGTGAGCAACTATAAGCAGTATTACGACCTGCTTATCAGGTATAGTACAGATAAGCTGAACAGCGCTGATAGCCAGCATCTGGTGGTACTGGCCGAAAAATGTCCTTTGGCCGATGGCGCTGCCATCTACCAGGCAAGGGCACTGTACAACCTGGTGTTCGACGACTGCCGTATATTCTCTGACCTGGGTTGCAAACTGGAGCCCCAGCAGGAGATAGACGAAGCCGCAGGTGCCACAACTGCAGTTGGTGGCCAAAATGCTGATGACGCGTACAAGCTGACACAGGCGTATACGCTGCATCCCAACCCCAGTGATGGCAACATGACCCTGACCCAGAAGGTGCAGGACAATGAGCCGGTAATGGCCGAGGTATGGAATGCTGCGGGCGCCAGTATCTTCAAAGGCGAGCTGCGCTTCACTGCCGGCACTACCGATCTGAACATTGGCAACATAAGCGGTGGCATGTATATGCTGCAGCTTATAGACAGCAAAGGCAACAGATCGACACTGAGATTCGTGATCAACGGACGTTAATGTCTGCTTTTTCAAATGATAAAGCGGGCCGCACTAAGTGGCCCGCTTTATTTATGATAAAATGATAGCAAACCAGAAAGATCATCATCGACAAGTAGTGAACCTAAAACTGTTCTATTTGTAGTTTGGGTCATTGGGTAGAATGGTTTGCCTGCGTTCATCCCGATCATCTTCATGTAGGTAAATATCCAACGACTTTTCTTTGTTATCATCGTTGTCATAGATCCGCAGCTTTAGCGGGTAAATCTTATCCTCGCGTTTTCTTCTCTTGTCGAGGACAAACTTGTAATGTACACTCATAGCGTGTCGCTTTGTGTACGCCTGCACACATTAGCAAAAACACGGTACAAGAATGTTCAACCTCGATAGTGTCAAGAACCATCAAAAGAGGCTAAAACGACCCAAAAAGGCACAAAAAGGCCCCTGAATTGCAAAACACAGGAAAAGACACCAAAGGGGAAAGGGAATAAAGCTAATGGGGGTAAAGTCCTTAGAAGCAGAGTTTAACCCCATTAATGCAACCTACAACCCGCATTTGCACATAATAGTACCCGATAAAGCTACCGCCAATATTTTAGTGCATGAGTGGCTAACTACATGGAATAAGAAGTACAAGAAATTCACCAGCCCCAAGGCTCAAGATTGCAAGCAAGTGTACAACATCGGGAAAGCCCTAGTAGAAGTAATAAAGTATGGCACCAAGATATTCACCGCCAAAGATGTGTATGATAAGGCCAATAGGAAGGGCGATACCATTTATGCAGCCGCGAAGTATAATATTGTGAAGGCTATGAAAGGGCTACGGATATTTGAAAGGTTTGGTTTTGACCTGCCGGAAAAACCAAAAGAAGCCGAACCCGCAAAAGTAGTGACCGGCCATATAAATTGGCGTTACATACCGCAATACCACGATTGGGTATCTGAAGAACATGAAGCACCCCTTACAGGATATACCCATCCACCGGCACTACACAACCTTTTGGAATATGGTATTGACATGGAAACGCAGTAAACGAAAAAGCAAATAAAACGTCTTTGTGTCGAAATTGTGTCGAAATGCTAAAAATGAAAAAGGGCTTCAGTTGCCTGAAACCCTTTCCTGTCTTGCGCTCCCCCTTCAGGACTTGAACCTGAGACCCCATGATTAACAGTCATGTGCTCTAACCAACTGAGCTAAGGAGGAATTTCCCGTATTGGGACCGCAAAGATAGTCACAGTTCTGTTGTTACAAAATTATTTCGCCCTTATTATCTAAATATTTTTTGTTCTCAAGCATGGTGGGCAGACCGACCTGAAGGGTGACACTTACAAGCTTGATACCGGTCACCTTATCAGGGTCACATCGCCCTTCATAAAGCCATCTTCTCCATGCCGGTCCACATAGCGTATCTCCCAGAAATATACGCCCAGTTCGGCAGGTTTGCCATTGTAGGTACCGTTCCACCCGGTCTCCAGCGACTTGCCGAAATACACCTCTTGCCCCCACCGGTTGAACACCCTGAAATACTTCATGTTGCGGTACCCTACTGCCATTGGCCTGAACTGGTCATTGAGGCCATCACCATTGGGAGAGAATGCAGTGGGCACTACAAATGATGCGTTGGGCACTACCCACACTTTCATAGTGTCATAACCCTTGCAGCCATAGTTGCTCTGTACGAACAGGCGATAGACAAATGTTCCGGTATCGGGGTAGTTGCCTATCGGGTTGCTGATATTGACATCGCTGAGGTTGGTAGAGGGTGTCCACTGGTATAATGTTCCTCCCTTGGCATCGAACTGTATGTATTCGCCCTTTACTATGATGGTATCATCGCCGGCATATGGGGTGAACTGCTGTATCACTACCCTTCTCACTGTGGTATCTACACAGTTCTTTACGTTCTCTGCGGCCAGCACCACATTGTACGTACCGCCGCTGGCGAACTTGTGTACCGGGCTCTGCTCGGTAGAGAATGTGCCATCGCCAAAGCTCCAGCTCCAGCTCACGATCGGCTTCACTGTGGTCTCTGTACGGTCTATGAAAGTAATGCCTGAGCCGGGGCAATAAGTACCGGTATCCTCGAAATTGGTGTGGAATACCGGGTATATCTTTACCAGCCTGGAAATACTATCGGGGCATGTAGAAGTGGGATTTACTATCAGCTTCACTACATATGTGCCCGTATCCGGATACTCGAAATCGGGTTCGAAATCGGTAGAGCTGGCGCCATTCTCTGTACCGAAATACCATTTGTATGCAAAGCCACCTTGGCTGGTGTTCACAAAGTGTACCTTACGGTCCTTGCAGTTCACAATGTATGTATTGGGCGCAGTAGAGAACTGGGGCATATCGGCTATCACCACCTTCGAGCAGTCGGTGACCACGAACTGGAACTCGCGTTTAATGACATTCACTATCACGCCATGGCGCCACTCGGTACAGCATACCGTCACCAGGTAGCGGCCTACGCGATTGGGCGTACCACTTATGATACCACTGCGTGGGTCTATCTGTATATACGGATAGCCAGGCATAGCGTTCTTGTATGTGAATGGCGGGAAATAGGCCACTGTATCGAATGGAGGTGGCGATGCTATCTTGGGCTTGATGTCGGGGCCGGAAGCGCCTTCTTCGGCCGGACAGAACTCGTATGAGAGCGAGTCGCCATCTTCATCGGTAGCCGAGTGGTCGTAATACAGCGGGTTGTTCTGACAAATGATCTGCGGCGGATAGTTTTTGAATACCGCGCTGGAATTATTGACCATAGCCGGGGGTATGACACAGAAATATGTAGCTCCCCTATCGCCCGGGTCTATCAGGTTCACAATGCTGGAGTTTCGGCAGCAGCGCTGGTATACCACCACATAGCCGCGTGTGCTCTGGGGCAGGTAATATATCTTCTCGAAACGCTTGCGCAGCAGGCATAGCTGCGGTACGTTCTTCACACAATCGTTGCTGAAATTGGCGGGTACGGTAATAGACCCTCCGCTGCTCGGGTTAGGGTCGTAGGTGATGTTGGTATCTACCCTGAAAAGGCCGCCACCGTTCTCATATACCGTAAAGAAGGCCGGGTTATCCTGCTGTATGGCATCGGGCACGCCCGTCACACAGTCCTGGTATATATACAGGGTCACCTTGTATTTCTTGTGCCAGGTACCGCTTATCATGGTATCGCCCATAAAACGGTAGGTAAAATCGCCACCTACTATATGCGATGCTTTTGAGCCTGAAGCTATCACCAGCAGCGCGATCAGTAATATGGCAGATACCCGTTTTATCATACGGCAGAAGGGTTGTGGCTATAGCAATACCTACAGAATGTAAGCAGGTCGGCCATGAGCATATCGGGCCTTTCGGCCATGCTCATGTGGCCTGTGTCCTTATATAAAGATACAAAGTTAATGCCTGACACATGACATTCCTTTAATATTTTCTTAAGATCGATGATGCCATCGGCCTCGCCCAGCACCCACTGAATGGGGAAAGGCGCATCTTTCAGCAGGTGGGTAGTATCGGCCCGGGCTATCATGGCACGGTAAAAGTTGATCATGCCCTCATCTGTCATTTCCATACCCGATGCAGCCTTACGCTGCACCACATCGGGATGGGCAGCTGCGAAGGAGGGGGCATACAGGTTGGCGGTCATCTGTTTTATGAACGTTTCTTTACCGCCTTTTAGTATAAGGTCTATCACTTTTTGCCGGCTGGCCTTCTTTTCATCATCATCGGCCCAGGGCGCAGAATGTACCATAGATATGCCGGCCAGCATAGCGGGGAACTGTGCGGCAAAGGCCATGGCCGTATACCCGCCCATAGAGTGTCCCGCTATCACGGCCCTTTCTATACCCTCATGGTCCAGTATCTCTTTCACGCCTACGGCCATATCGGTAAGCGTGGGGGTACCATGCAATGCACTGCGGCCACTGCCCGGCAGATCGGGGATAATGACGGTGAACTCGCGCTCTAATGCAGATGCTACTCCTGTCCATGCCTCACCGCTATCAGGGAAGCCATGCAGCAATACTACGGCAGGTCCGCTGCCCGTTCTACGATAATACATCATGATATTCCTGTTTTAAGACCCTATTAGCTTTTGCCTTGCTCTTGCCTTGCCTGTACAGAGATATGTATACCACCACCAGCGCTGCCATCAGCGGGAGGAACTCAGGTATGAGCCCCTGTATACGGCATACATGCAGCACCAGTGAAACACCTATAAGACCTATGGCTATGATAGCATATTTGCCTATACCCTTAGGGCGCCATACGAGCAGCAGTATGTTCACAGGCAGCATCCACAATACATTGAAGTTATTGCCACAGCCCTGGTGGTCGGTGCCGAACCACATGAGCAGTATGAGGCAACCCAGCAGGCCGGTAACGAACAATAAAAGACCATTCATGATGCGCCCCAGTACACGCAGCCTGTATAACGAATGGCCAAGTATGGTAAGCACCAGCAATGCGCAGCACATTATCATAGGCACGTTCAGCCCGGCAGGGGCACGGTGGCTGCCATCCAGTATCAGCTCGGGCTTTTTGCTTATGGGTCGTCCGTTCAGGGTGGCTGCGGCCAGGCCATCGCGCAGATAGTCCGGCAGGAACATGATGTCCATATTGGTAAGCACCTTGTCTATACGGCTACCCAGCAATATGTTCACCCCCAGGCGGGTCCAGTGCCGGTCGTAGAAGTATTTGTTCATTATATCGCGAAAGGTATAGCCCTGCACCGGCCGTACGGCATCGCCATAGACAAAGCCGCTGCCCAGTGTACGGGGAAATATATCGCGTATGCGTGTAGCGCAGTTGTCGAAAAAGAAATCGTATTTGTAATACCTGTTCTCGGGCAGGGCATTGTTCTCCAGGTAGGCCTTTATCTCCAGCTTCTTGTCATCGTCCAATACCAGTTCCTGTTCCTCTACACTGCGGCCATAGGCATAGTACTCTTCCATGAAGGTGCCGAAATAGTTGGTAGCTACATAATACTTCAGCTTGCCCCGCATGAACTTCAGCTCAAAACCCTTGTCGTAGCCGTTGAACATGCCATAATTATATACCAGGTCATCGAACGGAGGGTTCGCATTACTATCGGTGATGCGTACTGCGGTATGGCCAAATGTTTCGTAGACCTCATCGCCCACCCCACAGGTAAGCAGGCTGATGCGCAGGCCACTGCCATGATGCGCAGGAGCGGCCATGGTATCAGCCACAGGGCTTTGTGCGCCGGCCGCAAGGCCCATGCATATGCTACAAAGAAGAACAAGGAGTTTTTTCATCCTTAGCAAAAAGTGTTTTTATGTTCATTGACGCTCATGCGACTTGCTGCAAGCAGTGACCGGACATTGCAAAGCGATATTTATGCTTCTTTACGTCCATAAAAATGCGCCAGGCATACCAGCCCGAAGACCTCTGTCTGCCTTGCATCTTTTATATTATCCGCAGTAGCGCCTGTTATCTCTTTATTCAGAAAAGGTATATCGCCTGCACTGTTCACCCATTGCTGCGCGTACCCATATGTGGCGGGGTCGCTCTGCAGCCACTGCTTCAATGGCGAATTGAAACCCGTTTTCTGCCTGAAGGCAAGGTCGTTGCCCAGGTATCGGGCCAGCATCTTGCGCAGGGGTACCTTACCTGTATCGCCCTGCCGCTTGTAGGCCGATGGTATACTGAATGCCATCTCTACCATGCGGTGATCCAGCAGGGGCACCCTACCCTCTATACCGTTCCTCATGGTCATACGGTCGCACTTGGTCAGCATTTCGTCCACAAGGGTGGTCTTCATATCGGTATACAGCACACGGCTCAGCATATCTGCCCCTTCGGTACGGTCGAAGAAGAACTTCAGCCGTTTCATATACCGTTGTGTGTCTACCTTCCGGGCTATATCGGGGTTCAGGCAGGCCAGCGCCCACTCCGGCCGCGATACTATCGTACGGTCGAAGAAGGTCTGTGCAGGTGGTATCTTCAGGTTATTACGCAATTGGGCCAGGCTCTGCTTGCCGGTAAGTCTCGCGCCTATCTTCAATGCATTGTCCTGCATACCGGCAGGTATGTATTTCAGAAAACCCGGCACGGCAGGCTGCGCATGGCGGGTATACCCGCCAAAAAGCTCGTCGCCACCATCACCGCTCAGCACTACTTTCACATCTTTCCGCGCCAGCAGGGATATACGGCCCAGCGACAGGGCACTGGATATGGCGAAAGGCTGGTCCATGTACCTGAACTGTTCGGAGATATCGTTAAAGAAATCGCCCTTTATCTCGTAGGAGTGGTGTGTGGTGCGCAGCTTCTTTGCCGACGAGGCAGCTATGACACCCTCATCCTCCGGCTCACCGGGAAAGGATGCGGTGAAGCTGTGTATGCCCGGGTGTACCTCTACCGCCATTGCGGTAATGAGCGAAGAATCTACCCCCGCCGACAGGAAGGTACCCACCGGCACATCGGCCACCAGGTGGTCGCGTACCACCTGCTTCAGCAGAGCGGTAGTGGCCTCCAGCACAGCCTCTTCACTCTTCCATTCATTGCCGTCGCGTATGGGTATATCCCAGTACTGCATTGTATTCATACGGCTGTCGCGCACTATGGCATAGTAGCCGGGCTCCAGGCATTTTACTTCGTTGTATATGGTATTGGGCGCGGGTACGCTGCCGGTAAGCAGGTACTCGTATATGGAAGTGTGATCGGTAGTGGTATCCACCAGGCCACAATTCACTATGGGGCGTATCTCTGAGCTAAAGATAAAGGTATCGCCCTTGCGACTGTAGTAGAGCGGTTTTATGCCCAGCCTGTCGCGGGCTATGAGGAGTATCTCTTTTTTGGTGTCCCAAAGCGCAAAGGCGAACATGCCTGTGAGGCGCTCCAGCACTTTTTCGGGTACGCCCTTATACTCCTCGTACAGGTGCAGTATCACCTCACAATCGGAATGGGAGCGGAACTCATGGCCTTTTTCCTGCAGCTCTTTGCGTACGGCCTGGTAATTGTATATCTCCCCATTGCAGACCAGCACCAGCGAACTGTCCTCGTTATAAAGTGGCTGGTTGCCCGATTCGGTAAGGTCTATAATGGAAAGGCGAGTATGTACCAGTCCTATATCTATATCTTCATAGGTCCGGCTACCATCAGGCCCTCTATGCGACAACTGCTCTGACAGATGTGCCAGCGCTGCACGCCGTTTCTCTGTAGATATCCTACCATATACTCCTGCTATTCCACACATGTGTCGCGAATTATCCGGGGTCTTGCCATCGGCACGTTGGCCGAAGGTCGTCAAAATTACTCCTGTAATTCCTGTTGTGCAAATAATATATACGGCACACCGTAGTGGTATGCCGTATATACAAATGCCATAAGACGGTAACGTTTACAGGTTTTCTGTATACGTCTTGTGGTTGTTCATGATAGACTGCCAGCCCTCGCGCTGCATCTCTACCGGGTGCATGTTCTCGGCATCGAAGGTCTGCAGGATGTGTGTGCCATTGCCCTGCGGGGCGAAGGTGACATTCACCTTACGGCCATCGCCCATGGTATAGGCTATGTATTCGTGATGGCGCACCTCGTCATATACGCCACCGAAGTCGAAGCCCATGCTGCCATCGCGGGCCTCCATGCGGCTAGAGAAAGTGCCACCTGTACGCAGGTCGTTCTCGGCCTTCGGGCAGTGCCAGTCGGGCGATGCACTATTCCATTTCATGATGTGGGCGGGGCCGCTCCATGTTTCCCATGCAGTGGCCAGTGGCGCGTTCACCGAGGTCTCTATGGTTATCTTGGTCGTTTGTGATGTTTCCATTTTGCCGTTTTTTTGAATGTTCGTTTATTATGCAAATATCTGCATACATGGCCAGATGGCCGCTACTCATTGGCGACAATAAAGGGCCTGTTTGCGACAATAGCTATAAAAATGATCATACCACCTGGTTGTGCAGCAGGTCTTCAAATACATCGGCACGGCGAATGAGGCGCGCAATGCCGTTCTCTATAAGCACCTCGGCGGGCTTGAGGCGAGAGTTGAAGTTGCTGCTCATTTCAAAGCCATAGGCGCCTGCATTGTGAAACACCAGGAGGTCGTTCTCGCGCACCTCGGGCAGCACCCTGTCCCATGCAAAGGTGTCGGTCTCACAAATGTTGCCTACCACGGTATAGATACGGCGGGGGCCATCGGGGTTTGAGATGTTGGATATGCGGTGGTAGGAATCGTAGAACATGGGACGTATGAGGTGATTGAAACCGGAGTTGACACCAACGAAGACGGTGGCCGTGGTCTGTTTCACAACATTGGCCTTTACAATGAAGTAGCCACACTCGCTCACTAGGTATTTACCGGGCTCGAACCATATCTCCAGCTTCCTGTTGTACTCCTTC
Organism: Nemorincola caseinilytica; assembly: GCF_039540515.1. Taxonomy (NCBI): domain Bacteria; kingdom Pseudomonadati; phylum Bacteroidota; class Chitinophagia; order Chitinophagales; family Chitinophagaceae; genus Nemorincola; species Nemorincola caseinilytica. The sequence goes on along the minus strand of NZ_BAABFA010000005.1, from coordinate 278,115 downwards.
TCGAACTCCATGGCAGCCTCGGCCACACGGGCGCCCAGGGTATAGACATCTGTCTCCTGATCGTCCTCTTTATAGGGCACCTTAAAGCCACTACCGAGGTCTATAAGGTCCAGATCTTTGAAATGTGCCGCTATGCCGAACATTACATCGAGCCCCTGCAGGAAGACATCTATATCCTTTATCTCGCTGCCGGTATGCATATGCAGGCCCTGTACGTGCAGGCATGTGGTCTTCACTATGCGCTCTATATGGCGCAACTGGTGAATAGATATACCGAACTTGCTATCTATATGCCCGGTAGAGATCTTGTAGTTGCCACCGGCCACTATATGAGGATTGATGCGGATACATACCGGGTAAGAGCCGCCATAGGTATTGCCGAACTGCTCTAGCATGGATATGCTGTCTATATTCACGCGTACGCCCAGCGATACTGCCTCGGCTATCTCGGCAAAGTCGACACCGTTGGGGGTGAACAATATCTGGTCTTTCTGAAAACCGGCCATGATACCCAGCTTCACTTCGTTGATAGAAACACAGTCGAGCGATGCGCCGAGTCCCTTTATGTAGCGGAGTATATTGATATTGGAAAGCGCCTTGCAGGCATAGAAGAACTTTGTAGGATGCGCCTTAAAGGCATCTACAAGCTTATTGTAGCGTGCGGCTATCTGTTCTGCATGGTATACATAGAGGGGGCTGCCGAACTCTGTGGCGGCAGCAATAAGTTGCTGATCGGTGAATGGCTGTGACATGGGCGCGAAAATAAGATATATAGCAGATACCCTGCCGCCATAGTTTTATAATAGTATTATGTACCCGGTACATAAGGATCGGCAAAAAAACAGCAATTTTGCACCGCCCCCGTACGTTAACGGGTATTGCAACTATTCTCTGAATGAAAAAACTGGACCGGTACATAGTAGGGAAGTTCCTCACCACGTTCTTCTTCGCCATCATGATACTGGCGGTGATATCGTGCGTGATAGACTATTCGGAGAAGGTAGACAATATAGTATCGAAAAAGGCGCCACTGGGTGTGGTGGTGAACTACTATAAGAACTTTGTGCCGCATATAACGGCGCTGCTTTTCCCGCTGTTCATATTCATAGCCACTATCTTCTTCACATCGAAGATGGCGTATAAGTCTGAGATAATAGCCATACTGTCATCGGGGGTATCGTTCAGGCGCTTTCTGCGGCCGTATGTGATAGGTGGCGGTTTCCTGTGCCTGGTATCGCTGGTGGCCAACCACTGGATAATACCCGTGGCCAACAAGCAGCGAATAGACTTTGAGAACACATATATAAACGATGCCAACTTCCGCTATGCAGCGAACGACATGCACCTGGGCATAGCCAAGGGCACATATGTATACCTGCAGAACTTCAACTTTACCAATTACATGGGCAACCGCTTTTGTGTAGAGCGTATAGAGGGCACCCTGCTGAAGGAAAAGATAATGGCGGAATATGCCATATATGACACTGTAAAAAAGACATGGGAACTGCATAATGTGATGATACGCACCAATGACTCCCTGCACGAGAAACTGGTGAAGCTACCCATGATGGAGGTGAAATACCCCTTCTCTCCGCGCGACCTGAACAAGGGCGACGCTATAAAAGAAGCCCTTACCACCCCACAACTGGTAGCATACCTGGAGGCAGAGCAGCTACGCGGGCAAGAGAACCTGAACACCTACCTGATAGAGAAAGAGCGCCGTACATCGCAGCCATTTGCGGGCTTTGTGCTTACCATGATAGGCGCCTGTATAGCCAGCCGCAAGATAAGGGGCGGCAGTGGCTTTCACCTGGCGCTGGGCATAGCGCTGAGCGCTATCTACATCATGTTCCAGCAAATATCGAACACCTTTGCTACCAAGGCATCGTTGGAGCCTCTGATAGCCGTATGGATCCCGAATGTGATATTCGGCGTGGTGGCCTATGTGCTTTACCGCAGGCAATTGCGGTGACCAGCTTTTATTTTTTGGGATAAGGGGCCTGCCAGGTACGGTAGGTACCACCCAATGGCGCTGCCAGCAACTTTAGCTGCGCCTCGGTAGCCAATATACTGTCCATGCGTACCCCGCCGTGGTGCGATACAGAGATCTCGTAAAGGCTCTTCCCCACCCCGCTCGTTACCTTCTTGCCCGAAATGGTGAAGTGATGTGCGATAGCAGAATCGGCAAAACGCTCCCTACCCTCTTCAGACAGGAAGTAGAGACCGTGTGTTATATCCCTTGGGCGTGCCAGGTCGTCGCCTGCGGCTATCATTGAGGCTATTATCTTGTCCGATGCCATCCATTCGCGTGCGGCGCTATCGGGGTAAAGGAAGTTGCGGTAGGCGGTCCATTCGGGGTCGGGCTTTATGCGCACGGTATAGGGGCGGTCGCCGAAATGCCGGGTATACATACGCGCCAGCGCATTGCGCACGCCTGCAGTATCGCGCACATAGTAGTAATTGAGCCGCTCGCAATTGCAGGTAAGTGTGCCGGCCAGCCTTTTGGCGGTGACACTGCTGAGTATACTGCCTGTGAGGTCCAGCACCTTTTCCATATCGTCTATATCGGTGGCAGAGGGCAGGCCGCGTTTATCGGTGCAGTTGGTGGCCGCCCTGGGACCTGTTACTACCAGGTAGGGCAATAATTTATCGGGTGCTTTGTCTACAAGGCCCATATCTACCATTATGGAACCGGGCTTTGAATTGACGAGGGACATATAGACATCCCAATTCTCCTGTGCCTGCACATTGGCGGCAGACAGCAATATGGCGATGAGCGCCCACGAGCGAAAATGTATCACAATGTAAAATAAAGTGTTATTCGCGATACGGAGGGGTGTTTAAGAAAATTTTGGGGATCACTTGCGGCGCTCATACACCTCTATCCATGCTCTTTTATAAGTGATCTTGTGAACGAGATGGAAATTGGTATCGGCCATTACCTGTCTGTGGAACAGAACATCCGGTTCTATATTATCGAATATGAGTAGCTCTGTACTAGCGCTCATGTGTTCGTACACATGTGGAAAGATCTTCGGGGAATTGAGGAAACCGGTGGCGGCATCATTCAGGTGTACCCTTTCCAGGTAGGAAGGCGCACATATGATCTTGTCGTAGTAGCCCTGTGATTCCATGTAGTCCACAAGCTGCTGCTGTGCTCTTATGCGTTCGTATGCTATCATCTGGTTGTTGCCGGTGATGTATACCGGGCACCCCAACTGTAATACCAGTACCCAGGCTATAACCCATTTCCCTCTTCCCAAAGAGGCCACTATGCGGCCATAAGCTATGCCCATGGGAATGAAGAACATGAGGAGAAGGACCACAAAAGCATATCTTTCCTCGTAAAAATTGATGCTGGAGAAATAGCTGAAGGCCACGGAAAAAGCCGTGGACAGCTTGAGAAAACGGGCCTGCGGGCGGGTGAGCATGGACAATGGCGACCGCAGGAACGCTATAAAAGCTACCAGCATTGCTATGATGAAGACGTAATAGAGCAGGTCTTTGTAACCGAGTACCACTGTATGGAGGTAAATGACCAGATAAGCAGCAGTGATGTATAGGAATACCCGGCGGCGGGTGCGTATGTACAAAATGACGCAAGCCAGCACCAAGGCAAAATGATAGAGGAATATCTGGTCGGTCCAGAAGAGCAGAGTGAGGATGCGCTGGAAATGGTCGAGGGTATGAAAGAGGCTGGCGTCTATAATATCGGTATGGGCAGGATAAAGGAACCAGCCCAGCCGTATCTTCTGAAGTAGGAAATAAACGAATATGAACAGTACCGGCAGCACGGTAGCAAGCACCCGGGAAATGATGACCTTGCGCGGTGCCTTTTTCCACACAGAGACAGCAACATCGGCCGCAAGTACGAATGCCATCATCCAGGCGCTTTCTTTGATGTAGTACAATACCGTGAGCGCTAGTATGGCGCGTATGTACCGCTCACCTGCATAATAGTAGATACCGAGCAGTGCGAAAAGGGCCAGTGGAATATCGGTCATCACAAAAGAGGACTGCGCAAAAAAGGTGACATTGACCAGTAGTAGCAGCGCACTTATCAATGCGATATTCTCGTCAAAGAGCCTGCGCATGACCTCGAACAAGGATATGGCAAGCATGGCCGACAGGAATAGCGCAAATGAGTGCATGGAGAGGTTGGAACTGCCGAACACATACATCCATACCGCACAGGCGAATTGGTGAAGGAGCGGGTGACCGCGGGAATATTCTACAGGTATCACATCGGGCATCAGGCTGGGACCTGCCTGGTACATGCTTTTGATAGCAGGGGCATACACCCAACTTTCATCCCAATAGAACGCATCGCTCAGATAGGGTATCTTGAAAATGATGAAAACAAGAAGGGCTATATAGAACAGGATGCGGTGGGATATATATGAGGTTTTTGCGGGCATGTGCTGTATGGTGACGCAGGCAGAACGGCCACCTCAAAGAAAGCAGATCTTTTTCACTTTACCCTCCTGCCCTTCCACTCATAGCCACCTACGAAACCCAGAAAACCTGCAAGCACTATGTATATGATGTGCAGCGGCTGCAGGAAGGGGAAATAGAGCAGTGCCCACTCGTTGTGGAAGAAACGGGCCACAGGCCGCAGGAACCAGAATTCGACCACCACCTTTATACCGAAGACGCAGGCACAAAGGAACAGCAACTCGCGATCGAAAAGGCTACCGATGGCCAGGGATAGCAGCAAGAGGTTGAAGGCATATACCAGCAAGAGGATGAGGGTGAGCCGGGTGTCTTTGTACTTGCCCGACTTGGAGGCCCAGCGTATGCGCTGCTGCAGGAAACTGCGCCATGTGGGCTGTGGCAGGGTTGATACGGCAGCATTCACCGACCGCAAGTAGGCGATACCCGTGGGCGCCAGGTCGTTCATCTTCATCATGAGCAGGAAGTCATCGCCGGATGCGAGGTCAAGGATGCCCTCATATCCCTTCACCTGCTCGAAGGCACTTTTGCGAAAGGCGAGATTGGCGCCATTGCTCATGTTGCCCAGCTTCAGCGCATGTGCAGCACCTGTTATACCCTGCATACTCATAAAGTCTATGAGCTGGAAGATATGCAGCAGGTTCCGCTTTGCATTGTATATCACCGGCGCTACTATCATCAGGGGTTGCTGCTGCTCGTATATGGCCGCTATGTGGCGCAGCCAGGCATTGGGCATCACACAATCGGCATCTGTGGTAACGATGAGGGCGCCGCTGCTTTCCGATATGCCCGTAGCTATCGCCATCTTCTTGTAGGCATTGAGGGCATTGCCCATGGGCAGGTAATCGGCCAGGCGAATGCAGCGCACCCCCCGTATGGCATATTCCTCGGCTATGATGGCCGTACGGTCGTCGGAATGGTCGTCGACCACTATGACCTCGTAGAGGTAAGAAGGGTATTTCTGCGCCAGTATCGATTCGAGACAGGCGCCTATGTTCTCCTCCTCGTTGCGCGCGGGTATTATGACCGACATCTTGGTAGATGGCTCGTAAAGGGCATGCACGTTCAGCTCTTTCTGCATGGCCCAGCCCCTGTGGTATAGTGCCATAAGGGCCACATATGCCAGTGTGAGTATAGTACAGATGATGAATATGACCATGTCAGAGCAGGGAGGCGGCTATGTGTGCAGCATTGCCTGTATCAAATATACGATGTCCTTTTTCGAGAATGTATAGCTGTACCGTGTCCATACCTTTTGCGAATGGCTGTGCCAGTGATGGAGGCAGTACACGATCGGACGCACCCATATAGAGGAATACGGGTATCTTATGTGTGGCTATGACCGACCGCAGGACCTTGGGCGGCTGCACAAGATGGCTAAGGCACGGCCATGCATGAAGCAACTGCAGGCGGCTCTCCTGAGACCGTAGCGTTTGGGTGGCCAGCCTGTGAAAGGCATCGGGTATGAGCCGTAGCCGGCGACAGAGGTCGGTGAGGCGTATACTACCCTCCCCTGCCTGCAGAAAGCGCCTGAAAACGTATTTGCCGGCCGGCACACGGGTAAAGAAACGGTAAAACGGGTTGACCGTGAGGCCATCGGTGGCCATGAGAAGTACCCTATGTATATGCTGCGGAGCAGCGGCCATGGCCGAAAGGCATACCCTGCCGCCAATGCTGTACCCCATCAGGGAGATCTTATCTACCCCGAACTGTACCATCACATTAGCTACCAGTATCACCAGATCGTCTGCGGTAAGGTGTTCCTTGCCACGCCAGGCGGTACCGCCATGGTAGGGCAGATCGAACGAGAGAATAGTGTACCTGTGGCCAAGATGTTCTTCGAACACGGAAAAAGTGCCCGCATGCTCGCCATAGCCATGAAAAGCGAGCAGCACATCGCTACCCGTACCCATGCGCAGGTAATGCAGTTGTTCGGCCCCGATAGAGATATGCGGCATATGCTCATCAAAAATACAGATAGCCTGCCATAATAGCTTTGTACCACCCGTTCACAGGCTAGTATTTATCGGTGGCAGGTCGTATATTGCATGGTCACAAACGGGAGATATGAGCACACTAAGTAGGCTGGCAGGGTCTTTGGTAGGGTCGGAAGTAGTGAAACTGGGCAACGAGATAAACCGCCGCATACAGGCCGGAGAAAAGATATATAATTACACCATAGGCGACCTGGCGCCTGCGGTATTTCCCCTGCCTAAAGAACTGGAAGACCTGATAGTGCAGTGCTACCGCGACGGCTATACCAACTACCCGCCGGCAGAGGGCCTTGCAGAGCTGCGGGCATCGGTATCGGCCTTTATAGAGCGGTACATGGGTATCAGTTATGGGCAGAACGAGGTGCTGATAGCCTCGGGCGGGCGGCCCATAATATACACCCTGTTCAAGGCCATAGTAGATGCGGGCGATAAGGTGTTATACTCGGTGCCATCCTGGAACAACAACCACTATGTATCGATGAACCAGGGCGAGCACTGCATGATAGACACCTACCCCGAGAACGACTTCATGCCATCGGTGGCAGATATAGAGCCATATATAAAGGAGGCCACCCTGCTGTGCCTGTGTACCCCACAGAACCCCACCGGCACTACCATGCCCCGCGAGACCATGGAAGGTGTATGCGATATGGTGCTGGCCGAGAACGCAAGCCGCAGCGGAGATGCGAAGAAACTGTATGTGATGTTCGACCAGATGTATGGCCTGCTGACATATAATGGTATGGAACACCATACCCCTGTATCGCTGCGGCCGGCGATGAAGGAGTATACCATATTCGTAGATGGTATATCGAAGACCTTTGCGGCCACGGGTGTGCGTGTGGGCTGGGCGCTGGGGCCTGCAGAGATACTGGGCAAAATGAAAGCCCTGCTGAGCCACATAGGCGCATGGGCACCAATGGCCGAGCAGAAAGCCACAGCTAAATATCTGACCATGACCAGCGAGGTAGATGCCTACCTGGCGGGCTTCAGGGCCGGGCTGCAGCAGCGGCTCACAATGTTCTACGAGGGTTTTACCGCGCTGAAGAACAAGGGCTATGCGGTGGACCGTATAGCGCCACAGGCGGCTATATACCTGACCGTAAAGGTAGACCTGCGAGGCCGGAGCGTAGCCGGAAGAACACTAAAGACACAGGAAGATGTGACGCAGTATATACTGGATAAAGCACAACTGGCCATGGTGCCGTTCTACTGCTTTGGAGCCGATAGTAGCTCGCCATGGTACCGCATAAGTGTGGGCACCTGCAACCCGGAAGACATTGCTACAGTGCTAGCGCTGCTGGAAAAAGCACTGGAAGGAGTGGACCCGATAACGAACGGTTAGCCAATCTGTTGTAAATACAGAGAATAGAGTATGTGGAACAAATATTAAAATATAGTTTTTTTATCTTTTCATTGAAGATGTGTTATGTTTGTGTTCCCCGATAAACACTTCTGCTAATATGATAAGAAAGGAATATCAGGTAGGGTCTACCCTATCGAAGGAAGATGAGGACAAGGTAACGAACAGCAATATCAAAAATGAGATCATCAGGATGATAGATACTGCTTTTCTGAATGGCGCAATAGTGGAACTGAAGATACTGGAAGGAGTAGACCTTGTGAACGGGGGCAAACGCTTCAGCAAGATACGCATGGACATTGTGTCCAATACGGACTTCGACAAATACGAGGACCTATGACGGGTCTCTTATGACCCATATATTATCGGCCTCTTTTTTCCTGATGCTCAAATAGTAACCCGCTATATTTATCGCAAGCGGATCGCCCATGGGGGCTATCATCTCTACCCATACAGGTTCGCCCGGCACACAACCCATTTCCATAAGTGTAAGCCGCAGATCATTGTCCTCATGGTCTTTTATCACGGCCTTTGTACCGGCCGGTAACTGCGACAGCCGCATTGCCTTTTCATCTACCATACTGTAAAATTACTCAATTGTTTCACACCCAGACCCAGTCATTAGGGAAATAATACTTCATCATTTCGGCCTCGCGGCTGCCTGGGGCAGGCTCGTGCGCATAGTACCAGCGTGCTCGTGGCGGCAGGCTCATGAGTATGCTTTCGGTTCGGCCATTGGTCTTCAGGCCGAAGAGCGTACCCTTGTCGTGTACCAGGTTGAACTCCACATAGCGGCCGCGCCTTATTTCCTGCCATTCTACCTCGGGCGTACCATATGGCATGTCCTTGCGCTTGCTGATGATGGGCAGGTAGGCATCCAGGAAGCAATCGCCATTGGCCTGCTGAAAGGCAAAAAGCCTTTCACGGTCGGCCTCATCGGTGGGTCTCAGGTGGTCGTAGAACACGCCGCCTATGCCACGCATCTCGTTATTGCGGTGCTTATTGGCAAAATACTCATCGCATTGTTTCTTATATAATGGGTACAGTTCTTCGCCGAAGGGCGCTATGGCATTTTTGAGGGTGGTGTGAAAATGCCTTGCATCTTCCTCGAACAGGTAATAAGGTGTGAGGTCTGCACCGCCACCGAACCAGCTATCTATACGGTCGCCATTTTTGTTATACAGTTCAAAATAACGCCAATTGGCATGCGTGGTGGGAACGAACGGATTGAGCGGATGCAACACCATAGAAAGACCACATGCAAAAAAGTCACAATCCGCAACGCCGAACATCTGCTGCATAGATGCAGGCAGCGGACCATGTACCACCGATGTATTGACACCACCTTTCTCCAGTACATTGCCATCGGCTATCACACGGGTCTTGCCACCGCCACCTTCCGGCCTTTCCCACCTATCCTCTACGAAGGTAGCCTTACCATCGGCCTGTTCCAGGCCAGTACATATAGTATCTTGCAACTGATGGATGTACTCTACGAAACGTTCTCTGAAATTCATAATAAAATATTAAATTACAATGAAACAGAAATGCTATTTACTGTATTCCTTAACTGTATCTACAAATGCTTTTGCATGGTCTACGGGCACATTAGGCAATATACCGTGCCCCAGATTGGCTATATACCTCTGTGTGCCAAAGGCATCTATCATTTCCTTTACTTCCTTCTTTATCTGCGGTATTGGAGCCAGCAGCTTGGCAGGGTCGAAGTTGCCCTGCAGGGTTATCTTGTTTCCTGTGAGCTGACGGGCAAGCGAGGGGGTAAGGCTCCAATCGAGGCCGAGACCCGAGGCGCTGCTATTGCTCAGATCGGCCAGAGCATACCAGCTACCCTTAGGGAAAAGTATGACAGGTGCATGCTTGCCCACGGCATCGGCTATCTGCAGCAGGTAGGGCTCGGCATATATCTTGAAATCGGCAGGGCTCAGCATACCGCTCCAGCTATCGAACACCTGTACCAGGTCGGCACCGGCCTTTGTCTGGGCTATCAGGTATTTAATGGTCATATCAGTTATCTTCTGTAACAGCTTGTGAGCCAGTTCAGGCTTTGTAAAACAGAATTGTTTTGCCTTATCGAAGGTCTTGCTGCCTTTACCCTCTACCATATAACAAAGGAGGGTCCATGGAGCGCCTGCGAAACCTATGAGGGGTACGCGGCCGTTCAGCTCCTGTTTGGTGAGGGAAAGGGTTTTCATTACATAGTGCAGCCTTTCTTCTGTATCGGTAGTGATGAGAGCATCTATGTCGGCCTCGTTCTTCACCACAGAGGGTAAGAGAGGGCCTTTGCCCTCCTCCAGCAGCACCTGCATGCCCATGGCCTGGGGTATCACCAGTATGTCGGAAAAAATGATGGCAGCATCTACGCCTACCTGGTCTACCGGTTGCAAGGTTATTTCGCAGGCGAGCTCTGGCGTTTCCACGCGTGTGAAAAAATCATATTTTTCACGCAGCTTTATATAGTCCGGCAGGTAGCGGCCGGCCTGCCTCATCATCCATACGGGTGGGCGGCTCAGTTCTTCGCCCCTTAGAGCGCGCAGCAAAAGATCGTTCTTCAGTTCCGACATTTTATGTTTAGTTTCGTTTGTTCTTACAATTAATTAAAAATCAATTATTTGATAAAAAAATAATTTACAACATCATTTATCATTTCCTCTTTTGACGGAGATGGGGAGATAATGATCTTTGCCTTAGAATACCTCATTATCTCTGCCGCTGTAGTATCGCCGATGGCGAACAGAACGGCATCTGCCCCAAGTGTATTGACACTGAAAAAACTCCTTACTGCAGAGGGGCTAAAGAATAGTACCCCATCATAACCGGTAGATATTACATGCGGTGTTTCGGTAGTATTGTATACCACCAGCTCTTCTACCTTTACCCCTGCACCTGCCAGGGCATGAGGTAAAATATCCATACGGCTATCGCCACAAAAGAAGGTAACATCTTTCACTCGCAGCCCGATAAGCATATCTGCCAACTGTTGTGCATTATCACATTCTGATAATATTTTATTTTTATCAAAATACTGATAAACAGTGTTTTTTGTTTTATTACCTAAACAAAATATCTTCCACTTCGTGTCTTTACCACCCAACATGGCCGCCACCGCCTCTACCCCATTGCTGCTGGTAAAGACCGCATTGAGATCTTTGGCTGCCAGCTCTGAAATGTGGGCTGTCATATCATAACTGTCTACATGAGTTATGTCTATGAAGGGGATAACATCCAGCCGAACCTTGCCCGAGGCGGTAGCCTCATCTGCCACATGAGCAGGCAGGTGGCCGGTACATAGTATGGATATCGTTCTGTTCATATATCATACCGCGCGGTGCAGTAGCTGGCGGGCGCCATTGGCCAGTAGCTCGGCTCCGGCCTCGCTACCCAGGTCGCGGGCATCTGCTATCGCAGCGGTCTTTTCTATCTCTATCTTGGAGCCTCCATCTACACTGAGAACGTTGGCTTTCAGTATCACAGTATCATTCACTATCTCGGCCAGCGCACTGATGGGTGTAGAGCAGCCGCCCATAAGGGTACGCAGCAGGTCGCGCTCTATGGCCGCACAAAGGGCAGTATGTGCGTCGTTGAACCCGGCACAGGCATCGGCACAATAAGTATCTTCCTCACGGCATACGACCACTATGGCACCCTGTGCAGGGGCTGGTAGCATCCAGTCCAGCAGTATCGAGTCCTCGGGCCTCAGGTCCAATCTGTCCAGCCCTGCGGCCGCAAAGATGGCCCCATGCCAGGTACTTTCCTGCACCTTGGCCAGGCGTGTATTCACATTGCCTCGCAAGTTGTCTATACTATCGGCCGGGTAGCGGTGCAGCCATTGTGTCTTGCGCCGTATGCTGCTGGTAGCTATGGTGGCCGGTGCTTCGGTCCTGTCGGCAGTGAAGCCGGGGCCGGGTACCAGTATATCAGCATGAGAGGCACGCGGCAATACCGCAGCCTGTACTATGCCTTTGGCCATCATAGTGGGCACATCCTTCATAGAATGGACCGCGATATCTACCTGCCCGTTCAGCAGGGCTATATCCAGCGAGCGGGTGAATATACCCTGAACGCCTATCTCGTACAGTGGTGTCTTGAGGTCGGTATCGCCCTCGCTTTTTATGTATACAAGTTCCGATGTATGACCGTGCTGTGCCAGCAGGCGCTGCACAGCGGCAGCCTGCCACACGGCCAATTGGCTTTCGCGTGTTCCTATGCGTATCGGCTTGTGGGTCATCAGGCTATAAGATCGTTGATGGCTTGAATGTAGTAGCAACCGGGCGTATTGCCGTTGCGTATATTGACAGCAAAGTCATTGAGCACCTTTTGGACCTTTTCTTCCTGCCCGGTATGCTGGTGATCGCACAGCAGTACAGGGCTAATGAAAGGTATGCCCATGAGCTTGCTTTTCATTTCCTTTATAACAGGCGCATGCCTGCGCATATGGCACCATGCGCTGAACTCTGCCATGTGCTCGTTTATGATAGCGAGGGCCTTGGGCACCTCGGCGCTGCGTTTCTGCAAGGTCTCGTCTTTGATGCGGGAAAGCTGGTCCACATCTACGAAAGTGATGCCGGGCAGCCGCTGTGCATCGTCGGCCACATTGCAGGGAACAGATATGTCTATGATGAGCTTCTGACCGCTACCAGCCAGGTGCGGTGCGGTGATCACAGGTTCGGTGGCATTGGTAGAGACCAGTACTATATCGGCCAAAGCGGCCTCCGCGGCCAGGGCCGATAAGGGCGCCGAGCGCAGGCCCAGCTCTGCAGCAAGCGCCTGTGCTGTGGCCTCGGTACGGTTTATGAGGCAGATATTGTGGGTATGCAGGTAGTCCAGTATGTTGCGGCAGGTAACGCGGCCTATTTTTCCTGTACCTACCAGCGCTATCTTCAGCCCGGCGGGGTCTGCGCCACGGCTTTCGGCATATTCGCGGATGTACTGTATGGCCGCGAACGATACCGATACGGTACCACCGCTAAGAGCAGTATGGGTCTTTATGGCCTTGGAAGCCTGCAGCACCGAGCCCAGCAGGCGATCCATGTACTGGCCTATGAAACCGGCGGCACGCGCCTGCTTCACAGCATTCTTTATCTGGCCTAGTATCTCGTAGTCGCCAAGTATCTGGGAATCGAGGCCGGCGGCTACGCGGTAGAGGTGTGTAGCAGCCTCGCTGCCTGCCTTGGTATAGGCCATTTCGGCAAAAGTATCGGGACTGCCTGTGCAAACACTGCAGATAAGCTCTGCGAAACGCTCCGGGCGTTCGGCAAAGCCGTATATCTCGGTGCGGTTGCAGGTAGAAAGCACGAACATATCGGATATACCGAACTGGCATGCTGTGGCCAGCAATGCCGCATACTGTTCGTTATTGACCGCGAACTGACCCCTTACCGCAGCATCGCTTTTTTTGTAGTTGATGCCGGTGACTATGAACTCTTCTGTTGTATGCCTTACTCGCACTGTGTGATATGGATCGGTAACAGGTGCAAAGATACTTTTGGGCCAGCCAACAAGGAAATGATCGTGTCATAACATGGTCATTTCGGGGGCTGACATTGGTCAGGTACATTGCATTATGCCAATAAAAAAGACCCCTGTTGCGAGGGGCCTTTCCGGTTTATCTGTATCGATGGTCCATTAGTTCACCTCACCAAGGCGAGCCAGCTCCTTATCCATATCGCGGGCCTGTGGGCTGCGGGGGTATTCATCGCGTATACGCTTGAAGGCTTCTTTTGCTTCGTTGGCCTTATTGGTGGCCTGGTATGCCATACCCATGTGGTAGAGGTACATAGGTGTGATGAGGCCATCTTCCTTCTCGGAAGTAGCTTTCTTGAAGCTCTCTATGGCTTTTTCGTTATTGCCGCTTTCCAGGTATGCGAGACCCAGCATACCGGCCGCCTGGCGACCGAGCATAGTGCTACCACCATCGAACGCCTGGAAGGATGTGATGGCCTTGGCATTATCGCCCATCTTCAGGTAGCATATACCGGCATAGTAATGAGCCAGGTTGCCCGCGGGAGTGCCGCTATATTTCTGGGCTATCTTGGAGAAACCTATGTTCTTGCCATCGCCGTTAAGGGCCTGGTTCAGAGAGTCTACCTGGAAGTAGAGCTGGGGCCAGTACATAGCAGCATTGGCCTTCGTTTCATTAGGCTCTTTGTACATCTTCATATACCCGAAGTAACCTACCACCACTACCAGTATAACGGTAGTAACGGTGCTGATCATTTTTTTGTTCTTTTCATAGGCCACCGTCAGGTTGTCCATCGGGTTCACCTCGGGGTATACTGTTTCGGTCTCTTTCTCTACACCGGGAAGATTCCTTGCTGAGTTTGCCATAATAAATGATTATCGTATTTACGTTGTTTGTTTTATTTGAATAATGGGCTGTGTACTAGTCGGTTATGTAGGGGTAATCTGTATCGGCATAGATATCCTTGTACAGCTCGCTGTCATCGGGCCATGGGCTTTCTTCGGCAAAGCGTACACATTCTTCCACTTCCATACGCACCTTTTCATTTATCTGCTCTATCTGCTCCTGGGTAGCATAGTTGTTTTCCGTTATTACCTTCAGTACCTGGTTTATGGGGTCTTTTTCCTTGTATTCCTCCACTTCTTCCTTGGTACGGTATTTGGCAGGGTCGCTCATAGAGTGGCCGCGATAACGGTAGGTCTTTATCTCCAGGAAGGTAGGTCCGCCACCCTCGCGCGCACGGCGTACAGCGCGGTCTATGGCATTGTGTACCTCTTCGCAGCTCATACCATCTACGCTGTCGCCGGGCATACCATAGGCATCGGCCAGCGGGTAGATGTCGGTCTGCTTGGCGGTGCGGCCTACAGATGTACCCATTGCATAGTAGTTGTTCTCGCAAATGAAGACCACGGGCAGCTGCCACAGCACGGCCATATTGAAGGTCTCGTGCAGCAGGCCCTGGCGCGCAGCGCCATCGCCGAACATGCAGATAGTGGCCCTGTCGTTGCCATTATACTGATCGGCAAAGGCGATACCGGCACCCAGACCTATCTGGCCGCCTACTATACCATGCCCACCGAAGAACCTCTTTTCTTTGGAGAAGAAGTGCATACTGCCACCCTTGCCCTTGGTGCAGCCGGTGGCTTTACCATAAAGCTCGGCCATGCACTCGTTAGAGGTCATGCCCTTGGCTATGGCCAGCCCATGGTCGCGGTAGGCGGTTATCAGGTTGTCATCGGGGCGTATAGCGGTCATCATACCGGCTGCTACTGCCTCCTGTCCTATATATAGATGGCAAAAACCCCTGATCTTCTGCATGCCATAAAGCTGTCCGGCCTTCTCTTCGAAGCGGCGCAGCAGAAGCATCATCTCATACCAATACAGATATGTATCTTTCCCGAAAGTAGTCTGCACTATTTTTTAAATTTGTGCGAATTTATAAAAATTTTTGTTCCCCCAACCGCCTTTGATAGCTATTGACAAAATATCGCTGCTGCAATATCGCAATTATACATCAGCAGTGTATGAGTTTCCCCGACCGGTAATGTGTATAACCGGCCCCAACGGCAGCGGCAAGACCAACCTGCTGGATGCCGTATACTACCTGTGCTATACCAAAAGCTACTTTAGCGCCTACCAGCAGAACAGCGCACAGAACGGAACGGACGGGTTCAGGGTGACGGGGGAATTCAGGAAAGATGGGCAGACGGATACCATAAGCTGCAAATGGAAGGCAGGAAAAAAAGAAATATATAAGAACAATGTAGAGTATGAAAAGCTGACCGACCATATAGGCACCTATGCAGCCGTGATGATAGCCCCCGATGATATAGAGCTGATAAACGAGCACAGCGAGCTGCGCCGCAAATGGGTGGACGGTATACTGGGACAGGCCGACAAAGAATACCTGGAAAGGCTGATACACTACCAGCGCATACTGCTGCAGCGCAATGCATGGCTGAAGAACCAGGCCACGCGGCCCACAACAGGCCAGTACACCGAGCTGGAATATTATAATACCTGCCTGGCCGCCGATGCCGACCTCATATATAGAAGGCGTACCGGCTTCCTGAAAGACTTTCTGCCGCTGCTGTCAGACTTTTACCATCGCCTGTCCGGCGGTAACGAGGCCATACAAGTGACCTATGTGAGCGACCTGCTGCAAAAGCCACTGCTAACGTGGCTGGAACAGGGACTGGACCACGACCTGCGCTACCAGCGTACACTACGCGGCATACACAAGGACGACTGGGAACTGGAGCTGAACGGTATGCTGCTGAAAAGTTTCGGGTCGCAGGGACAGAAGAAGAGTTTCCTGTTCGCGCTGAAACTGGCTCAGTATGCATGGCTCACCCGGGCGCTGGGCCACAAGCCCATACTGCTACTGGACGACATATTCGAGAAGCTGGATCAGAGCCGTATGGAGGCCCTGCTGCGCATCATACGCAGCGATGCTTTTGGGCAAGTGATACTGACCGATACCCATGCCGACCGCATACGCAATGCCTTTGGCGGGGAGGAGAATGTGGGCTTCATTCATTTGTAGGGAACGATACATACTTTGCACGGCCACTATTATCAAGTGCTTCTATACCATCATTTTGTACAATGTGGCAAAATGTTGCCACCTTTGAAGATAAAGACCTCTGCCACTAGGAAAAAAGAGGCATGATATAAGCAGGAGAACATATGATAACAATAATAGCAGGAACGGATCGCCGGGATAGTATGACCATGCGCATAGCGAATGTGTACCTTAAAGAACTAAGTGGACAGACAAGCGATGTGCAACTGCTATCGCTGGAGGGGAAACAGGTATGGGAGCGTGGCGCGGCCATGCAGGAACTGGAACAGCAGTACCTGATACCGGCCACCAAATTCGTATTTGTGATGCCGGAGTATAACGCCAGTTTCCCCGGGGTGCTGAAGATGATGATGGACAACAGCGATGTGAAGAAATGCTGGTGGTACAAGAAGGCAGCGCTTGTGGGCCTGTCGGACGGGCGCGCAGGCAACCTGCGCGGCATAGAGCATATGACGGCCATACTGAACTATCTGCGTGTAAATGTGCTGTATAACAAGATGCTGCTGTCGAAGGTGAAGGAAGAGATAAACAACGATGGTGTGCTATTGAGGTCCGAGACCGGGCGGCTCATAAGCATACAAATGGAAGAGTTTTTGAAATTTTAATGACATACAGATAGCGCAGGGGGTGCATAAACCCCCGACCTTTGACCTTTGCCTCTACCGACATGAGTATACGTTTCATCATCATCCTCAGCATCATTCTGCTTGCAGAGTATTATAGTTTCATAGCAGTGCGTGGGGCGCTGCGTACCATGCAGCCGGTATGGCGCATATCGCTCACTGCGCTGTATGTGGCCTTTACGCTCATGGCATGGGGCGGATTGGTACTGTTCAGGGCCATAAACTGGGCCGAGGTGCCGCACCTGCTGCGCAACATATACATAGCCATGGTGCTGGGCTTTACCGTAGGCAAGATACTGGTGATGCTGGTAATGCTGATAGACGATATACGCAGGCTGATAACCTGGATGATAGCCTCGCTGGCTTTTCGCAACCCGGCCCCCGGCACATCACCCGCCGACCAGAGCATGACCATAGACCGCTCGGTGTTCATGAGGCAGGCAGCGCTGGTACTGGGCGGGCTGTCGCTGGTGGGTTTTACGGCGGGTATCACCAACAGGTACCGCTACCGTGTGCGCAAGATAAAACTGAGCTTCGCATCGCTGCCCGATGCCTTCAAAGGGCTGCGGATAGTGCAGATATCGGATATACATACCGGCAGCTTTGACGACCACCGGGCGGTGGAACACGGTATAGAGCGTATACTGCACCAGGAGGCGGACATAATACTATTCACCGGAGACCTGGTGAACAATGTGGCAGATGAGATAGACGACCGCTTCAAGGCCATATACTCTCGCCTGAAAGCGCCTATGGGTGTCTACTCTACCCTGGGCAACCACGACTATGGCGACTATGTACCATGGGCATCCGCACAAGAAAAGAGAGCCAACCTGGAAAAACTGAAGGGTATACATGCCGAAGTGGGCTGGCGGCTGCTGATGAACGAACATGTGGTGCTGGAGCGCGGCAACGAAAAAATAGCGCTGGTAGGCATAGAGAACTGGAGCGCAAAGGCGAACTTTCCCAAATATGGCAATATGGGCAAGGCCTATGAGGGCCTGCCTGAAAAGAACATACCTTTTAAGATACTGCTGTCGCACGACCCCTCGCACTGGCGCGGAGAGGTGCTGAACTCGTACAAGGATGTATCGCTGATGCTGAGCGGGCATACACATGGCATGCAGTTCGGGGTAGATAGCAAATGGCTGAAATGGAGCCCCGTACAGTATGTGTACGATGAATGGGCCGGCCTGTACCGCGACGGCGATCAATGCCTGTATGTGAACCGGGGTTTCGGGTTCCTGGGGTACCCGGGCAGGCTGGGTGTACTGCCGGAGATAACGGTAATAGAACTGGCATAGCCTTATTTTCCATCAAATTTTTCCTTGGTCTTGTTAGCATTTTGCTGACAGTTGAGACATTTACGCAATATGCATAATTATATCTGTGCGTAATGCAAACCATATGTGTGTTGCACTCGTCTTTCTTGTCGAGTTCCCCTGCTTTTTGTGCTGCATGTCCCCTCCCTATCGCTGATATTAATTATCGGCTGATCTTTCGATAGTTATTTTAACCGCTTTTGTATTTTTATTTTTAAATATTTAATTACACTAGAAAAATAAAAAACATATTCTTAAATTGCCAAAAGAGCTATTTTAACACGACCTTAGTACGACCCATTATTGCAGTCAAACACCAATGACCTACCATGAACATCAGAAAATTACTCAGTTTATTTCTTCTTATCGCGGGGTTCTCTTATCAGTCAGGCGCGCAAATGACCTGCCCGACGAACATAGACTTCGAGCTCGGCGACCTTAGTATCTGGAACTATTATATAGGCTCTTGCTGCCCTAGTGGTGTGCCGTCTATAGGCGCTGCCCCGGTGGCACCCATAGCCTGTCGCCATACGCTGGTGAATGCCACAGGCCTTGTAGGCTGTGCCGGCGGCGCTACCGACCCCGTGGGTGGTTTCCCTATACTGCCACCCGGTGGCGGTTCATATGCCTTCAGGCTGGGCAACAATGGTACCAGTGCGCAGGCCGAAAGGGCCACCTACTTTGTGAACGTACCATCATCGGTATCGAACTATAGCCTTGTGTACCGCTATGCTACAGTGTTGCAAGATCCCGGTCACCCGGCAGCGCAACAACCCCGTTTCATAGTTAGGGCATATGACTCTGCCACACTGGCCCCGATACCATGTGCCGATTACAGCTATGTAGTGAATGCCTCACTGCCCGGCTTCATCACGGTAGGCTCAGGTTCAGCATCTATACGCTACCTGCCATGGTCTACAGGTGTTATAGACCTTTCGGGTATGGGTGGCTCTACTGTAGGTATAGAATTCACCACGGCCGACTGCTCGCAGGGCGGCCACTACGGCTATGCATATATAGACCTTAGCTGTGGCCTGTTCCAGGTAAGTACTACTGCGTGCGATACCCTTACACCTCCCGTACTCACTGCCCCTCCGGGGTTTGCTTCGTATGCATGGTACGACTCTGCCACCTTCTCTATTTTATATGGCACGAACGATACGCTGATAGTGACACCCTTCCCATCGAGCCCTACTACTATAGCGGTGATACTGACACCCTATACCGGCTTTGGCTGCCCCGATACGCTGTATACCACCATCAAACCTGCGCACCTGGCACTGCATCCATCTAACGATACTGCGATATGCCTGGGCCGCAGCACCACATTATATCCCAATGCTACCGATGTGGCCATACCGCTTACCTATTCTTGGGCGCCTGCTACGGGACTAAGCTGTACTACCTGTGCCAATCCGGTGGCGAGCCCGACGGTAACGACCGCCTATACGGTGACGGTGACCAATACATCCAGTTGTACGCGAACGCATGTTTTCAATGTATCCATATTACCCAATGTGACCACCACGGTAACGGTAGACACACCGACGTGTAACGGGTATAATAATGGATCGGCCACGGTTTTGCCCACATCGGGTACGGGGCCATATGTCTATTCGTGGTCTACAGCACCGCCACAGTCTACCGCTACAGCTACCGGCCTTACCGCCGGCTCATATACGGTGATAGTAATGGATGCGAAAGGCTGTATGGATACGAACGTGGCCGTGCTGCTGAACCCCGCACCCCGCATCATTAGCATAGCCACATCTACCAACCCCACCACATGCGGAGGGGCCGATGGCACCATAGTGATAGGCGGTATGATAGTTCCCGATACTACCTATACCGTAAGCTATAAGATAAACGGCATACCGCAAACACAGGTAGTGACCGCCGGACCTACAGGCCAGGTGACCCTGAACGCACTGATAGCAGGTGTGTACTCGGACATTACCATAATACTTGCGGCATGCCCTTACAACGTCATAGGGCCATTGACACTGGTAGACCCACCTGCGCCTGACCTGGGCGGGGTGACAAGCAACAGCTATGTGTGCGAGGGCGATACGCTGAAGCTGTTCGCCAGCAGTGCCACAACAGGTGTATCGTGGTCGTGGGAAGGACCGGCAGGTTTCATATCTACCCTGCAGAACCCCATGATATACCCTGCCACACTGGCCAATACGGGTGTGTACTCGGTAACGGTATCGAAGAACAACTGTTTCAACTACTCATCGACCTATGTAGAGGTGCGTGTGAGGCCTATACCATCGGCCAGCAGTAATGCACCTGTATGTTCCGGCGATACACTGTTCCTCTACAGTTCTTCGTCCAACGGGGCAACATCTTATTCATGGACCGGACCGGGCACCTACTCATCGGTAGACGAAGACCCCTACATAGCGCATGTGCAAACAGTATCGACCGGCGTATATACAGTAAATGTGACACTGAACGGCTGTACAGTGCCAACAACGGTGAACGTGGTAGTGAACCAGACACCTGATGCACCGATAGGGCCTGATACGAACTATTGCCAGTACGACCTGGCGATACCATTCTCGGTAGCGGGTACCAACCTGCTGTGGTATACCAGCGCCGAGGGCGGTACGGGTATAAGCACAGCACCTACGCCATCTACAGCGCTGGGTGGTGTGGAATCGTGGTATGTGACGCAGACCTCGGCAGAGGGCTGTGTGAGCGACCGCAGAAAGATATCAGCACGGATATGGACGATGCCCTACCCCGACCTTTCTCTTACCGACAAGGTATCATGTATAGGCAAATACATGACGTTCACGCTGAACAATGTGGGTGAAGGTGTGGACGGATATACCTGGTACTTCGAGCCGAACGACAGTATAAAGAATGTGAACCCTGTGTACCACTCGTTCAATAATACAGGCAGCTTTGTGGTAAATGTGAATGCATACTACAAATATTGCCGCGATACAACACTGAACACACAGGTGGACATATTCCCCTATGCTAGCTTCGACCTGGGCCCTGATACATCTATATGCAAGGGCAGCAACGCCATACAACTTTCTGCCAAAAGGTTCTCATCTACAGGTGGTGTAAGCTGGCTGTGGAACACCGGTGAGACCACACAGAGCATACAGATAGTAGCTCCGGGCGTATACTTTGTGAAAGCGTCGCTGCATGGCTGCGAGACCACAGACTCTATACTTGTTTCAGATGACTGCTATATAGACATCCCGAACGTATTCTCGCCAAATGGTGATGGTATGAACGATTATTTCTTCCCCCGCCAGTTGCTGAGCAAAGGCCTTACCGCCTTCAAAATAGATATATACAACCGCTGGGGCCAGCAGGTATTCAGCGGCAATGCGCTGGATGGCCGCGGATGGGATGGCAACTTCAATGGCGTAGCACAACCCGAGGGCGTGTATATATATGTGATAGACGCCGAATTCAGGGATGGCCAGAAAGAGAATCATAAGGGCAATGTGACCCTGCTGCGATAACCAGAACTCGCTTCATAAATAAGGAAAGGAGGTAGGCAAATGGCCTGCCTCTTTTTTTGTACCGTTAGGGTCCGTGCCACTTGAACAGGAACATACAAAAAGGCGCCGCACTTATGGTGCGGCGCTCCTGTATATGTATGCAAGAAGAGATCAGCGGATGATGTAGTTCCAGTGGTGGGTATCGGGTGCTGCACCTATCCTGATATCGTAAAGCCAGCTACGCAGCTTGTACATCATGGCATCCTTGCCGGTATAGCAGGCATGGTCGGTACCGTGGATGGATATGGTAGCTATGGGCGCTACTACTGCCGCGGTACCGGCACCGAAGGCCTCTACCCTTTTACCAGCCTGGAAGGCAGCCAGCAGCTCGGTATACTTTATGGGGCGTTCCTCTACCCTTACACCCTTATCGCGCGCTATGGAGAGCAGCGAATTGCGAGTAACACCATCGAGTATGGAACCTGACAGGGATGGCGTAATGAGGGTATCATCTATAAAGAACATGGCGTTCATAGTGCCCGACTCCTCTATATATTCATGGGTCTTGCTGTCGGTCCAGAGTACCTGGTCGAAGCCCTCTTCACGCGCCAGGCCTGCAGGATAGAACGCACCACCATAGTTGCCTCCGCATTTGGCCATGCCTGTACCGCCCTCGGCTGCGCGTACATACGTTGTCTCTACCTTTACCCGCAGGGGCTGCGAGTAATATAGGAAAGCAGGGCTGCACACTACCATGAAGAGGTATTCGTCGGCCACTTTTACGCCTATCCGGGCCTCGGTAGCTATCATAAAGGGGCGTATATAGAGCGAGCCATCCTCATCGGTAGGTACCCAATCGGCATCGATGGCCACTAGTTGATGAATGGCATTGACAAAAAGATCTTTGGGAACTGCAGGCATGCACATACGCTGCAGGGACAGGTTGAAACGGTCGTAGTGCTTGTCCATGCGGAACACATTGATGTTGCCATCGTTCATGCGGAAAGCCTTCATTCCCTCGAACACCGTTTGCCCGTAGTGCAGGCAGAGGGCTATGGGACTGAGCGAGAGATCGTGAAAAGGTGTCACCGAGGCGTTCTGCCATTTGCCGTCCTTGTATTCGGCTATGAACATGTGCTCTGTAGGCACTTTACCAAAGGGCAGCGCCCTGGTATCGGTCACCTTTCTTTCGGTGTGAGATGTAATTGAAATTGTCTGTTCCATATCACATGGTTTTTGTTGTTTATGACTCGGCCGGGGCATTCTCCGGGAATGTATCGGCCATTTCCGTTCCTTTTTTTGTAGCGGCCTCCTTATGCTGCTGCCTGTAGCCGCGATTTACCAGGAAGACACTGATGACGATGGTGATAAAGGCAAGCCCTACATATATATTCAGCTCCTCGTGGAGGAACAGATAACCGGCTATAACAGCTATAAGGGGATTGACATAGGCATAGATGGTAGCTACCCCTACAGGCAGTACACGCAGGGCGAACATATAGGCCGCATAGGCCAGTACAGAACCAAAGGTGATGAGGTAGAGCAGCGACAGCATACCATCGTTGTTCCATACCAGGGGGGCGGAATGGTCATCGGCAATGGGGCTGAGCAGCAGCATGAATATACCACCCAGGGATAATTGCAGACCGGCATTGAACAGTGGGTTCTCGGCTGCGCCATAACGCTTGCTGAGCGTACTGCCATATGCCCAGCCCGCAGTGGCCAGCAGTATACCCACCATACCACCTATATATTCGGGCCGGGCAAGGTCGGCAATGTTGTGCCGGAAGATGAGGCCCACCCCGCATATACCCAATAGCATGCCGGTACCTATGGTGGCATTGAAATGGTCTTTCTTTGAAGAGGCGAGATTGAACAGTACGGCGAAAATGGGCATCATGCAGCACAGCAACGCAGCTATGCCGCTGGGTATGTACTTCTCGGCCCAGGTAACGCCACCATTGCCCACTGTGAGCATAAGGAAACCCATAAAAGCCTGCCGCCTCAGGTTCAGCATGCTCAGGTCGGTGCGCCTGTTGCCGATCAGTGCCAGCGGTATGAGTATAAGGCCTGCCACTACCTGCCTTACGCCGGCGAACAGGAAGGGAGGATAATGCAGAACACCTACCCTGATGGCGAGATAGGTAGTACCCCATACTACACAAATGAATATTAGCGAGATGTATGCTTTCGTCTGTCGTGTCAT
Organism: Nemorincola caseinilytica; assembly: GCF_039540515.1. Classification (NCBI taxonomy): domain Bacteria; kingdom Pseudomonadati; phylum Bacteroidota; class Chitinophagia; order Chitinophagales; family Chitinophagaceae; genus Nemorincola; species Nemorincola caseinilytica. The sequence goes on along the minus strand of NZ_BAABFA010000005.1, from coordinate 254,121 downwards.
ATGAGCCGGTTCGATCGGGTTATGTATCAGGGCGAGGATAAAAGGTCTTGCATACCCCGCTGAAGGCACAAAATTCAGCATTCCAACGGAAACAAAACAGATACAATTATTGAATTTTCGACCATAACAGTTTGTTTTGGCAGGCCAGGGTAACGATACGATCCTGATAGGCCACAGTAGCTATAAAGTAAAAGGGCCATCCCAAAAATGGGACGGCCCTTACGATCTGTAATTTCCAAACTAAACAAACATATTTATAATGAAACGAAAACGACCGGGAAAAAGGGCTCTTACACTATATTCTTCATCACACATTCCTATCTGGCACCCTTTTGACCCGGTCGGCTCGTTATATATTATTCGGCACCGTTGTTGTTGATGGTGTAATAGTACATGCCCTGTGTACCGGGATAAAAACCTGCTATCTGCACGGTACTGTTGCTGACGAGCAATTGCTGGAGATCGGCCACGGCACCAACTGGTATGTTGTTGATACCTGTAATGATAAAGCCCTTACGGATCTTGGCCTGATGGGCCAGTGCCCCTGTACCGGCGTCAGAGACCACTATGCCTTTATCTATGCCATACTTCTCTTTCTCGCTATCGGTAACGGGGCGGAAAGTAGCACCCAGCATCCTGGCAGATGAATTGCTTTTCAGAATATCGGTAGTACCGCTGAAATTGGTAAGCTGCACATTGGCGGTCATCATCTTGCTACTGCGGTTGAACATTATGCTGATGTTGTCGCCGGGACGGTAGCGGGCTATCTGGCCCTGTACATCCGATGCGCTGTTCACAGGCACACCGTTTATCTGGGTTATTATATCGCCCTTCTTCAGACCGGCCTTTGCAGCGCCACTATTTGCCTTGATGTTGGTAATGTACACCCCTTCGGTCTTATCGAGGCCCGCAGCAGTAAGCGCTTCGGGGCTGGCGGTGCGGCTATCCAGGTATTCTACACCCATGTACGCACGCTGCACGGCACCATATCGCATGAGGTCGTTGACAACCTTGCGTACTATATTGGCAGGTATGGCATAGGAGTAACCCGCATAAGAACCGGTGGGCGATGCTATGGCAGAGTTGATGCCTATAAGCTGGCCAGTGGTATTTACCAGCGCACCACCACTGTTACCCGGGTTCACGGCAGCATCGGTCTGTATGAAAGACTCGATGGGAGCGCCGGAGCGCTGCCTGTTGACCCCCAGGGCACGGCCCTTGGCACTGACTATACCCGCAGTGACGGTAGCATCGAGATTGAGCGGGAAACCCACCGCAAGCACCCACTGGCCCAGCTTCACATCATCGGAATTGCCAAACTCCATGAAGGGAATATTGCGCTCGCCCTCTACCTGCAGTACTGCTATGTCGGTAGATGGGTCGGTGCCTATCACCTTTGCCTTGGCCGTATAGCGGTCGTTGAAGGTGACAGTGACCTCATTGGCATCGGCCACCACATGGTTGTTGGTGACTATATAGCCATCAGGGCTTATGACCACGCCAGAGCCCGAACCGGTCTGCGAGGGTATATAATATTGTCGCTGGCCGAAGAGCTGGTTGAACACATCGCCCATACTATTGTCGGTGATGATGCGCGCGGCGGTGGCGGTCTTGATGTGTACCACTGCCTTTACCGACGATTCTGCGGCCAGTTCGAAACCGGCACCGGCGGGAGCGGCCGCACCGGCATAATTGACATAATTGACAGGCACTGGCCTGCTATTGGTAACAGCAAAGTGGCCCTGGTCACGGTCGAGCACACGCGATGCGACGAACAGAGTGGCCACGGACGTGAGGGCAGCTGTAGCGATAACGGGAAACAATTTATTTCTCATAGCTGTTCTGTTGTAAGTTTTTTGTTTGCAATTACTCTATCAAAAATATTGCCTTATGCCATTATGATCTTGTTAAAATGACCGCTTATGACAAGACGAAAATAAGCTTAACATACTCTTGGGCAAGCCATTATATAGGAGTGCTTTTGCTGAGACCTGGCAAGGTCATACAATGGCATTCTATATGCAGGTTCCGATTTAAAATATCTTTCACATTTGGGGCAATGATATCGGATCCGATCTGTGTAATATTGTCACTGTTTGTCAGTCTACTCCCGATCATTATGTCAGAAAAACAGTTCGCTACAATGAAAATAAAGATGTACCAGGCCGATGCCTTTACCGATAGATTGTTCAGAGGCAACCCGGCGGCGGTGTGCATGCTGCCCGAATGGCTGCCAGAGACAGCTATGCAAGCCATAGCCGCAGAGAACAACCTGGCCGAGACCGCATTCATAGTGACCACTGATGTGGGGTATGAGATACGCTGGTTCACCCCTACAGTAGAGGTAGACCTGTGCGGGCATGCCACACTTGCTGCGGCACACATCATATTCCAGCATTACAATGCTACGGCATCGGAACTGGCTTTCCACTCGCACCGCAGCGGTACACTGAGGGTGACCAGGGAGAACGACCTTCTGACGCTGGATTTTCCTGTAGATACATACGAGAAAGTGGCCACGCCTGCCGCGCTGGTAGAAGGACTGGGTATAGAGCCTATGGAGACCTTCAAAGGAAAGACGGACTATATGGCGGTACTGCCGTCGGAGCAGGATGTTATCAGGCTTCGCCCCGATCTTGCCGCTCTTGCCACACTAGATGCCCGGGGCATCATAGTGACAGCAGCAGGTACGGATGTGGACTTCGTATCGCGCTTCTTCGGCCCGCGATCGGGCATAAACGAGGACCCGGTAACGGGATCGGCCCATACTACCCTTACCCCCTACTGGTCGGCAGAGCTGGGGCGCGACAAGCTATCGGCCATACAACTATCGGAACGCAAGGGCTACCTATGGTGCAAGATGCAGGGCGAACGCGTGGCCATAAGCGGCAATGCAGTGACCTTTCTGCAGGGCGAAATAGAATTTTCCTGATAAAAGGTGTGAACATTGGAGTATACTCCACCCTCTATGTTTGTGGTAAAAAAGACCATGAACAGCTTTCTTGCGACCGATACTCCACCCGATACCGATACTAATAAACAACAGGCACTTGGCATGCAGCAGGTGCTGAACCGCAACCTGCTGGAGCAGCGCATGATATTTCTGTGGGGAGCGGTAGAAGATGATAACGCCCGGGTGATAGTGGAGCAACTGTGCTACCTGGCGGGTATAGATGCTGCCAGGCCCATACACTTCTATATAAACAGCCCAGGCGGCATGGTGACGGCAGGCAATGCCATACACGATATGATGCAGAGCATAGCTGCGCCCGTATATACCTATTGCATAGGACATGCGGCATCTATGGCGGCCATACTGCTATCGGCAGGAGAAAAGGGACACCGCTACATATACCCCATGGCCGAGGTGATGATACACCAGCCCAGCATGGGTGGTTTTCGCGGCAGAATGTGGGAGATAGAGATACATGCCAAACAGATAGCCAAGGCAAAGGAGATGGCCGCACGCATACTGGCCGCTAACTGCGGAAAGGATACAGACCGCATAAAGGAGGACTTTGACAAGGACCACTGGATGGATGCGCAGGAGGCTATAGCCTATGGTATAGTAGACAAGATAGTGGCAGCCTAGGCGCACATACTTATCTCGGTAAGGGGTATGATGTGGTCTATCTGCTGGCCCTGCATCTGCAGGCGGGCTATTTGCAACCTGTGCTTGTAGAGGAGCAGCTTATCTACCTGGGCATCGAGGTGTATTATCTTCTGCTCTATGATGCGGAAGGTGGTATCGCGGTCCAGGGCATCTACCTGGCGGCGCACTATTATCTCGCGTATCTCCTCCAGCGTGAAGCCCAGCGACTTGAGGTTGCGAATGGCGATGAGGGTCTGCAGCGTTTCGGCGGGATAGTCGCGGTAGTTATTATCGCGGCGATCCTGCTTCGATAGCTCTATGAGGCCTATCTTTTGGTAGTACCTGATGGTATCTTTGGAAAACCCCGATGCTTTTGCCAGCTCGCCTATCAGCATGATGTAAAGCTAGTGAAAAGTGTTCGGAAGTATTTAGGTATCTTTACATGGTATGGAACAAAAATTCCGATTGGACAGGACCGCATTCAAGGCCATCAACGCTAAGGACGCTGACGACCATGTATCGTACTGGCGGAACAAGACATTGCGGGAAAGGCTTGAAGCAGCTTTTTACCTGATCAACCAGGCGTATGGCACCACCAACCAAACCAGGCTGGACCGTACTGTATTTTCGGTAAGAAAGCGGGATCGATAGATCCGGCATTTGCTCCTTTATGGGCATTTTCCACCATCCGAAATATTTTTTCTTCCGGAACTGTAACAAGATGCTTAATTTGACGATATAGTATTTGTCAAACCATACATCATTATATAATGTTACAGATCTCCAACCTTTCCAAGACCTATCCTAATGGCGTGCAGGCGCTGAAGGATGTATCTCTTACCATATCGAACGGCATGTTCGGGCTGCTGGGGCCCAACGGGGCTGGTAAATCGTCGCTGATGCGTACGATAGCCACCCTACAGGATGCGGACACCGGTACTATCACCTTCAACGGTATAAACGTACTGACCCAGAAACAGGAACTACGCAAGACCCTGGGTTACCTGCCGCAGGAGTTCGGTGTGTACCCGAGGGTATCGGCAGAGGAAATGCTGCACTATATAGCCAGGCTGAAGGGCATAACCAACGATAAAGAGCGCAAGGAACTGGTGAAGGCCCTGCTGGAACAGGTGAACCTGTACAACCATCGCAATAAGTTCCTTGGCGGCTACTCGGGCGGTATGAAACAGCGCTTTGGGATAGCACAAGCCCTGATAGGCGACCCCAAGCTGATAATAGTGGACGAACCTACTGCCGGCCTGGACCCCGCAGAGCGCCTGCGTTTCAACAACCTGCTGAGCGAGATAGGTGAAAATATAGTAGTGATCCTATCGACCCATATAGTGGAGGACGTAAGCGAACTGTGCAACGACATGGCCATAATAGCAGGTGGTAAGGTGGTGCAGCGCGGTGTGCCGCAGGAAATGCTGAACGCCTTTGGCGGCAAGATATGGAGCAAGCAGGTGGCCAAGGACGAGGTGGCAGGCGTGCAGGAGCAGCATAGGCTGGTACTCTCTAAACTGTCGGGAGGGAAAATGGTGGTGCATATATATAGCGATACCGACCCGGGCAATGGGTATGTGCAGGAAAAGGCCACACTCGAGGACATCTATTTCGCTAATATCTCCTAACCCATTCAACACTTACAGCAATGTTCAGTTCGATATTCTCATTCGAGGTCAGGCGGCTGTTACGGTCGGCCTCTACCTATATATACTTTGTAGTACTGATAGCGGTAACTGCATTCGTGGCCATGCTGGCCGGCGGCATGTTCCCCGAGGCCAAGTTCGCCTTTGGCGGAGAGAAGATATATGCCAATGCGCCTGTGATAGTAGATGCATTCTTTTCGTTCATCAATAACTATGTAGGTCTCATCATCATAGTGGCCATAGTGGGCAATGCGGTATTGAAAGATTTCAAATTCAATACCTATTCCATGATATTCACTACGCCTGTCACCAGGTTCAATTACCTGTCGGGGCGTTTTGCGGCATCTATGATGGTAGCCATGCTGGTGCTTACCGGGCCTGCCTTCGGCCTGATGATAGGCTATGCCATGCCCGGCCTGAACCCCGACCGTATAGGCGCCTTTATGCTGGCGCCGTATATACATACCTACTGGCAGACGATAGTGCCAAATACGCTCATATTCGGCTCCATTTTCTTTGCAGTGAGCCTTATATCGCGCGATATACTGGTGATATGGCTTTCGCTGATAGCGTTCTTTGTGGCCAATGGTGTGGCATCTTCTACATTCAGTTCGCTGGAGCTACGCTCTGTAGCGGCCCTCGCCGACCCTATGGGCACCTTTGCAAAGCGCACCCTCACCCGCTACTGGAGCACCCATGACAAGAACCATCAGGTGATGCCCATGGAAGGCCTCTTCCTGGTGAACAGGCTGCTGTGGCTGGGCATAAGTGTGGGCATATGGGCCATTGGGTACAGGTTCTTCTCTTTCTCTTCTACCCCGCGTCGTATATCGTTCCGTGCGCCCAGGCCTACAGTGGCAAGCGGCAAAATGAGCTTTGTGCCTGCGTTCTTCCGCAAGGGATCGCTGCCGCATACCAATCCCGATCACTCTACCCGCGCCATGCTGCAGAACATGTGGGGACTGTCTGTGAACGAGTGCAAGACACTGATACGCAATACATCTTTCCGTATCATACTGTCGTTCGGCATGACACTGCTGCTGCTGGTATCGACCCAGATAGGCAAGATATATGATACTACCACCTACCCTGTGACGTATACGGTGGTAGAGTATTTCAGCGGCACCTTCAACCTGTTCATGGTCATACTGACCATACTATTCAGCGGGGAGCTGGTATGGCGTGCCCGCGAGCACAGGATGAGCAATATACTGGATGCCCTGCCGGTGCCCAACTGGGTGTTCTACATCAGCAAACTCAGCGGCCTGCTGTTCATGCAGGTGATACTGCAGACCATAGTGGTGATATGCGGCATGATAGTGCAGGTATCGAAGGGATATACGAATTTCGAGATAGGTGTGTACATAAAATATGCCTATGGCTTCGGGCTCATAGACCTGTGGCTGCTGTCGGTACTGGCCATCTTCATACAAACACTTTCATCCAATAAGTTCCTTGGGTATTTCATTGTGGCCCTGTTCTATTTCTGGAACAGCACCTTCGCATCGCTGGTGCTGAAGCATAAGCTGTTCATTTTCTCATCCGATCCGGGGATAATGTATTCTGACATGAACGCTTTTGGCCACCTTACCTATCCTTACTTCATATTCAAGCTGTATTGGGGTGCATTGAGCGTAGCGCTGGCAGGGCTTACCAGCCTGCTGTGGGCGCGTGGCACAGAGAAAAAGCTGGGCCTTAGGCTGGCCGATGCCCGGCATAAGGAGAACAGGCGATCGTGGGTACTGGTGGCAGGTGCGCTGCTGGTGTTCATAGGCTGTGGCAGCTTTATCTACTACAATACCGATGTGCTGAACAAGAACCTGACCGATACCGAGCAGGAGAAAAAGTCGGTGGACTACGAAAAGAGGTTCGCACGGTACAAGGGTATACCACAGCCCAAGATAACAGATGTGAAGCTGAATGTGGACATATACCCGCAGCAGCGCAGCCTGCATACTGCGGGCACATATGTGCTGCAGAACAAGACCGATGTACCGGTAGACTCTATACACATACTGATGCCGGAGGATATAAAGGTACGCAGCATGACCCTGGCGCGTAGCGCAAAGCAGGTATACTATGACAGTACAGTAAGCTACCGGATACTAAGGCTGGACCAGCCCCTGCGCCCGGGTGATACCCTCACACTTTCCTTTGTTATAGATATGGTGAGCAAAGGCATAGAACATTCATTCGACGGACTGAGCAAGCCACTGTACAATGGTACGTTCGTGAACAACCGTTCGTTCCTGCCCATGATAGGCTATAGTACCGACTTCGAGCTATCGGACAATAGCGACCGCAAGAAGTATGGCCTGGGCTACAGGGCCACCGGCAATGCCATAGGCGATACAGTGGCATGGAAGAGGAATCTCTTCATACACGATGCCGACTTTGTGACACTGGAGGTGACCATGAGCACCGTGCCCGACCAGATAGCCGTAGCGCCCGGCTACCTGCTGCGCGAGTGGAGCGCGAACGGCCGCAGGTATTTCCACTATAAGATGGACAACCCGATATTGAACTTCTACTCCTTTATGTCGGCAAGGTATAAGGTAAAGAAGGATAAGTGGAATAACACCAATATTGAGATATACTATCACCCGGGCCATGAGTACAACCTGGACCGTATGATAGGCGGCATCAAGAAGTCGCTTACCTACTATACCCAGGTGTTCTCGCCCTACCAGCACAGGCAGGTGCGTATACTGGAGTTTCCCCGCTACGCTACCTTTGCGCAGTCGTTCCCCAATACCATACCGTTCTCTGAGGGTCTGGGCTTTATAGCCGATGTGACGGCCGATAAGGACAATGTGGATTACCCCTTCTATGTAACGGCACATGAGGTGGCCCACCAGTGGTTCGCCCACCAGGTGATAGGCGCCGATGTAGAGGGATCGAACCTGCTGTCGGAGTCGCTGGCTCAGTACGGATCGATAATGGTGCTGGAACGCGAATATGGCGAGGAAAAGCTGCGCAAGTTCCTGAAGATAGAGATGGACAAGTATCTTTCTACCCGCTCTTCAGAATCGGAAAAGGAGAGACCCTGGATGTATGCCGACGTAGGACAGGGCTATATACTGTATCAGAAAGGCGGTATACAGATGCATGCCCTGAACAAATACCTGGGCGAGGACAGCATGAACCATGCCATAAAACGCTTTATAGACAAATATGCGTTCCAGGGACCGCCCTACCCCACTACCCGCGAACTGGTGAACGCTATACGCCAGTCTACACCGGATTCTATGCAGTACTTTGTTACAGATGCCTTCGAGAAGATAACGCTCTACGACAATAAGCTGACCGAAGCCAAACTAAAAGGTGCGGAGGGTAATTATTCGGTAGATGTAACGGTGGACTCTAAAAAGATGTATGCCGATAGTACAGGCAAGGAGACCGATGCACCGGGCAGCAACTATGTAGAGATAGGCGTGTATAAGAAAACAGTGGGCGCATCGGAAGGCAGGAAGAAACTGGCCTACATAGCTAAGTACAAGCTGGCGCCGGGTGTGAATAAGCTGAACATTCCGCTGACCTTCAAACCCTACCAGGTGATAGTGGACCCACGCGTACTGCTGATAGACCGCAAGCAGGACGATAATGAAATGTATATAGACAAGGATGAAAAGGGAGAGAAGAAAGAGAGCAGCGGCTCATCTGTAAGGGCACAGCGCGGATAGAACATAATGATATAGAACAGTGTAGCGGAGCGGCCATGGCCGCTCCGTTTATTTTGGGGTATACTGTGTAAATTTGGGTATGCAAGCGGTAACACAGGCACAGGTAAAGAAGATAACGGGCAGCGACATATTAGAAGAGCAGGATATGCTGGCCACAGAAGAGCCACTGGAGATAAGGCTGAGTTACTATACCCAAGCAGGCTATACGGCCAAGAGCATATCGGTGACGATGCGCACACCGGGCAATGACCTGGAGCTGGCAAAGGGCTTTTTGTACACAGAGGGTATCATCAGCTCGCGGGAGGATGTGACCGAAACGCGGCATGCATCGGACACGAACGGCAATGTAGTATATGTGACGCTTGCGCAAGGGGTAATGCCCGACATAGTAAGACTGGAACGTAATTTCTATACCACATCGAGCTGTGGGGTATGCGGAAAGGCATCGATAGAGGCCGTACGCACTGCCTGCAACATACTAGACACAAAAGACCATATAGAGATACCGCACAGCACCATTTACACACTGCCCGCCACGCTGCGGGCGCAGCAGAGCGTCTTTGAGCATACGGGTGGACTGCATGGGTGTGCAATATTCGATACCACAGGGAACCTGGTAATGACCCGGGAAGACGTAGGCAGGCACAATGCACTGGATAAACTGATAGGCGCCGCCATAGACAATGGCCTGCTACCCCTGAACGACCATATACTGCTGCTGAGTGGCCGGGCCAGCTTCGAGCTGGTGCAGAAGGCCGCCATGGCAGGTATAAAGGTGATAGCTGCAGTAGGCGCGCCATCGAGCCTGGCCGTACAACTGGCCGACGAATGGGGCATGACGCTGGTGGGCTTTCTGCGGGGCGAGCGTTTCAATATATATACGGGAGCACAAAGAATAGTAATTTAGCAGCGGTCAACAGGAAAAAATGAAGATACGCATCAAGGGAAATTCGGTTCGCATAAGGGTGACAAGGCCGGAGGCTGAAAAACTGGCAGCGGGCGAAAGCCTGCAGGAGACCACTATGTTCCCCAATGGTACATTTACCTATGCCCTGCAAAGCAAGACCGGCATTACCGGGCTGGAAGCAGGCTTTGCCGCCGGCACCATGACCATGTATATGCCTGCCCCGCTGGCCGCTGTATGGGCGGGCAATGATACTGTAGGCTATAGCAACAGCCTGCCGCTGCCCGGTGGCGGATCGCTCTTCCTGCTGCTGGAGAAAGATTTCAAGTGCATAGATGCGGAGGTGACCGAGGACCAGTCGGATAATTATGAAAACCCATTGATATCCTGCGAATAACACTCTTTATTGAAACGCCCACTTTAGGATAGATCTGGAACTAGAAGAACTATACGACCGGTACAAGGACATGGTCTTCAACCTGGCCCTGAACTATGTGCAGAACTATGAGGATGCACAGGAGATAACACAGGATGTGTTCGTATCTGTATACCGGTCTATGGCCTCGTTCGATGGCCGCTCCACTGTATCTACCTGGATATACCGTATAACTGTGAACCGCTGCCTGGATGTGATAAAGGCGCGTAAGCGTAAGAAACGGTTCGGTTTTATAACCGCTCTATTTGATGGCGAAGGGAAGGAAGATGTGCCCCATTTCGACCATCCGGGTGTGCAACTGGAACACAAGGAAACATTAGAAAAATTATTTACATACATAAATGAACTGCCCGAGAACCAGCGGACGGCCCTGCTGCTGAGCAAGACCGAGCAACTGCCACAGACCGAAGTGGCAGAGATAATGGGGCTGAGCGTAAAGGCCGTAGAGTCGCTGACACAGCGGGCCAAAGCCAGCCTTGCAGCAAAAATGAAGAATAGCGAAGGAAAAAAGTAAGATCGTCGTCTTAATAAAAGTACATACTATGAAAGGACCATCCTCATATGACCCCACCGACCAGTTGGACCACCTAAGAAGGGTGGAGGCGCCACCCTTCCTGCTGACGCGTATACGCCAGAGGGCAATGGAGACCTATGAGCAACGGATGACACCCGCCTTTGCATGGGCATCATCGTGCCTGCTGCTGTGTGTGTTCGCCATGAATGCATATGTGATGATAGGCCACTGGCAGGGCGGCAATAAGATGTACGCATCGCACACCGGACAACAAATGAATGTTTTCACCGATAATACATTGTACGAATAAGCATGCAAAAGACAAGATCCATATCTATTCTTGCCGTAGGCTTATTGCTGTCCAATATAGCCCTGGTGTCATATATAGCGCTGAATACGGAACGCATACAAGGCAGGCCAATGCACCCGCCACAGGGCGGCGGCCCCAAGAACCAGATAATAGAGCGCCTGCACCTGGACAAAGAGCAGGTGGCCCGGTATGAGGAACTGATAAAAGTGCACCGTACCGAGGTGTACAATACCGACGAACAGATACGCGCACTGAAAGATGAGCTCTATCTGACCCTGGGAGAGGGCGCAACAGGCAATAAAGATTCTATAGTGAACGCCATTACCACCCTGCAGCGGAAGATGGAATATGTGCATTACGACCATTTTATGGCCATAAAGCAGCTTTGCAGGCCAGAGCAGCAGCAGGCCTTCAATGAGCTGGCAGGCGAGTTCGCACACCTTTTTGGTCCCCCACCTCATAAACGTCCGTAGGCTGTGGTGCGTGCATTGTATATATTGTTGTGCTTCCTTATGGTGGGCACGGTATCGGCACAGACCCGGCAATATGCGGTATCGTTCGTGCCCTGCTATGGCGACAATATACTTACAGCGGGCGATACATATGCAGCGGCCGGCATAGATACCGTGCAGGTGACCACGCTGCGCTTCTACATTTCGGGGATAGAGCTGATGAGGCAGGAGACCAGTGTATGGAAGGAGGCCAATAGCTATCACCTGCTGGATATGGAAGAGCCATCATCTATGCACCTTGCCCTGAACATACCCAATGGCCTTGCGTTCGATGCCATAAAGCTGCGGCTGGGTATTGACAGTATCACCAATGTATCGGGGGCCATGGGCGGCGAACTGGATCCTACAAAAGGCATGTACTGGTCGTGGCAGAGCGGGTATATCAACTTTAAGCTGGAAGGTACCAGCCCTGCCTGCGCTACACGCAAGCATGAGTTCCAGTTCCACCTGGGGGGCTATGCGGGTGCCCAGAACAGTATGCAGACCGTGGTGTTGAAGGTGAACGACAAGGATGGCGTTGCCATATCGCTGGATATTAAAAAATTCCTTTCCGGTATAGACCTGCATACCACCAACAGCATAATGATACCGGGCCCGAATGCAGTGGCATTGTCGCGCAAGGTAGTGGGCAGTTTCAGCATAGGGCCATGAGGAGGACGGTATTGTGCATATGCGTTTTATGGGCTGTGGCAGTAGCTTTCGCACCGGCCGGGAAGGCATTGTTCAAAGTACCGAAGGGGTGGCCGAGACCCGTATACGACCTAAGCCACAACCCGCTATCAGAGAAAAAGATACTGCTGGGCCGGGCGCTTTTTCACGACCCCATTCTATCTGCAGACAGTACTATATCATGCGTGAGCTGCCACCTGCAGTACTCGGCTTTTACCCATGTAGACCATAAACTGAGCCATGGCATAGCAGGCCATATAGGCAGGCGCAACTCCCCTACCCTTATGAATATGGCCTGGGGCACTCAATTCATGTGGGATGGTGCAGTGAACCACCTGGATATGCAGCCACTGGCCCCCATTGCCCACCCCGACGAGATGGCCTTTGCCGCAGACAGTGTGGTGCTGCGGTTCCGCAGGAGCGATGTGTACAAAAGGTTATTCTACGAGGCATGGGGCGATAGCGACATTACAGGTGAACGCTTCCTGAAGAGCATGGCACAGTTCATGCTGACGTTGGTGAGCTCAAATTCGAAATATGACAAAGTGATGCGGCATGAGGATAATGCTGCCTTTACACCACAGGAGGCGAACGGATACAGGCTATTCCGGGCGAACTGCGAGGCATGCCATAAAGAACCTTTATTCACCACCAATGGGTTTGCCAACAACGGCCTGCCCATAGATACCGGGCTGAACGATATGGGCCGCATGGGGGTGACCGGCAGACCCGCAGATTCCCTACTCTTCAAGATACCTACCCTGCGCAATATTGAATTTTCCTACCCCTATATGCACGATGGCCGCTTTAGCAAGCTGCGCGATGTGGTGGAACATTATGCGACCGGCATAGAGTATGGCCCCACATTATCGCCCGAATTAAGAAAGCCTATCATGCTATCGCCAAATGAGAAGGTGGATCTTGTGGCTTTTCTGCTGACACTTACTGACCGCGGTTTTCTGTTCGATACTGCGTTCTCTTTTCCGGTCGATGTTTTGGGGAGATAAAACCTTACCTCGTCAATATCCTGTTTATCTCCGAACCCTCTCCTGCAGAGTGGACGTTGAGAATGGTGCCTACCATGAGGGCTATACCTATAAAGAGTATACAGGCGGCAGAGAAACGCTGCACATAAATGACCTTGCGCACGGTAAGAAGGCGCTTGATGCGGTCGGCAAGGAATACCTTGGAAAAGTCTATACCCAGTATGATGACCAATGCCGTACCGAAGAGCACAAAACGGTACAGGCCCGATGTGCTGGCCGTAATGGCCACTGCACCAAGCCATGTGATGAACACGCCGGGATTGAGCGTATTGACCAGGAAGCCGCTCATCCATATGCGAAAGATATCGCCACCCGATATGGCTATCTGTGCCGAAGAGGGGCGTTTGGGTTTTAGTTTCCGCAGCAGGCCTATCAGGCCTATGGACATGAGCGCCACGGCACCGCCGAGACCGATATACTTCTGGTAGGGTGCAAGATACTGCAGCCAGGAGGCAGCTATATTGGCTATGGTAACATAGAGCGCATCGCTCACCGACACCCCCAGCACAAAGGCCAGGCCGGCCTTGTAACTGAAATTGAGACTATACCTGATGATGGCGAACAAGGTGGGCCCCACGGATATGGCCATGAACAGGCCTACGAGTATCCCCTTTATCGCCGCGTCTGCGATATGCATATGGCAAGTTAAAAAAAATGGCCCAAAGAACATGCCGCTAACATGCCCTTAGTGGAAAGATAATTATTGTATATTCGCATAGATAACATTCAACCATTACTTTTAAGACCGGATCAAATCAACTGCAATGAAGCGTTCTACCATCCTACTGCTACTCAGCATCATCCTTTCATCGTCGGCGGCCTTTGCACAGTATACTTTCCCGCTGCCGGAACTTGTAAAACTGCCGTCGAAGAACGCCAGCGATTTCGAGACCATAATGCTGGAAAAGGATTATTCGCTGCAAACAAAACTTTCGGACCAGGTATCGAAAGTATATACCAGCGACAAGGCAGGTGTGAACGACAAAAAATATACCTTCGTGCGCCGCCAGGTGCCCAATGCCGCCGTAGGCATCACCTTCACCACCACCGACAAGAAGTACTACCTGGACATAAAGGCCAAGCTGGCTGCAAGCGGTTATAAATTCGTGAAGGAAGAACATAAGACAATAGAGAAAGTGGAAGCCACATGGTATCATTACAGCAATGGCACCATGAACGTGAGCATCTGTTCTTATACTACCGATGCCAACTGGTTCGCAGTGCAGGTACACCTGTAGGTCAGCCCCCAAGGGCTTTGAGACATTTTTTCATATCGATACCTTTTTTGAGAACGGCGGCAAATATGTCGCCTTTCTTTTTTATACGCGTCAGTATGTTCTCTATAGTATGGTCGGAAGGCAGAAGGCCATCCTTTACCTCGCTCCAATCGAGGGGTGTAGATACCGTGGCTCCCGGCTTGGGGCGCAGGCTATAGGGCGAGGCCAGTGTCTGTCCCCTGCGGTTCTGCAGGAAGTCTATATAGATCTGGTTCTTGCCGCGCTTGCTAAGACTGCGCTCCAGGCTGGTGAACTTCGGCAACTGCTCGTGCGCCATCACTGCTACCAGGTGGGCGAAATCCTTTGCCTGCTCATAGGTATATTTCGCACCCAGGGGCACATACACATGCAGGCCCGTTGCACCCGATGTTTTGGGGTAAGAATCGGCACCGGCACGGTCCAGTATCTCTTTTATCACATTGGCGGTCTCTATCACCTGCCCAAAGGTATTCTTCTCGGATGGGTCTATGTCCAGTACCAGGTAGTCGGGGTGGTCGGGTCTAGTAACGCGTGAGCACCATGGGTTGATCTCTATACAGCCCAGGTTGGCAAGATAGAGCAAGGTGGCCTTCTCATTGCACACTATATAGTTTATCTCTTTATCGGCACTCTCAGAGAACATTTTGTAGGTGTCTACCCATTCGGGGGCATTATCGCCGGCATCTTTGTGAAAGAAACCCGGAGAAAGTATACCATTGGGCATACGCAGCAGCGACTGGGGCCTGTCTTTCAGGTATTTGCCCATATAAGGGTATATGGTGTTGTAGTAGTTGATCACATCGCCCTTGGTATAGCCCTCTTTGGGCCAGAAGACCTTATCGGTATTGGTGAATATGAGGGTGCGGCCGCCTATGGTCTGTTCCTTATCGCTTATGGCTATATCCTTTACCGGTTCGGCCTTGTTCTTTGTTGCTGTTCTCATGTTCTTCGTTTTATGTGCTTGTATGGGGCCGCCATCTTTTACTTCCTCGTGTACGTCCTGCGCTTCTTTATCTACACGCAGGCCCATGAATACCGGGTGCCTGCGGTTGCCACCTTCGGTGACCTCGGTATATTTGATATTGCAAACAAGCCGGGGCACTACCCATGTAACAGCCGAATTAACGGGTACCCGCACACCAAAGGGCGATGTATCTGTTCTCAATGGCTGCAACCGGTCGTATACCTGCCGCAGTGTCTTATCGTCAAAGCCGGTACCTGTATGACCTATGTACACCAGCTTGCCATTTTTGTAAACGCCCAGCACCAGCGCACCGAACAGTTTTCGCCCACCACGGGGAGCAGTATAGCCTGCAATGACGGCCTCTTCGGTAAGTATGTGCTTCACCTTCAGCCAAGATGAGGACCGTGTACCCTCGTGATAGGTACTATCGGCGCGCTTGGCTATCATACCTTCCAGCCCCGATGTTTTTACGGCCTTGAAAAAGTCCTTCCCCCTGGCAGCTACATGATCGCAGTACGATATGATGTTGCTTTCGGGCAGCAATTTCTGTAGTATGGCCTTGCGTTCCAGCAATGGCTTGTCCTCAATAGATATGCCGTTTACCTTAAGGCAGTCGAAAACATAGTAGCATAGCGGGGTGCTGCTATCGTACTGCTGCAGTAGCTGAAAGCTGGGCTTGCCGTTCTCATCGAGCGCTACTATCTCGCCATCCAGTACTAGGCCTTGTTTTTTTATCTTCTTTAGAGCCTCGTACACTATGGGATAGTCTGTCTCGAAAGAAAGGCCGTTGCGTGAATACAACCGCACATTACCCTTATCTACCTCTGCAACGGCCCTATATCCATCCCATTTTATCTCAAAGATCCAATCCTCATTATCAAAAGCGCCCTCGTGCAGCTTTGCCAGCATGGGCTTTATGAAGTGCGTATACTTTTTATTGGTGCTGGGCGGGTGGCGCTGTTTGTAGGTCTTAGGCGCCGGTTCTTCTTCCCTCTTCGGTAACAACTTCACTTTTTTTTTACCACACTCTTCTCCCTACGCGCGGCAGTATAGGCCAGCGAGCTCTTTTTTGCATGGTCCTCGCTGTTGTAGGGCTCGTCGGTGGCATACTTATCCTTGTGCTTTATGAGCAGCCACGACCTATCACCCTTATGCATATCCACAAGTGCGAATTCGCCCTTTAGCTTCCTGCCCTTCATGCGAAACTTGATACTGCCTGCTTTGAGCGCCTTTGCAAAAGCCGCCTGTGTAATGACATTACCATCCTCGTCTACGGGCTCATAGGTACCATGGTCCCATACATCTACATGACCTGCTCCGTAGTTGCCCTCGGGTATATCGCCCTCGAAGGTGGCATAGCTGATTGGATGGTCCTCTACCATCATGGCCAGCCGGCGGTCGGCAGGGTTAAGGGAGGGACCCTTGGGTACTGCCCAGCTTTTGAGCGTACCATTCAGCTCCAGCCGAAAGTCGTAATGCAGGTGCGAGGCATGGTGCCGCTGCACGGTGAATATGAGTTTATCCGTCTTCCCCGAGGCTTTCGCCTTTCCTTCCGGCTCTGGCGTATCGGCAAAATTCCGTTTCTTTTTATACTGCTGCAGGCTCATCAGGATGCTTTTTTACGCGGTGTAAGACTGGCTTTGAGCTGCGCCATCAGGTCTTTCGATCGGCTGCTTTCTATCTTTATGGCAGGCGTTGTTACTTTCTTGCCCTTGGCCTTGGCCTGTATTATCTTCAATAGGGCCTCGTCATAAGTATCTTTGTATTTATCGAGGCTCAGTTTCTTTGGCGTAAGCTGGTTGATGAGGGTCTGCGCCATCTTCAGCTCTGCGGGTTTTACAGATATATCGCCGGGTATGTTCAGGTCGCTATATTCGCGGATCTCCTCGGGAAAGCGGATCTTTAGCAGCAGCAGTACATCGTCCTGCGCGCGCAGCAGGCATAGCGACTCCTTATTACGCATTACGAACTGGCCGATGGCCACCTTGCCGCTCTGCTTCAGGGCCTCGCGAAGCAGCACATATGCCTTCTCGCCGCCCTTGGTGGGCTCCAGGTAATAGGGCATTTCGTAAAAGGTGGTATCTATAGCATCCTCGCTGGTGAACTCGTTGATGGTGATGATCTTGCTTTTCAGCGGGGCCACCTTCTCGAAATCGGCATCGGTGAGTACCACATAGCGGTCGTTGAGCTTGTAGCCCTTCACTATATCGGCCCATTCTACCTCTTTGCCGGTATCGGCATTGATGCGGGCATAGCGAATGTTGGCATGGCCGTGTTTATCCAGCATATCCAGGTCTAGCTGGCTGTCTTGTGTGGCGCTGAAGAGTTTTACCGGGATGTTCACAAGGCCGAAGCCTATGGAACCAGACCATATAGCTCTCATAGGAAGTGGGTGTTTGGTCTTCCTAAAGTTACGGCATTACACGCCCGGCCTGCGTTGCAGGCGATCTAAAATAGGGTTAAAGAAAATAAGAAAATGCTAATTTGTTCAGCTACAACGATACATATATTATCGTAATGCCGATCCCGCGGCTATCGTTGTGCAAAGCCAAATATCTTATCGGCATTGGCAGTAGTGACGTCCGCTACTTCCTGTAGTGACACACCCTTTATCTCGGCCACCTTAGCGGCTATAACGGGTATATAGCTGCTCTCGTTACGCTTGCCGCGGTAGGGCACCGGCGTCAGGTAGGGCGCATCGGTCTCCAGCACTATATGCTGCAGGGGTATCTCTCTTACTACATCGGGCAGTGTACCCTTGGTGTAGGTAACAACGCCACCTATACCCAGGTACAGCCCCAGGTCGGCTATCTGCCTTGCCTCGGCCACCGTGCCGCTGAAGCAGTGGAATATACCGCCCAGCTTGCCGTTCTGCTTGCGGCGCACCACATCTATACATTCAGGGGTGGCCTCGCGGCTGTGTATCACTATGGGCAGATCGTACTGCAGCGCAAGGTCTATTTGTGTTTCAAAGGCTATTATCTGCTGTTCTTTCCAGGTCTTGTCCCAGTAGAGGTCTATACCTATCTCGCCTATGGCGTAGAACTTACGTTTTTGCAGCCATTCGGTAACAGTGGCCAGCTCCTGTTCGTAGTTGTCCTTCACATAGCATGGGTGCAGGCCCATCATGGGCAGGCAGTTGGCAGGCCAGCTATCGGCCAGCTGCAGCATATCAGCTATGGTACCGCTATCGCAATTGGGCATATACATGCGCTGCACTCCTGCATCCAATGCCCGGGGTACCTGTTGCTCATCGGCCATCAGCCGCTCGTCGTATAGATGGGTATGTGTATCTACGAATGTCATGAGGCGCAAAATTACCGCATTATATACTAATGATGCGCTAAGGCAGTGCAGCCATGCGCCAGCCTTTGCTATGGCAGTACTGCAATACGGCAGGCAGTGCATGGCGAAGGCGTTCCCATGCCTTCTCGCTATCGTGAAAGACCACAATAGAGCCGGGAACGATGTGTGCAATAACATTATCGGCACACTGCTGCGGTGTAATGGTATTGTCGAAATCGCCGCTGAGTATATCCCACATATATACCTTCCAGCCGGTACCGCGTTTTGCCAGTTTGTGATATTGCGACAGCTTTATCCTGCCATATGGCGGGCGGAACAGTGGGCTATCTATATGCTTTGCGGCCTGGTGTATGTTCCTGATGTAGTGGTCTGCGGTGGTCTTCCAGCCATTGAGGTGGTTGTAGGTATGATTGCCTGTTCGGTGACCGGCAGCCAGTACGGTCTTGTAGGTATCGGGATAGCGGGCCACATTATTGCCTACGCAGAAAAAGGTGGCATGGGCATCGTACTTCTTCAATTCATCCAGCACGAAAGGCGTTATCTGCGGATGGGGACCATCATCGAAGGTGATGTATACCGTATCGGCAGTGTGCTGCGAATGGTCCCATACCATACCGGCGGGGAAAAAACATTTGAGCCAGCCGGGGTTCTTTACCCAGTAAGATGCCATATAGCAAAGATAAAAGGGATCAGTATGCTCAATATCCTGCGTTCGCCATCTCTTTCACAGGGTTCACCTTAGTGGCATCGGTGACAGGCATAACACCTGAAAGGCCCAGCATATGGCGCTGCTCTATGGTGCGCACGGCAGCGCGGCGCTCCAGGTGCTGGCCTACTATGGTCTTTATATCGCGGCAGGCCATGTGCAGTATGTCGTTCTTCAGGCGCAGCTCGCGCGCCATGCGCGCTATGACGAATAGGAACACCACACCTATGGCCACCAGCGCATAAGTAGCAGCTATGAGCACCGAAAGATGCGGAGCGCCTATGGCATTGCGCACATCGGGTGTGTATAGCGCCTTGTTCAGCAGGCTGA
The DNA here is from genome assembly GCF_039540515.1 of Nemorincola caseinilytica. Taxonomy (NCBI): domain Bacteria; kingdom Pseudomonadati; phylum Bacteroidota; class Chitinophagia; order Chitinophagales; family Chitinophagaceae; genus Nemorincola; species Nemorincola caseinilytica. The sequence goes on along the minus strand of NZ_BAABFA010000005.1, from coordinate 234,244 downwards.
ACGGATAGATGCGATGCATGAGCACCGCAAAGGCGATACCACCGAGGCTTAGGACATAGCAAGTGAATTCGGCGATGATGAGGGTACTGCTGCTGAGCAGGCGCTGTGCGGCAGGACGACGGAGGGCAGTAGCGAGAGGGTCCAGCACTTCAAGCTGGTCGTTTATCATTATCCTTTCTTCTCTGAACTCTGCCAGCAGATCGTCCTTCAAGGTAGTTAATGACATGGGTAAGATAGTTTAATACAAAAATAATATGGCTATAACTAGGCCGGAACCACAAAAAATCCACACAGTGTTAGTAACTGTGCGTATACCGGCGATATGGGGGTATATTTGTAAGTACAGTTCTGACACATAATGTTCTCGTTCTTTCATAAAAAAATGCCCCTGCACATACCCGCTGATATTTACTCGTTCCTGGTAATGGGTATAGATGGCAATACCATAGACCTGTCGGTATACAGGGGCAAGAAAATGCTGATAGTGAATACGGCCTCGTTCTGCGGCCATACGCCCCAATATGAACAACTGGAACAGCTTTATGAACAGTACCATGACGGGCTGGTGATATTAGGATTTCCCTCGAACGATTTCCTGTTCCAGGAGCCACTGTCGAACAGGAAGATAGCCATGTTCTGCTCCTCCCGCTTCGGTGTCACATTTCCCATGGCGGCCAAGGTGCATGTGAAGGGCAACAAAAAAGCACCCATATACCACTGGCTCACCGAAAAACAGTACAACGGCCATGCCGACAGTGAAGTAAAATGGAACTTTCAGAAGTACCTGGTAGATGAGAAAGGCAGACTAACGCACATCTTTGCGCCAGAGATGGCACCGACCGATACGGCCATCATTGCAGCCATAGAAACGCCTGCCGCAGAGTAATGGCACCATATTTTCGCACGGGTGTCTTGCACCATTTGCACATTAGCAGTAAATTTGATACACATTCACACTAAACACATCCATCATGCCTTCATTCGATATAGCCAGCAAGGTAGACCTGCAGACACTGGACAATGCAGTGAACATAGCCAAGAAAGAGATAGACAACCGTTACGACTTCAAAGGTTCGCATGTATCCCTGGAGCTGAACAAAAAGGATATGACCATTGCCATAGAGGTAGATACGGACATGAAGCTGAAACAACTGGAAGACGTGCTGCTGACCAAAGCCATGCGCCAGGGCCTGGAGGCCAACTGCTTTGATATGAGCAAGGAGCATTCGGCATCGGGCAAGCATATACGCAAGACCATAACCATACGCAATGGTATAGATAAGGACAATGCCAAGAAAATAGTGAAGCTGATAAAGGATAGCGGCATAAAGGTACAGGCAGCTATAATGGATGACATAATACGCGTAACGGGCAAAAAGATAGACGACCTGCAGGAAGTGATAGCCCTATGCCGCACCGCAGGGCTGGAACTGCCCCTGCAGTATGTGAATATGAAGGCCTAAGATAGAGAGTATAACTTCGCGGCATATGAGCATATCCAAAGTAGATATAGCTATGGAAAATGATGAACTGACCATATGAAACTTTGTGCCGCACAGCTACGACCAGTAAAAGGCGATATCGGAAAAAATATTGAAAAACATATGCAGGCCATATGTGCGGCCGCAGGCGAGGGCGTGTCGCTTATCGTCTTCCCAGAGCTTTCGCTTACAGGTTATGAGCCCGGGCTGGCCAATGACCTTGCTACAGACCAGAACGATAGCCGGCTGAATGTGTTTCAGCAGGTGAGCAATGATAAGAACATATCTATAGGCGTGGGCCTACCCACAAGGAGCGGTGCCGATGTGCGCATAAGTATGATCATTTTTCAGCCCCATCTACCGCGCCTCACATACTCCAAGCAGCAGTTGCACTCTGACGAGTTCCCATTCTTCGTGAACGGCCCCAGGCAAGTGATCTTCTCGCAAGACACGATAAATGTAGCGCCGGCCATATGTTTCGAGTCGCTACAGCCATCGCATGCCGAGAATGCCAAACGCATAGGTGCCGATATATACCTGGCAAGTGTAGCCAAGTCGGCCAGTGGTGTTGTACGAGCCTACAAACATTACCCCGAGATAGCAGCACGCCTTGGCATGGTAGTAGCAATGGCCAACTGTGTAGGCGAATGCGACAACTTTGTGGGCGATGGCCGCTCTGCGATATGGGATGCCAAAGGCGCGCTGGCGGCACAATTGGACAACACATCGGAAGGGCTGGTGATATACGATATAGCGAACGAACAAGCTACACAGGTAACGCTCTAAGCCTTACTGCTCCTGGTAATTGTGACGGAGCAGGGGACGCCGTTGGAAGCGTTCGGTATATCTTACAATGTCCTCTTTCAGGATCTCTTTTATAGTATTGCAGGTAGGTATCACCACATCCCAGTATCTCAATACTATATAATACAGGTCGGTCATAGTGAGCGGTTTTCTGCTTTTACTAAGACAAGAACTGTGCAAAGTTTCCGGGCTTAATGATCTTTTAAAGTGGGAGATAAAAGTCTATTGCTTCTCAAAATGATATTCTTATACAACATTTTTAATGCGTCATAAAAATATAGGGCAATCATTATATATATGGGAAATGGGTGTGGATTTTTTTCCACTACAGAACATGAAATGTGGCTAATATTTTGAGGAATAGCGGGGTTTATGCTGAGAGATATAGGTACTGAGACCTTGTTGCGCATCGGCAAGCTGTTTCATAGCCTCAATGTGGGTAGCACCGGCCGAGGCATATGTGTAATGGTATACATCCCCACTTATGAACTGAACGGTGATCCCTTCCTCATCATACTCATAACCACGAACACCCGTTGTACTACCGGAACCTACGGCTTTGCTGAAGTAGGATCTCATATCAGACTGTTATTACTACACTTCGCTTTTCAGGATCAGCAGCATATGCCAGACAGGCGAGTATATCTTCGTTGGTCAGTTCGGGAAAATCGTCAAGTATTTCTTTGTGGGTCATACCCGAGGCAAGATAACCAAGTACATCTGCTACCGTGATACGCATGCCTCGTATACAAGCTTTTCCGCTTCTTATACCTGCTTCTATCGTAATGTATTGCCTGTAATCGGTCATGATGTCTGATATATACACCAAAGTTAGGAATATTATATGACCAAAACATTAGGCTATGGCTACTACCCTACTTTATATACCCCAGTATCTTCAGCATGCTTTGGGGCGATTGTTCGCGGGCGTAGAGCCAGTCTTCCAGTTCGCCATCCTTGTTGCGCTCTACCACTATGTGTTTGGGAGAGGGTATCATGCAGTGTTTTATACCGCCGTAGCCGGCCAGTTGGTCCTGGTAGGCGCCGGTATGGAAGAAGCCTATGTATAGCGGCTCCTGTCCTTTTTCCTTATCCAGCTTGGGCAGGAACACGGCATTTATATGTTCTTCGGATGTGTAGAAATCGTGGCTATCGCAGGTGAGGCCGCCGAGGTGTACTTCCTGGTACTCTTTGTCCCATTTGTTGATGGGAAGCATGAGGAATTTCTCGCCTATGCCCCATGTATCGGGCAGTGTGGTGATGAACGAGCTATCTATCATGTACCATATCTCGCGGTCGTTCTGCATCTTTTCGTCCAGCACGCTGTATACCACAGCCCCGGCCTCGCCTACGGTGAATGAGCCGAATTCGGTATAGATATCAGGCACATCTACCTTGTTCTTCTTGCAGACCTTTTTGATGGTAGACACGATCTCGTTGATCATGTAGTTGTAATCGTAATCGAAATTAAGGGAGTGCTTTATGGGCAGGCCGCCACCTATGTTCAGGCCCTCCAGTTCGGGGCATACCTTTTTCAGCTGGCAGTAGAGATTCAGCACCTTGTTCAGCTCGCTCCAGTAGTATACATCATCCTTTATGCCCTTGTTCATGAAGAAGTGCAGCATCTTCAGGCGGAACTTCTCGTTGCCCTTTATCTTGTCTACATAGAACTCCAGCACATCGCGGCTGCGAATACCGAGACGTGATGTATAGAAGTCGAACGTGGGCTCTTCCTCGCTGGCTATGCGTATACCTATGTTCACAGGGTCTTTGGAGCGAATGGACTTCTTATAATCCTCGAACTCGCTCTTGTTGTCTATGATGGGTATCACGTTCTTGAAGCCATCGTTGATGAGCTTGGAGATATTGCGCGTATACTGCTTGGTCTTGAAACCGTTGCAGATGATGAATATGTCTTTATTTATCTTCTTTTTGCGATAGAGCTGCCATATGATGTCTATATCGTAGGCAAATGAGGTCTCCAGGTTCACGCCATGCTTCAGCGTTTCCTCTACTATAAAGGAGAAGTGAGAGCTTTTGGTGCAGTAGCAGTAAACGTACTTACCGTCGTACTTATGCTTTTTGATGGCATCGGCGAACATCTTCTTCGCCTTGTTTATCTGCATCCCTATCTTGGGCAGGTAGGTGAGCTTGAAAGGGGTTCCGTACTTGTCTATCAACGCCTTGATATCCACCCCGTTGAACATGAGATTATCGTCATCATTCACATTGAAGCCTTCTTGTGGAAAATGGAAGGTCTGGTGTACGAGGTCGGTATATGTATTGTTCATTTACTGCTGCTGATAAATAGATAGTTAGCGTTGTTCTTTTTTGCCCAACAAAAATAATTATTTACAATTACAATTCGGCAATTTGACAATTTGATAATTCGTGGTGAGGTATCGGGTATTGGGGGATCAGACCGAGATCGAATTCGAAATTCCAAGATCCAGCCCCCAATACCCAGTACTTAATTCCTAATTCCTAATTCCTAATTCCTAATAACCAATATCCCACTATTTTGCCATAGCCGTCTTGAACTCGGAGGTGAAATGGAACTCTATGGCGGGGTTGTTCTGCCGCTCGGTATTGAGGAACCACTCGCTCTGGGCCAGGTATACGAGGTTGCCGTCCTTGTCCTGCATTATATTGGCCTGCTTGAAGCGGGCAAAATCCTCTATGGCTTTTTTGTCGCCGGTGATCCAGCAGGCCTTGTAGAAGGAAAGCGGCATAAAAGCACAAGAGGCGCCATATTCCTGCAGCAGGCGGTACTGTATCACCTCGAACTGTAGTTCGCCCACGCAGCCTATTATCTTCCTATTGCCACCATGCTGCGTAAACAATTGAGCCACACCCTCATCTGTAAGCTGCTGTATGCCTTTCTCTAACTGTTTTGTCTTCATGGGGTCTTTGTTCACCAGCTCTTTGAATATCTCGGGAGAGAAGGTGGGTATGCCGGTGAACTGCATGATCTCGCCCTCGGTAAGGGTATCGCCTATCTTGAAGTTGCCGGTATCGAAAAGGCCCACCACATCGCCGGGGAATGCCTCTTCTATCACATCCTTCTCGCGCGCAAGGAAGGAATAAGGATTGCTGAAGCGTACATCTTTGCCTACGCGGGTATGCTTGTAATAGGTATTGCGTGCGAACCTGCCCGAGCATACGCGAAGGAAGGCGATACGGTCGCGGTGGCGGGGGTCCAGGTTGGCATGTATCTTGAAGATGAAGCCGGTGAACTTAGGTTCGTTCGGCTCTACATGTCGCTTATCGGTATAGCGGCCCTGTGGTACGGGAGCTACGCGAATGAAGGTATCGAGCAACTCCTTTACCCCGAAATTGTTGACCGCACTACCAAAGAACACCGGGGCCACCTTGCCATCGAGGTAGCGCTGCACATCCAGGTCGCCGTAAACGCCCTGCAGCAGCTCTACATCCTCGCGAAGCTGGCCGGCATCGCGCTCGCCTACCCTTTCGTCCAGCAGAGGGTCGTTTATATCGGGTATGGGTATGGTATTCTCTTCGGTCGACTTCTGGTTGGCGGTGAAGAGGTTGAGGCTACTATCGTAGAGGTTGTACACACCCTTGAACTCCTTACCCATATTTATGGGCCATGAGAGGGGATGCAGACTCAGTTTCAGCTCTTTTTCTATTTCGTCCAGCAGGTCGAAGGGGAATTTGCCATCACGATCCAGCTTGTTCACGAATACGATGATGGGCGTATCTCTCATGCGGCACACCTCTACCAGCTTGCGGGTCTGCTCTTCCACACCGTTCACGCTGTCTATCACCAGTATCACACTGTCTACAGCGGTAAGGGTACGGTAAGTATCTTCGGCAAAGTCCTTGTGACCCGGCGTATCCAGCAGGTTGATGAGGGTACCATTGTACTCGAAACTCATGACCGAAGTGGCCACCGATATACCCCTCTGGCGCTCTATTTCCATAAAGTCGCTGGTGGCATGCTTCTTTATCTTGTTGCTCTTTACGGCGCCGGCCACCTGTATGGCGCCACCGAACAGCAGCAATTTTTCGGTAAGTGTGGTCTTACCGGCATCGGGGTGCGATATGATGGCGAATGTGCGCCTGAGCGATATCTCTTTTTCGTTCATTTAATAAAAGGTAGTTAGTAGATAGTCCTTAGTAGATGGTCAAAAGTAGGCCTACCACTTAAAAGTGTGCAAAGGTACGGTAATAGCTCGGTATGTAGGGCGGATGGTAGCAGGGCGGCAGGGTACAAAAACCATGTACATATAAATGCATATACCGTAAATTCGTAAAAAAGCATCTTATGATACGACAGATACCCCTTCTTATAGCCCTGATGGTCTTCTTTACCGGCAGCTATGCACAGGAGCGGCAGAACTTTGCCGCGCCCAATTATGAGCAAATAGAAAAAGTGACAAAGGATGCCCAAAGCGACAGCTACTACCCCAAGCTGCTGGCAAGGTTCAGGAATAATGATACTACCCTCACCGCGCGAGAGGTACACCTGCTGTACTATGGCCAGTTCTCGCAGGAAGGCATGGCGAATCCCTTCGGCAGCCGGTCGAAATTCATTGACTCTACAAGGGCGATATATGCCAAGCCGGAAATGACAGATGATGACAGAAGGAAACTGGTGGGGTATTACCTGCTAGACCTGGAGGCCGAACCCTTCGACCTGAAAACCCTATACTCGCTATATAACCTTAGCGACAGGCTGAACGACCCGCGAAAGGTATACTACGACAAAAAAATGGAAATGCTGATGCGCACCATAGTAGCCACAGGCGATGGCAAGACCGTGAAAACAGGCTTTCATATAGGCTCGGTATCAGACGAATATGGCTTCCTGGGCATACTGGGGCTGCAATTCACATCGCAGGCGCTGGTAGGGCAATGCGATAAGATGAGCGTAAAAGAGAACGACCTGGGTGTAACGGCCATATACTTCGACATAACCAAGATACTGGAAATGGAAATGAAACTGCTGCAAGGCGGCCCCGACCTGAGCAAAGAATTGAAAGAACTGGAAAAGGAAGAAAAGAAAAAGAAGAAGTAAACTCAATACATATGACAAACACATGTTGTTATAATAGTTTCTCATTTAATAATGGAGAAACGATAGAGATAAATAGTAATGACGTTATTGTTTTTGTAGGATCAAATAACGTTGGTAAAAGTGTTGCTCTAAAGAATATATTTATAAGCAAACATACACTTTCAGAAAATAATTTATTCAGCGTTATAACAAACACCAAATTAACATCAGATTATTCTTTTGTTGAGTTTGTTACTTTTTTAAAGAGTAGTGAGTTTTGTCATGAAGATTCAGCAGGTAGAGTTTCCTTTAACATAGCTCAATATTCCTCTCTCAATGAACAACAGCTCTTTAAACAATGGGAACACATGAGCTTGAGGAATAACTTATTTAGAGATGTTTTTTTTAAATTTCTAGATACGAAAGCTAGACTTATTGGTAGCAACGCCGTTGATACAATCGATTTTGTCAACCAGAAAGCAAGAGTACCATTACAAAAGTTGTATATAAATGACCAACTAGAAATAATAATTAGCAGTTATTTTCAACAAGCCTTTAATCTTGAACTAATAGTAAGTAGATTAAGTGGTAAAAAAATTCATTTGCATATTGGGCAAACACCCTCAATGGCAGAAAATGAAAATATACTCTCTACAAGCTACCAAAGTAGAATTCAAAAACTACCATTATTAGAAGCGCAAGGAGATGGAATGCGCAGCTTTACATCTATAATCTTAGAATTATTTACTCAAAATAGTTCTGTAGTCTTTATAGATGAGCCAGAAGCATTTTTGCATCCGCCACAAGCGAAACTACTAGGAAAGTTGATAGGAAAAGAATTGACAAACAAACAAATTTTCCTATCCACACATAGTTCTGACTTTATTAAAGGCTTGCTTGAAAGCAATAAGGAGGACATAAAGATCATTAGGATACAAAGGGATGGTCAAAAAAATATCCCATCTCTTCTGAATAATGATGATATTAAAACTCTATGGAAAGATCCGATACTTAGACACTCTCAAATAATTGATGGAGTTTTTCATGAAAACGTATTTATTTGTGAAAGTGAAGGAGATTGCCGTTTCTTTTCGGCTCTTTTAGATTCTATTTTTAAAGACGACCCTAGGAGTTCAAGAATTTCCGATACACTTTTTATCGCATCACATGGAAAACAAAAAATTCCTACAGTAGTCAATGCTTTAAAAAAATTATCGGTCCCAACTATAAGTATCTGCGACTTTGACATTTTCAATAATGAACATCCACTAAAAGAACTTGTTGAATCTCACGGTGGTAACTGGAATGATATTGAAAAAAGATGGCGAATATTCTTCAAAGCTATTAATCAAGAGAAATCTCAATTAAATCGTGCTGAGGTTAAAGATAAGATCGATGCGATATTTGGCAAGACAAACAAGAACGTCTTATCCTTAAACGAAATAGACAATGTAAAAGAAATAATTAAACAATCGTCCCCTTGGTCTTTTGCCAAAGCAAAGGGGCTAGCGTTTGTTCCTCAGGGAGAACCATATGTAGCTTGTATAGATACCATAAAAATGCTAAATAGCATTGGCATTTATCCAATCAAAATCGGAGAATTAGAAAGTTTTGATAGAAGCGTATCGAACAGCAACAAATCGAAGTGGTTAGATGAGGTGTTGCAAAAAAACATGAAAACAGATACTAATCTTCAACAAGCTCGAGAGTTTGTCATAGAAATTGTTGATAAAGTTTTTGGTTCAGTTTAATGTTGTACTGTTGAAAAAACATATGGTTAATGCAACAAGTGATAGAGACCGAAAGACTACTGCTAAAGGAAGTGAACCCTGAAATAATGACCTTCCTGTTCAGCACCTATAGCGATGAGGGTATAATGAACTTGCTGGGACTGGAAACTGCCGCCGAGCTGGAGACCGAAAAAAGTAACTACCGGCAGGGGCTATCGTGGTACAGGGCCACGTTCCGCAGCTTCCTGGTGGTGCATAAGGAGAGCGGCAAGCGCATAGGCAAGATAGGCTTTCATACCTGGTATACCCAGCACAGCCGGGCAGAGATAGGCTATGACATACAGGAGGGCCTACCGCAATAAGGGCTATATGACCGAGGCCATGCAGGCAGTGATAGCACACGGCTTCGGGCAAATGGGGCTGAACAGGATAGAGGCCTTTGTGGGTACCCGCAACGAGCCATCGCTACGACTGATGCAGCATTTCGGCTTTACAAAAGAAGGCCTTCTGCGCTCGCACTACTGCAAGAACGGGGTGGATAGAGGATTCGGTGTGTTTTTCGCTGCTGCGCAGCGAGTATACCGGGTAAGGTGCAGGCGTATATCATTACGCAAAGAGACCGTGCAGGTATGCACGGTCTCTTTATATATATAGGTACTATACGGAAGCCCGTTACTGGAAGGCATCCATTTTCTTCTTCATTTCGGTGGCCTTGTCCAGCTTGTTCTGGATGGCATATATCCTGTTCAACGCCAGCATAGACGACTTGTAAGACCTGCGGTCCTCGCCTTTCAGTGAGGCTTCGTTGGGGCTAAGTACAGCATATGCTTTCTCGAAGTAAGGAGTTGCTTTGCCGAACAGATCGTCGCGCTGCTTCTTCAGTGCATCGAACTTGTCTATATCGGCCTTGGTAGAACCCGTGATGCTGTTCATCTGGTCGTTCACATCGGTGGCCTGGTTGAAGTAGAGCGCACCGAAGTTGTAGTTATAGCCACCATTATCGGGGCTGGCCTTCAGCGCATTCAGGAACGCGCCCTCTGCTTTCTTATACATATCGGCAGCGTTGGCAGGCTTCTTACCATCTTTTGGCGCGGCCATGCTCAGGTAGGTAGTGGCAAGGTTGAAGTTGAGGTCGGCATTAGAAGGATCTTTTGCTGCTGCCTCTTCCAGCTTCTTCACCAGCTCGTCCATTTTACCGGCCTTTATATAATAGTTCAGCTCGTAGTTACGAATGGTGATATCGGAAGGGTATTCCTTACGTCCTTCTTCTATAGCGGCCAGTTCCTGTGCGCTGTTGTTCTGCTTGCCATACGCATCTATGAGGCACTGGTATACCGATGGGCTCTTCCTGATGGGGTTGCCCTTCACCTTTATGAGCAGGGGTATGGCCTCATCGTACTTCTCGCTGAAATAGGCGGCATTGGCCATAGTAAGGTAGGCATCGGCCAGTACGGTATCCATTTGTTTCTGCCATGTGGGATTGGCATTCTGGAAACGCTTGCCACCACTCATTTCGCCTACCTTTATCACGGTCTTCATCAGCTCTGCCGATTCGGTGTATTTCTTTTCGTTATATGCCCTTACGCCATCGTTGTAGCTAAGAAAGCCACCTGTGAGCAGCATACCGTCCACGGCCTGCTTTTCATAGTCGGGCTTCGACTCTGCCAGCTTCACGGCCGCGTCCAGGCCCTGCTTGTAGGGGGCATCGTTCTTATACTTATCTACATTCTGCAGGGTAAAGTATACCTGGGCCTTTGCAAAAAGCGTTTTGGGTTTTTGCGCGGTCTCGGGGTTTGCCATTGCTTTGTCTATCTCGCTTTTGGCCTCGTCATAGTTCTGGCTTTTAAGGGCCAGGTTGGCGCTTACTACATATTTGTCCTGGGCTATGCCGGGCAGTGCAGCTACAGCCATCGATGCAATTAAGATCGTTCTTTTCATTTTATACTATTAGTTGTTGGTTGCAGTTTTCCTATTTAAATATTATTCAGATCGGATGATCCATTATTCGGCGGCATCTGTGGCTGTTGCAGTGTCTGCGGGAGCATCAGTACCACCTTCCTCACCCAGCTGTTCGGTCTCTTCTTCCTGCTCTTTTATAGCTGCTATGGCGGCTATCTTGTCGCCACTGTCTATGTTTATGAGCTTCACACCCTGTGTGGCCCTGCCAGCCTCGCGTATAGAGCGCACCTTCATGCGTATCGTCACGCCCGACTCGCAGGTTATCATCAGGTCATCGTTCTCTTCTACGGTCAGCAGGCCTACCAGCGCACCTGTCTTTTCGGTGATGTTCATGGTCTTCACGCCCTTGCCGCCGCGGTTGGTAATGCGGTACGACAGCATATAAGGCTTCTCGGTGCCATCGGCATCGGTGATATTCACCAGGTTGCCGGCATCCTCCTTTATTTCGGCCTCGGTAGCGGGTTCCAGGAAGGGGGTACGTTTGCCCAGTCCGTTCTCCGACACCACAAGTATCTGCTTGCGTATATCGGTCTTGGGCAGGCATATCATACCTATCACCTCATCCTCATCATTTTCCAGCTCTATACCGAACACGCCTATGGCGCCACGGCCTGTGGGCCTTACCTTGTTCTCGTTGAAGCATACGGCGCGACCGCTCTTTACGGCCATCATTATATAGCTTTCATCGTTGAGCGACAGTGATACATCCAGCAGGCGGTCGCCCTCTTCTATGGTTATGGCATTGACACCCGTAGAGCGGGGACGGCTGAAATCCTCGAGCCTTGTTTTTTTGATGATACCCTTCTTGGTGCAAAGCACTACGCTGTGCTTGTTCACAAAGTCCTCATCATCCAGTTTTGGTACATCTATCACCGTGCGTATCTTATCGTCCGGCGGTATCTGTATCATGTTCTGTATAGCGCGGCCCTTGCCGTTCCTGTCGGCCTCGGGTATCTCGTATACCTTCAGCCAGAAGCAGCGGCCCTTCTCGGTAAAGAACATAAGGGTATGGTGCGTAGAGGCTATGAAGAGGTGCTCTATAAAATCCTCTTCGCGGGTGCGGCCACCCATGGCACCGCGGCCACCACGCTTCTGCGAGCGGAAATCGGCGGCAGAGGTACGCTTTATGTAGCCCAGGTGCGATACGGTGATGACCACATCTTCCTTCTCTATGAGGTCTTCTATCCTCATCTCGTCGGCCATGTAGTGTATCTCGCTCTTGCGCGTATCGCCAAATTTCTTCTGTACGTCGGTCAGCTCGTCCTTTATTATCTGGTAGCGCATGCCCTCGTCGCCCAGTATGGCCTCTAGGTGGGCTATCAGTTTCATCAGCTCGGCATGCTCTTCGCGTATCTTGTCGCGCTCCATACCGGTGAGGCGCTGCAGGCGCAGCTCCAGTACGGCCTTGGCCTGTATCTCGCTCATACCGAACTGCGTGATGAGGCCTTCCTTGGCTATCTCTGGGTTAGCAGAGCTGCGTATGAGGGCTATCACCTCATCCAGGTGATCGAGCGCTATGAGGTAACCTTCCAGTATATGGGCGCGCTTGCGGGCCTCTTTCAGCTCGAACTGCGTGCGGCGCACCACTACCTCGTGGCGGAACGATATGAACTCACTTATCAGGTCTTTCAGGTTCAGCGTGCGAGGACGGCCATTTACCAGCGCCACATTGTTGATACCGTAGGAGGTCTGCAGCTCGCTGTATTTGTAAAGCTGGTTGATGATGACCTGCGCCACAGCATCTCTGCGGATCTCTACCACTATACGCGTACCTTCCTTGTTCGATTCGTTGGCAACGTGGGTGATACCCTCTATCACTTTGTTATTCACCAGTATACCTATCTTCTCGGCCAGCGCATCGCGGCTCACCTGGTAGGGCACCTCGGTTATGATTATCTGTTCCTTGCCGGTCTTGGTGGTCTCTACCGTTACGCGGCCGCGCAGCACTACCCTGCCCCTGCCGGTATGCATACCCGCCTTTATGCCCTCCATGCCGTATATGATGCCACCCGTAGGAAAATCGGGTGCCTTCACATACTTCATCAGCTCATCTATGGTGATCTCTTTATTATCTATGTAGGCCAGGCAGCCGTCTATCACCTCGGTCAGGTTGTGCGGCATCATGTTGGTGGCCATACCCACGGCTATACCCGATGAGCCATTGACCAGCAGTTGGGGTATGCGTGTAGGCAGTACGGTAGGCTCCTGCAGCGAATCGTCGAAGTTGAGCGTGAAGTCGACAGTTTCCTTATCGATATCCTCCATCATGGCCTCGCCCAGGCGCAGCATACGCGCCTCGGTATAACGCATGGCCGCCGGGTTGTCGCCATCCTGGCTGCCGTAGTTTCCCTGGCCGTCTACCAGCATGTAGCGCATGCTCCACGGCTGTGCCATACGCACCATGGCATCGTACACGGCAGTATCGCCGTGGGGGTGATATTTACCCAGCACCTCGCCCACTATACGCGCACATTTCTTATATGGTTTGTTGAAGGTATTGCCCAGCTCGTGCATGGCAAAAAGCACACGCCTGTGTACGGGCTTCAGGCCATCCCGCACATCGGGCAGGGCACGACCTACTATTACCGACATAGAGTAATCTATGTAGGCGGTCTTCATCTGCTCTTCAATGTTTACGGGAATGATCTTATTATTCTCTTCCTGTGGGTCCTGCGGCTGCAGTGCCCCGTTATTGTTATCCATAGACCTATTAAAAAATGAGAATTGCAAATATAATGTTTCCCGCCCGTAATAGCTATTTCCGACCCCTCATTCCTGTGTTAAAAAAGCGCTTGTGAACAGGGTGTGGAAAGCCATATGCAACACCCCTTTGGCACAAGTGATATCGCCTGTTTCTGTCCGCTCTGCTTGCGTTGTACATATATAGACGATGGTACGTTATAAAAGCTTGGGGGAAGGCCATAAAGTATTCTGCGGTCTGCATCCTTTTCGCTGTAGCAGAACTCATATTATTCTATCGTGCAGTAAATAATTTTGGTCATTTTGTAAAATATATTTTACATTTGGTAAAAATTACAGGACATGAATAAGCAACTATTACTACCCAACAAATGCCGCATAGCGGGCCTTGTGCTGCTGCCCTTCTCCTTTGCATGGATGGTAGCGGCCTATTACGATGTAAAAGTGTTCGGCTTCCTGGACCTAAGGCAAAAAAATGGCAGCAGCACCTCGTTACTAGATACGAGCGACTTCCTGCTGAGCAAGGGTTTTCATGCCGACCTGAATCTTACCGTTTCCATACTGCTGACGTTGGCAGCGCTCTTTATGGCGGCATTCGCCCGGGAAAGAAGGGAGGACGAATATGTACGCGCTGTAAGGCTGCAGGCATTGCAGATAAGCGTATATGTGAACTATGTGGTGCTGGCGCTGGCCTGTATATTTCTGTACGGCGGCAGCTTTATGCTGGTAGTAGAGCTAGATCTCTTTACCATACCCATCATCTTCCTGCTGGTGTACAACTACCTGCTGCATGTAAAGCCCCGTTTCTCTAATACCGCCGACCTATGAAGAACACCATAAAAGTGGAAAGGGCCCGGCACAATATGACACAGGCCGAACTGGCCGATAAAGTGAATGTGACCCGGCAGACCATAAATGCCATAGAAGCCTCAAAGTACGACCCATCGGCAACGCTGGCCTTCAGGATAGCAAGGGTGTTCGGGGTGAGGGTCGATGACCTTTTCAGCCTGGAAGAGGAGGAGTAGGACGAGGTATATGGCGCATCGCATTATTTCGTACTTTTAAGTAGACCATATATATCATATGTGTGGTAATGGCCCGGAGGGCATACTAAGATGAAGATATTTTCGGCGGCGCAGATACGCGCATGCGATGCATATACTATAAAGGCGGCCAGCATCACCTCCCAAGACCTGATGGAGCGTGCCGCCATGGCCTGCGTGACCTGGATACAGGACCATATGCCCAAGGACAGCCTTTTCCTGGTGCTGTGCGGGCAGGGCAATAATGGCGGCGACGGGCTGGCCATAGCACGGCTGCTGCACCGCAGCGGGTATGGGGTACGGGCATTTGTGCTGCGTATGAGCGAAGGTATGAGCGATGACGCCAATGCCAACCTGCAGCGGCTGCAGGCCATAGACAATGAGCTGGTGGGCTATGTGGGCCCGGGCACCTTCATATCGGACATACCACGCAACATAGTAATAATAGATGCCATACTGGGTACGGGAGTGAACCGCGCCCTGGGCGGGTGGCCCGAGCAATTCGTGCAGCATGTGAACGACCTGCCCAACCGGAAGATAGCCATAGACATGCCCAGCGGTCTACAGGCCGATGCCGTACCCGGCATAGGCGATACCGTGCTGCGGGCCAATGATACACTGAGTTTCCAGTTCTACAAAAGGAGTTTTCTGCATGCAGAGGCAGGGCCGTATACCGGGCGCATACATGTGCTGGATATAGGACTGGATGCTAATTTCATACGGTCTACCCACACGCTTTTTCATGCTACGGAGCAGGATGATGTGGCAGGGATATACAGGCCAAGGCAGGCATTTGGGCATAAGGGCACCTATGGCAGTGTGCTGCTGGTGGGCGGCTCTTATGGCAAGATAGGCGCTATGGTGCTGGCCACAAAAGCAGCCCTGCGGGCCGGCGCGGGTACGGCAACGGCACTGGTGCCCTCTTGCGGCTACCCGGTGATGCAGACCGCAGTACCCGAGGCCATGTGCATGATAAGCGGTATAGATGTGCTGAACAATATAGAATATAACGACCGCTATACTGTAGGTATAGGCCCCGGCATGGGCACTGCGGCAGAGACCACCGCAGCCCTTACGGCCTACCTGGCCGCCTGCCGCAGGCCGGCAGTACTGGATGCCGATGCACTGAACATACTGGCGGCCCAGCCCGAGCTGCTGTCGCAGCTGCCAAAGGGATCGGTGATAACGCCACACCCAAAGGAATTCGCCAGGCTGTTCGGGGAGAACACCAACAGCATGGTACAGGTAGACAATGCCCGCATGCAGGCCATGCGCTATAATATAAATATAGTACTGAAGGGCCGCTACACGGCCGTGATAAATACCGATGGCGAGTGCCGCTACAATACCACCGGCAACGCCGGTATGGCCACCGCAGGCAGTGGTGATGTGCTCACAGGCATCATTACCGGCCTGATGGCACAGGGCTATGAGCCCTACCATGCCGCACTGCTGGGCGTATACCTGCACGGGGCCGCAGGCGATGCCGCCGCTGCCACCCGTTCGGAAGAAAGTATGATAGCAGGCGATATAGTGGAGGGATTGGGTATTGCATATAAGAATTTGGCAACTGAAATATTATAAAATACCTCACATTTACACTGTGGTCTATGAGGTTCGTATTGTGTAACTTTGAACAAACTATTTTTCCACATGAAAGGCGTAAGCTATTTGACAGATGATAATGACCAGAAAAAAGCGGTGGTCATAGAGCTGGCGACCCTGGAGCGTTATACGAACGACCTTGAAGACCTGCTGGATGGGCTTATTGCCGAATCGCGAAAACATGACGAAAAAATACCATTGAAAGATGTGATAAGCAACCTGAAAAAAAAGGGCAAGCTCAAATGAAACGCTACGAGATAGTTTTCTCAAAACGTGCTGAGAAAGACATTGAGAAATTGCCTGCAAAAGTTGTTGAGAAGATCATACCCGAGATAGTTGCCCTGGAAGAAGACCCTAGGCCTCCCGGATGCAAGAAACTAAAAGGCTTTGCCGATCTTTGGCGTATACGGGTAGGTAACTACCGGGTCATCTATGTTATTGAAGACAGGATATTGCTTGTAGATATTCGTGAAATAGGCAACCGAAAAAATATTTACGGCTAACATCCCCTACAACTCCATCACCAGTTTCCTCATATATTCTCCTGCTGGTGCGCACAGGTTCCAGTTATATTTGGCCTTGATAGCATTACCTTTATCATGACCAGTAACCCATATTCATATCCTATATTTCAGCTAAAGAACAGCACCCCGATACATCACCCGCCAAATACACTGCCTATCCCTCCATTTTTTGTTTTTCAAAACA
This sequence comes from Nemorincola caseinilytica, assembly GCF_039540515.1. Lineage (NCBI taxonomy): Bacteria > Pseudomonadati > Bacteroidota > Chitinophagia > Chitinophagales > Chitinophagaceae > Nemorincola > Nemorincola caseinilytica. Next base: position 217,194 of record NZ_BAABFA010000005.1, on the reverse strand, counting down.
ATATTCTATTATTGCACACTCTTGACGCCACAAATGGCGCATAATTGAATATAAAGGAATGGCAAAGAACCTATTGATAGTGGAGTCTCCGGCAAAGGCCAAGACCATAGAAAAGATACTGGGCAGCGACTTTGAGGTACGGTCTTGTTATGGTCACATCCGCGACCTGGAGAAGGAGGACATGGGCATAGACATAAAGAACGGCTACAAACCAAAATATACAGTATCGGAAGACAAGCAGAAGGTAGTGAAGGAGCTCAAATCGCTGGCAAAGAAGTCTGAGGATGTATGGCTGGCAACGGATGAGGACCGTGAGGGTGAGGCCATATCGTGGCATTTGTGCGAGGTGCTGGGCCTTGATCCGTATACTACCAAGCGTATCGTTTTCCACGAGATCACCAAACCGGCCATACAAAAGGCGGTGAAGAACCCGCGCAATGTGAACATGGACCTGGTGAACGCACAGCAGGCCCGCCGTGTGCTGGACCGCATAGTGGGTTTCGAGCTGTCGCCGGTGCTGTGGCGCAAAATGAGCATGCGCAACAACCTCTCGGCCGGCAGGGTGCAGTCGGTGGCCGTGCGCCTGATAGTGGAACGCGAGCGCGAGATAACCCGCTTCACTGCTTCCAGCACCTTCAAGGTAGAGGCATTCTTCAGCGCCGATGATATCAATAAGAAGAAGGTGACCTTCAAAGCCGAAGGCCCCGATAAGATAAAGGATGCAACAGGCGCCAACGACTTTCTGCAAAAATGTGTGGGCGCTACCTATAAGGTAGAAGATGTACAGGTAAAGCCGGGCAAGAAGACCCCGTCGGCGCCCTTCACCACATCTACCCTGCAGCAGGAGGCAAGCCGCAAGCTGGGCTACTCGGTATCGAAGACCATGCTGCTGGCGCAAAAGCTGTATGAGAACGGTCATATCACCTATATGCGTACCGACTCGGTGAACCTGTCTGAGACCGCACTGGAAAGCGCACGCCAGGCCATCACCAGCCAGTATGGCGAAAAATACCATCACCAGAGGGTATTCAAGAACAAGAATGAATCGGCGCAGGAAGCGCACGAGGCCATTCGCCCTACCGATATGAACATCACCAGCGCGGGCGATGCCGATACTACCCGCCTGTACGAGCTGATATGGAAGCGTACCATGGCCAGCCAGATGGCTGATGCACAACTGGAGCGTACCATAGCCAAAATATCTATATCTACCACAAAAGAGCAGCTCACCGCTACCGGCGAGGTACTGCGTTTTGATGGCTTCCTGAAAGTATACAGCGAGGGCCGCGATGAGGAAGATGGCGAGGACGAGAACGAGGGTATGCTGCCGCCACTGGCCGCAGGCCAGCAACTGGGCTTCCAGCGTATGGTGGCCACAGAGCGTTACTCTAGGCCGCTGCCAAGGTATACCGAGGCATCTCTGGTGAAGAAACTGGAAGAACTGGGTATTGGCCGTCCTTCTACCTATGCTCCTACCATCAGCACAGTGCAGCAGAGAGGCTATGTAGAAAAGCGCGATAAGGAAGGTGTGAAACGAGAATTCGCCATACTGACCCTGGAGAACGATAAGATAGCTAAAAAGAGCGCTACCGAAAATGCCGGTGCCGAGAAGAGCAAGCTCTTCCCTACCGATCTGGGCATGGTAGTGACCGACTTCCTGCGCGAGCATTTCAGCAAGGTGATGGATTATGACTTCACCGCCAACATAGAGACCGAATTCGACCGTATAGCCGAGGGCCGTAAGGAGTGGAACAAAATGATAGACGAGTTCTACCACCCCTTCCACGACAGCGTAGAGCATACCATAGAACATGCCGGCCGCGCCAAGGGCGAGCACGAACTGGGTACCGACCCCGAGAGCGGAAAACCCGTAGTGGCCAGGCTGGGCCGTTTTGGCCCCATGGTGCAGATAGGTGCTGCCGAAGGCGAGGAAAAGCCACGTTTTGCCAAGCTGCGTACCGACCAAAGCATTGAGACCATAACACTACAGGAAGCGCTGGAACTCTTCAGGCTGCCACGCAACCTTGGCCAGTTCGAAGATGCCGATGTGACCGTGAACATAGGTCGCTTTGGCCCTTATGCACAGCACGCCGGCCAGTTCTACTCGCTGAAGAAGGAAATGGACCCCTACTCTGTAGGCTTGGACGAGGTAGCGCCACTCATAGAAGAAAAGCGCAAGGCCAAAGCCGAGAGCGAGATAAAGATCTTCGAGAAAGAAAAGATCCGCATACTGAAAGGCCCATATGGCCCATACATTAAACAAGGCCTGCGCAACTATAAGATACCTAAAGAAAAAATGGAGACACCGGCTGCCCTTACCATAGAAGAGGTAAAGGCTATAATAGAGGAGGCCAAAGCCAACCCACCTAAAAAAGCACCGAGGAAAAAATAAGAATTTCCATATACAGCGGGCGGCGACAAAGATAAATGCACACCCTGTGCAGAACTTATTTTTGTCGCCGCCTGCCATTTTTGTAATTTAGGTCTACCTAAGAAGAGCATAGTTCCATACTGCAGCAATGATAGAGAAGGATAAAGAGATACGCGCCCTGCTAAGGCTTGTTGACGACCCCGATGATGAGGTCTATGACCAGGTTGTGAACAGGCTGCTTCACTATGGCAAGAACATTATACCCAACCTGGAGAGTGTATGGGAGTCTACTGCCGATGAGCAACTACAGGAAAGGCTGGAGATACTCATACATCGTGTACACTTCAACGACCTGCAGCAAGAGCTGCAGGAGTGGAACGAACAGGAAGAGCCCGACCTGCTGCGAGGTGCGATACTGATAGCCAAATACCGTTTCCCCGACCTGAACGTGCCCAGCATAATGGCGCAGTTCGAGCATATACGGCGCAATGTATGGTTGGAACTGAACAACTACCTGACCCCGCTGGAGCAGGTAAATGTGATAAACAGCATACTGTACAACTATTACAAGCTGCAGGGCCATGAGCTCACCGAGCGCGAGAACAAGCATTTTTACATGAACCAGGTGCTGGACAGCAAGCAGGGCAACGCCTACTCTATAGGCATACTGTACCTTGCCATTTGCGAGGTGCTGGACATACCCATTTTTGCCGTAGATGTGCCCCGCCAGTTCATTTTTGCCTATATCGATACCTTGCACAGCTTTCTGAACGACCGCGAAAGCATACAGCAGATACAGTTCTATATAGACCCCATAAGTGGTATGATATATACCCAAAAGGACCTGGACCTGTACCTGCGGAAAATAAACGCTACCGACAAGGGCCGCTACTTCGAGCCACTTTCCAACAGGCGCATCATATGCAAGATGCTGGAAGAGCTGAGCCTGTGCTACCAGTACCGCAAAGAGGACCAGAATGCCGAAGAGATACAACAGTTGATACGGTCTATCGAGAGCCGTGATGACATGTTCTGATCAGACAAAAACTAATATTATATACTACTATGTTACATCGCCTTACATTATTACTTGCCTTATTTGTCGTAATGGCGATGGGCGTTCATGCTCAGAGCAAGGTAGTATATACCAGCAGCATACTGGGCAAATGGCATACAACAAAAGGCCCCCAAAGCTCGCTGGAATTCGATGTTGACAAGGCCGTGTATATAAATGGCAATGAACGTGCCGTATACAGATACATATTCATGAAAAAGGACCGCGACGACCTGCTGCTGTTTGTAGACCAGGGCACCGGCGACAGCACAGTGTACGAGGTCTACAATCTGTCCGATTCCTACCTCACTATCCGCAATATGACCCACGGCAGCCCCTTGTGGGCATTGGAAAAGATGAAGTAGGCACAACAAGATCTGACCTTTCCATTATGTTTATGGGCATGTATACAGCCCCCCGCTAATGATAAAGCATTTACCTTTGCGCCCACAAAGGATAGATATGCACCTGATAAGAAGGAACAGGATATTGCGTGCCTCGGCCGCGATACGCGAAATGGTAGCCGAGACCATACTGAGGCCCGCCGACCTGATAGCGCCGCTTTTCATAATAGAAGGTAGTGGCATAAAGGAAGAGATAAGCTCTATGCCCAACTACTACCGCATGAGCATAGACCTGACGGTGGCAGAGGTAAAGAACCTGTGGGGCCTGGGAATAAGGAGCGTACTGCTGTTCATAAAATGTGCAGATGAGCTGAAGGACAATACCGGCGCAGAGGCCCTGAACCCCGACGGACTGATGCAACGCAGCATAAAGGCCATAAAAGATGCCTGCCCGGGCATGGTGGTGATGACAGATGTGGCCCTGGACCCCTTCTCTGTATACGGACATGACGGTATAGTGAATGGTACGGAGATAGTGAACGATGCCACAGTAGAGGTACTGGCAAAAATGAGCGTAAGCCATGCACAGGCCGGCGCCGATATAATAGCCCCGAGCGATATGATGGACGGCCGTATACTGGCCATCAGGCAGGCGCTGGAGGAAGAAGGCTACTCCCGCACGGGTATAATGGCGTATAGCGCCAAGTATGCATCCTGCTTCTACGGTCCCTTTCGCGATGCGCTGGACAGCGCACCGGGATTTGGCGACAAGAAGACCTACCAGATGGACCATGCCAACCGCATAGAGGCCGTAAAAGAGACCCTGATGGATGTGGAAGAGGGCGCCGATATAGTAATGGTGAAACCCGCCATGGCCTACCTGGACATTATTCGCGAGGTGAGGAACACTGTGGATGTACCTGTGAGCGCCTACCATGTGAGCGGTGAATATGCCATGATAAAGGCTGCCGTGAAAATGGGCTGGCTGGACGAGAACAAGGCCATAATGGAATCGCTGACGGGTATAAAACGCGCCGGTGCGGGGCTTATAGCTACCTATTATGCCCGCGAGGCCGCTATGCTGATGAACGGATAATAAAAAATATGCCTGTCCGTTAATGTGACATAAGCCGGGAACATTCTTCCGGTGGTATCGTTCCTGTTATTTATTTTTACTCCAATATGCGCATAAGACCCTCTGTATTCCTGTTATTAGCTGTGGCATTGCTGGTGTCGGCAGTGGAGATGTCGTGCCGCAAAGAGAAAAAGACCCTGACGGTGGGCGGCGAGCTGCGTTTCTCTGACGATACCCTGAAGTTCGATACCGTATTCACGGCGGCAGGCAGTTTCACTACAGGCCTGCTGATATACAACCCGCAGAACCAGGAGATAGTACTGAGCTCGGTAAGGCTGCTGAACCCGAATTCTTATTTTTCGCTGAATGTGGACGGCTTCAAAGGGAACAATATCCAGAGCATCCGTATAGCGCCGCGCGATAGTGTATATGTCTTTGCTACAGTGAACATAGACCCCAACAATACCCGCACCCCCTTCCTGGTGACCGATTCGCTGGTGGCCACGCTCAATGGAAAGGATTTCTATGTGCCCTTTACCGCATATGGCCAGAACGCGCGCTACCTGTGGGACAGTGTTATAACCACTAACACTACCTGGGACACTACCCTGCCATATGTCATCATCAATAGTGCGGGTGTGGCATCGGGGGCTACGCTGACGCTGAACCCCGGCTGCCGTATATATATGCACCAGAACTCGGGGCTGATAGTGTTCGGCAAGCTGATAAGCAATGGCACTGCCAAGGACAGCGTTATCTTCCAGGGCGACAGGCTGGACCGCAGGTACTTTGGCTATGAGGGGTATCCCGGCGAGTGGGGCGGCATCTATTTTCACTCTACCAGCAGCGGCAGCAGGCTGCGCTATACCCGCATAGAGAATGGTGGCAATGCCACGCTGGGCAACGCCGCAGCCATATGGGTGAACATAGACTCTAATGCTGCAGGTGCAGAGCCGCAACTGCGTATGGAGAACTGTGTGGTAAAGAACTCCATAGGTACGGGCATATATGCCCAGAAGAGCAAAATGACGGCTACCAACTGCCTGGTGCATACTACAGGCGGCTATGCGCTGGCCATCATACAGGGCGGGCGCGACACATTTACCAATTGTACCTTTGCAAACTATGGCGGCACTGCCCTCTCGCACAGCGCGCAGGGTACGGTGGCCATACTGAACTACTACCGCCCCAACCAGAACGAGATATATTTTGGAGACCTGCATGCAGCCATGCGCAACTGTATAGTATACGGATCGCTGGATAGCGAGATAGTGTGCAGCGCGGTACCCGATGCTGCCGCCCAGTTGGAGATGGATCACTGCCTGCTGCGTATGGGCGATGTGCGCGAGCCGTTCGTGAATTTTACGGCCTGTATCTTCAACGAGGATCCCTTGTTCAAGGACAAGGAGAAGGGCGACTTCCGGCTGAAAGAGGGGTCGCCGGCGATAGGCAAGGGCAATGCTGCCAATACACCCGCCACAGACCTGGATGGCAAACCACGCGCAGGAAGTGCGGATATAGGGTGCTACAAGTTCGAGTAGTAGCGTTTATTTTCCCCATTTTTTGTTCCTGACCTTATACTATCGCGAGATATTGGCCACTTTGCCATCGCTATGAAGGTATTCACCTTGTATGGTATAGGCAGGCGGTAAAGGGATATCTGCCCGTCTATTAATAAAAGCCAAAGTTTTCATAACTTTAATGCATGTGTGTTAAATACACATATGCTATCATGAAACACATTCTACAAAGAGTTTCCCTTTTACTGCTTGCTTCATCTCTGGGAACTACCGCTATAGCACAACAAAAGGATAATACCGTGGCCACAGAGGTGCGCAACCCTGCGGATGGCACCCTGAGATCGCTAAGTATGACAGGTAATGCCAACTGGAGACCCGCACAGGCGCAGGAGCTATTTGGCCGCTACTATGGCATGGCGCCCGGCAGCGAGGTGCAGATGCGCCTGCTGCACACCACCAATACCAGGACCAATGCCCGCACCGACAGGTACGAGCAGTACTACAAGGGCATAAAGGTGATGTATAGCAGCATAACCGTGAACAGCAAGGACGATAAGGTGAGCTTTATGACCAGCAATGTATATGTGCCGGGCAGCAGCCTGTCGGCCACGCCGGGTATGACGGCAGCGGCGGCATTTGCAAAGGCCAAAGCGCATGTGGGCGCTACCCGTTACAAATGGGAGAACCCCGTGGAGGAACAATACATAAAACAACTATACAACAAGCCCGATACAAGCTACCTGCCCAAAGGAGACCTGGTGTGGGTAGAGGATATATGGGGCGGCAACAAGGACCATAAGCTGCACCTGGCATGGTCGTTCGATATATATGCTGACGAGCCCATGAGCAGGCAACATGTATTCGTAGATGCGAACACGGGCAAGATATTGTTCTCGAACCCGCTGATAAAGCACACAGCGGCCACAGGGGCATCGAGGTATAGCGGCGTGGTACCCTTCCAGACGGCGAGGGTGACAGGTACCTACCGCCTGTACGACTCTACCCGGGGCAATGGCGTGTATACCCGCAACATGAACAATGGTACCAGCTATGGCGCGGCCACACAGTTCACCAGCGCAACGAACACATGGCCTGCACCCGCGGCCGGCGATAATGTAGCGCTGGATGCGCACTGGGCGGGCTCGCTGGTGTACGACTACTTCCTGGCAGAGCATGGCCGCCTGAGCTGGGACAACCTGAACGGTATACTGCTACAGTATGTACACTATGGCAGCAACTACAACAATGCCTACTGGAATGGAACAGCAATGACCTATGGCGACGGATCGGGGATAGCAGCGGGAGGTTTTTCGCCACTTACCAGCATGGATGTGACGGCGCACGAGATAGGCCATGGCGTATGTGAAGCTACTGCCGGCCTGATATATGAAAGCGAACCGGGCGCACTGAACGAGGCCTTCAGCGACTGCTGGGGCGCTACGATAGAACACTGGTCGGACCCACATGAAGTGGACGCGATGCCGAAGTCACCCTGGGATATAGGCGAGGAGATAGGCACCGAGCCCCTACGCAGCATGAACAGCCCCATACTGCAGGGCCAGCCCGATACCTATGGCGGCACCAACTGGTTCAACGTAGTAGGCTGTACGCCAACGGGCGGTACAGGAGGAAATGACTATTGTGGCGTACACCGCAACAGCGGCCTTATGAACTACTGGTACTACCTGCTGGTGAACGGCGGTACAGGCACCAACGACCTGGGCAACGACTATATAGTGAACGCGCTGGGTTGGACGAAGTCTGCGATAATACTGTACCAGACAGAGCTGGCCCTGACCAGCACGGCCGAATATATGGATGCGCGCATAGCATCTATCAATGCGGCCAATATGATATATGGCCCATGCTCGTTCGAAGCGCAATGTGTGACCAGTGCATGGTATGCCGTGGGTGTGGGACCGAACTTTGTGCCATGCACACCACAGGTATCGTTCGATACATCGGCACTGAATGTGATGGAGAACTCATCGTCTACAGCATGTGGCGCCAGCCGTACAGTGCTGATAGCCCTTACGCCCAGTGGTCCTACCATCACAGGTGGCAGCCCCGAGCTGACATTCGTGACCGGCAGCGGCTCTACGGCAGTGGCAGGTGTGGACTATACCATTACCCCGGCTACTATTGTTTTCCCCGCGGGAGATATGTCTACAAGGTACGCTACACTAACGGTATTCGACAATGGGGCGGTGAACGACAGCAAACGGATAGACCTGGCCTTTACCGTGAACCCGATGGGTACAGGCCTTACAGCGGCGCCCTATAACGATACCATGCGGATAAATATATGGAACGACGATAGTGTACCCCACCGCGGCGCCACCATTTACCCTAACCTGAATGCAGGCATATCGGTACCGGCCAATTTCACATCGCCATTCTATGGTACGCAGCGCAGGGCACGATCACAGTACCTGCTGTACGCGCGTGAGCTGGCCGCAGCAGGTGTGGTGCCACGTGTACCCATCACACAGATGGCCTTCAACGTGATAACCAAGAACTCTACAGGGGCCTTCACCGCATTTACCATAAGTATGCGCAATACCACAGTGGCCGACCTGTATTCGGCCTTTGTGACCACGGGGCTGGTACAGGTGTATACGGGCAATCATATCACCAATGCGGGTATAGACTCTATAGACTTCAACACGGGCACCTTTACCTGGGATGGAGTGAGCAATGTGGTGGTACAGTTCTGCTATGGCATGAACGGTGCAGCCTATAGTGGCAACGACATAGTACAGGGTGTGCAACAGGGGGCCTATATCATAGGAGACTATAACACTTCTAACGGCGGTAGCGGTACAGGATGCACCCTTGGGTTCAGTACAGGCAACCGCTCTACCGTGCGCCCGGCCATACGCTTCAAACAGGCGGTGCCACCCGCGGCCATAGAACCCACAGCAGGCAGCAATCGTATATGGAATGTCCGCGCAGGGCAGGAGGTATACTTCTACAGCACAGCAGATACACAGGTGATAGCCGGTATAAGGAACATGGACAATGACCTGGGCTGCGTGACCGCAACGGTGACCCAGCAGGGCAATAGCCTGACGCCGGCGGTCTTCTCGTCGGTGAACCGTATGCGCAAGGAGGTGAACATAGTGCCCACCATAAATGGCAGTATAACCACCTATGATGTGACAATATACCTGAACAATACAGAACTGGCAGGAACACTACCCTCTTCCCTTTATCTACTTAAAACGACCGCCGCTACCGATGCTACGGTGAGCACATCTAACTCGGTATACCTGACCCCTACCCTGGTGACGGGAGGAAACTATACAGGTTTCCGGGGGACATTCACAGGCTTTGGCAGGTATATACTGATAGACGGGCCACTTTGCAACAAACCTGCGGCCAGCATAACACCCGCAGGGCCTACCAGCTTCTGTACAGGTGGCAGTGTGCTATTCAATGCATCGCCTACGGGTGCAGGCCTGGGTTACCAGTGGCAACGGAACGGCACCAACATACCCGGCGCTACAAGCGCCAGCTACACAGCCATGCTGGGCGGCAACTATACGGTGCGTGTGAACGAGGCGACATGTGACAGTACATCGCTGGCGGTGACAGTGGTACTGGACTCGGCATATGCGGCGCCTATAGGAGGCGCTACAAGCGTGTGCATAGGTGCCAACACCACACTCACCAATACATCGGCAGGAGGTGTGTGGACCAGCAGCAATGGCAGCATAGCTACTGTAAGCACAGGCGGAGTAGTGACCGGTGTGGCCGCAGGTACGGTGAACATAACCTATACGGTAACGAACGGCTGTGGTACGGACGATGCCGTACTGACCATGACAGTGAATGCGCCTACGGCCCTGCCTGCTATAAGCGGATCGCTGAACGCATGTATGGGCATAGGGACCACACTGAGTAATAGCATAACAGGCGGAACATGGCTGAGTGGCAGTACGACCATTGCCACCATAAATAGTGCAGGGGCCGTGACAGCGGTAGCGCCCGGTACCAGCAACATCACCTATACATATACCAATGGCTCGGGCTGTACATCTACAATAGCGGCTATGGTAACGGTGAACAACACGCCTACAGCCACCACTACGCCATCGGGAGCATTTATGATATGCGCCGGCACTACCACTACACTTACCGCATCGCCGGCCACAGCGGGGCATACCTACCAATGGCAGGACGGCGGCATAGATATACCCGGCGCTACCAATGCATCTTATGCAGTGAGTGCAGCCGGTATGTACCAGGTAGTGGTGACGAATAGTGTGAGCTGTCCTTCTACATCGGCGGTGGTGGATATCAGCATCAACCCTACGCCTACCGTGCCTGCGGGTATAAGTGTGGTATCGGGAGCGGGCACATCGATATGTGCTTCTACCACGCCCATAATATTCACTGCTACGCCTGTGAACGGGGGCGCGACACCTGCCTACCAGTGGTATGTGAACGGAGCGCCGGTAGGTATTTCGTCGGCCAACTACATGTACATACCTGCCAATAGCGATGTAGTGAGCGTAGAGATGACCAGCAGCGCTACATGCGCCAGCCCGGCAATGGCCACAGCCGCACTCACCATGACGGTAACGCCTTCGGGCGCGCCTTCCGCAGTTATCACTGCATCGCCCAACGACACTGTGTGTACGAGTGATGCCGTGACCTATATGGCCACACCGGTATTCGGCGGTACGGCACCTACCTATGTTTGGAGCAAGAACGGTGTGAACGTGGGCACCGGCGCTACCTATACACATGTGCCACTTGATGGCGACATCATAGTATGTACCATTACCAGCAACTATGCATGCCGCACCACAACATCGGGCACGAGCGCGCCATTCGTGATGAGGGTACAGGCACCTGTTACCAACTGGGTAGCTATATCTACCGCTACACCTGTGGCCGCACCGGGCGCACTGGTGACCTTTGCCGCAGTAGCTACGAATGCAGGCCCCAGCCCGGTATACCAGTGGTATATCAACTCTGTGGCCGTACCGGGCGCTACCAATATCACCTTTACCACTACGGCGCTGACAAACGGGCAGACGGTACACTGCAAGGTGACCACGAGCCTTGTATGCTCCGACCCGCCGGTATCGCTGAGCAATGGCATAAAGATGACCATCGTGACACCTGGCGGTGTGAGCGGCATGGGCAATGGTAGCGGCATGATAGCCGTAACGCCGAACCCGAACAAGGGTGTGTTCGCAATAACGGGCCACATAGGTATGGCCGATAATGAGCATATACATATGACGGTACAGAACATGCTGGGCCAGAAAGTATATGAGGGCAGCGCAAGATCTGTGAATGGCGCTATAAGCGAGACCATAGCACTACCTGTCAATATAGCTCCGGGTGTTTACCTGCTATCTGTAATGATGGGCGAGCAGCGCACCGTGTTCCACATCACGGTAGAGAAATGATGCAGGTGACATGAGATCCTAGAAAGACCGCTCCTGATGAGGGGCGGTCTTTTTTTTGCCGCCAACCCCGCGAACGACAACGTAAGATGCATTGTAGATAACTAAGGCGACCGGCCTGAAAATGCCACGCAATACTTTACTGAGGTTCATACGCTGTGGGATAAAGCAAAAAAAATGACCCCATACCGAACGGATCCGGCAATGGGGTCACACTCACCACTCACTCTTTTCTTTCATGTTTAGAAGGTGTACCTGATGGTAGGTATGGGGAAGAAGCTCTGCTGGTATACGGTGACGGTCTTATTGGCCTTCACATCGTAGTAGCGCTCCAGTATGTTCTGATGGTTGGTAAGGTTCTGCAGGTCTACAGCCAGTTCCAGCGTGCTCTTGCGGTACTCTTTGCGGTAAGATACGCGAAGGTCGGTACGGAAGTAGTCGGGCTGCTTTTGCGAGAAGGCGATATTATCCATGTATACGGTATGGCCTTCCTGCTGCGACCGTACCTGGTCTACCGGTGTAAAATACCTGCCACCTACACTGGTGAGCTTCAGGTTCAGGGCCAGCACATTGCCTTTACCTACCTTGAACTCTTTGCCTGCAAGTACATTGAGTACATGGCCGGTATTGAAGGCTGTGTTGCGCTCTATACCATCGCTGCCCCGGTAACTGGAGTTGAACAGTGAACCTGTAACAAGGAAGTAATAGCCTTTGTTGAAGAAACGCTCTACAGTAAGCTCGGCGCCATAGTTCTTGCCCTTGCCCTTGTTCACCAGGCTGTCCACATCGGTATAGCCGAAATCGGCACCGGTATTGAGCAGGGAGAAAGAAGAAGAACGCTGCTCTACAGGCACATTGCCCAGTATCTGGTAGTATCCTTCGGCCTTTACGCGCAGGTTATCGTTTATATTCCAGTCGTAGGTAACAACGGAATGGTGGCTGCGGGTGAGGCCAAGGTCTTTGTTGGTAAGGAATACGCCATTGGCATTGCGTGTCTCGTAGAAGTAGGTATATACGTTCTGTGCCTGGTGGTGCATACCATAGCCCACACTTACAGCCTGCCTTTTGCCAAGGGCATACCTGAGGCTGGCGCGCGGCTCGGCGGCAATGGTGCTATTGAAGGTAACATACTGGCCATGCACACCTGCTACGGATGAGAGCTTGTCGCTGAAGCGGTGTTTCCACTGAACAAAACCTTGTGCCAGTCCGTAGCTGCCCGAACGGTCTATATATGGAGCCTTGGTACCATCGGGCAGTATATCGGTGTTCACAAGGTCGAAGCCAAGGTGATCGTAAGTGAGACCTGCCTGCATATTGTTCTTCGCATTCATCTTGTGCGTGACGGTCCATACGCCCGAGAGCTTGGATGTAGTGAATTTACCGTCCTGGTCAGGTATGGCCCTCAGGTCGTCTGGGCTCAGCGAGTCAACTACATATTTCTGCATCGTATAGCCATAGCCAAGGGTGAGCTTGGTAGAGGTCTTTTCGGACAACTGGTATTCGTAGGCGAGACCTGTGACCGACATACCGAACTTGTTGCGCTCGTTAGAATATGGATCGCCGCTGTACTGCTCTGCCTTGGTGGTATCTACATCCTTGCCCATGAAGTCGATACGGCTGTTACCGCTGACACCGAAGAAAGTGACCTTTGAACGCTTGCTGATATTGGATACTACCTTGAAGTTGAGATCCTGGTATAGGGGTACTGCCGAGCCCGCGCCGAAGTTGATACCCATCTTCTGGAACACACCAAGTGTAGAATAGCGGTAGTTGGCAACATATGAAGTACGCTTGTTCTTGCCCAGCGGACCTTCGGCGCCCAGCTCGAAACCATTGAAGCCTATCTGCGCCACGAATTCTTTCTTGTTGCGGTTGCCATCGCGCAGCTTCATATCGAACACACCTGCCACGGCATTACCATACTGTGCAGGAAAGGCACTAGTAAGAAAGTCCGACTTATCGATGTTGTTATTGTTGAGCATGCTGATGGGGCCACCTGTGGTACTGAGCGAGCCATAGTGGTTGGGGTTGGGAATGTTCAGTCCTTCCAGTTGCCAAAGCATACCTGTGGGCGAGTTGCCACGTACCACTATATCATTGCGCGAGTCGTTGCCCGATACCACACCTGCGAAGTTGGCCGCCATGCGCGATGGGTCGCCGAGTGCGCCTGCATAGCGTTTGGTCTCATCCACATTGAAGGAACGGGCGCTCACCTGCGACATATCGTTGTTCGTTCGGGTCTTATCACGGTTCTTGTTGTAGGTCACCTTTACATCGGCCAAGGTGTGCAGGGCTTCCTGCATGTTTATGTTCAGGTTCACTTCCTTACCTGCAGTAACGAGAACGTCGTTCATTATCCTGTCCTCATAACCTGTATAAGAGACCTTCAGTGTTTGCCTGCCCAGCGGTACGCCCGGAAGCAGGAAGTTGCCATCGGCATCGCTCACCGCGCCGGTGGTGGTAGCGCTATTGAGCAGTACTATGACCGCACCGGTGAGGGGTTGTTTAGAGGCCTCGTCGAATACGCGGCCGGTGATGTTCTGCGTGGTCTGCGCATGTACGCCTGTTGCCAGCAGCAGTACCAGGAATAAGATGAAATGTTTCAGAGTGTGCATGATGGTGTTGTTTTTCGGGGAAAAGGTTCCCCTGTGCGCTGCCATAAGTGTATTATGGCAGCGCGGTGAGAAAAAAGAGTGTTCGTAAAAAATGAAGTGTGATAACTATGCCCGAAGGGGGCTGTGAGCAGTGTGCCGGGTGGCTTATGGAAGAAAATATAGCGCTCACGAAAGAGAGAAGTAACTATATCCTGCTCACCTTGCCTGAGCCGGAGATGCTGGTGTATACCGATGGGTTGCCCCTGTAGTATACATCGCCGCTGCCGCTGATGCGCACGTCCAGACTGTTGCTGGCGCTAACGGTGGTAGTGCCCGAGCCGCTGGTATGTACGGTAACGTTCTCTGCCTGCAGGCCCAGCATATCTATATCGCCGCTGCCACTGGTGCGCAGCTCGCTGCTCCTTACACTGCCGCCTGTAACGGTGATACGGCCGCTGCCGCTGATGTGGCCTGAAACGCTGGTGCCGGTATACGAATTGATGCTGAGGTTGCCTGAACCATTTACCTTCAGCGCCATGCTGGCCGAGCTGATGGGCTGCGAGGCATATACATTGCCGGAGCCATTGACACCCAGACCATTGATAGAAGGGGCAGATATGTATACCACCACCTTGCCATGCCTGCGCAGGCTAGAGAATTTTTTGAACTGGAGGCGAAGCTCGCCATCTACTATGGGTGTCTCTATGAGGTCCTGTACATTGGACTGGGCATATATCTCTACCTTGTAAACGCTGTCCTGGGTATAGTATACATCGCCATCGAGGCCAGCATCTATGGAGGTGAAGCCCGATACGTTATATGTCTTGGTGATGGATGGGCCCTCGCCTACTGTTCTGCGGCAAGACTGGAATGATACTACTGATACTGCTGCCAATGCTACTAATAATGTCTTTTTCATGTTAATTGTTCTTTTATTGTTGTTTGTGGTTCGTGTTTGAGATTTGGTATTTGGTATTGGGAATTAGGTATTAGGAATTTGCCTTTGGAATTTGATATTTGGAATTTGTTCTTTGCCCTTTTAATTAAGACAACTGTCTTGGCCTTTACCCCTATTAGTTGGTCATATTTTTTTCGGGCTTTATTTTTTTCATCATTTTACGGCTATCGAGGTGGAACTGTACACCGCCCTCGGCACCTATAGAGAGGTTGTGAGCGTAGAAACGAGATTCGTAGTCCCATACAGTATAGCCTACCCTGCCTACGCCCTGTATATCGTTGCTGCCGGTATAGTTGAACGAAGGACCGGCGAAGAACTCTACGCAGCCCAGCCTTACTGATGGCATTATCTTGACGCCCGAGCGGATGTCGGTGTTCCACCAGCGGTCAGAAAGGGTGGTTACAGTGACCTCTGCATTGAACCTGAAGGTGCGGGTAACAGGGATGTGCATACCCAGACCGGCCTGTACGGCATAGGCGCGGTATTCTTTGGTCATATTGCCACCGGCGCCTATGATACCGTAGAGTTTTTTGCCACCCGACCTGAAAGTGAAAAGCGTGGTACCTGTCTCGTTCATCATGGTACCTATGGCCATTTCGCCATTGCGAATGATGTTGATGAGCCCTATGGGGCAGTCACTGCTATCGGCTATATTGATGAAGCCCGCGAGCTGAACCCCCTTTACCTTTTCGGCTATATTGATGAAGCCCGCTACCTGTGCACCATCTACCTCTTCGGCTATATTGATGAAACCTGCTACCTGTGCGCCCCTGGCACGCTCTGCCACATTTATGAAGCCTGCGGCCTGTGTGTGGGTGCTCTGTGCCACATTGATGTAGCCCGCGGCCTGTGTAGTGGCAGTATCGGCTACATTTATGAAACCTGCGGCCTGCAGCCCGGTCACATTCGTAAGGGCCATATTGCCGAAGCCTGCGCTCTGCATACCATCTACGCTGCCGGCTACATTTATGAAGCCTGAGGCCTGCATGCCGCGTACATTATGGCCGGTATAGTTCACCATACCTGCTGCCTGCAGCCCGCGGGCATTGTTGCCTATCACGTTTACCACGCCGCTGGCCACCAGGCCGCGTGCGCTATCCCTGATAACGTTGGCCACACCGGCCACACAAAAAGCCTCTTCGGCCTTCGATACGCCTGCAAGGGCATGTATGGAAATAACATTTGTATAATCGGGGGCGGCTATGCCGTTGGTGCTGAGCGGATATGTGAAACCTATGTGTGCATTGCTCCTCAGTGGCGCTGTCTCCTGTGCAATGGCGGTAGTACCAAGTACCGATATCATAGTGGCCGCCAGTGTAATTCTCTTTATCATTTTTTTTGCTGTTTGATAATATGACAGCCTGCTTCACATTTACCCCTATCCGATATTGAATATTATTTTCAAACATACGAATTCAGATGAGATCAGAAGGGCCCCATGACCAATGTTAACAGCATGAGAAAGAGACAATTATTTTCTGTTATAGCCAAGGTGCGGGCCCATATTTCCGTCTATTATAGCAGGGACCGGCCGGTCTGCTTCAAGAGCGTTCTGAAACAATTATCTGTTTTTGTTCACACTTAAAACTGTACCCTTATGTGCCGAAATTCCATTTTGCCCGTCCTTGCCATTTTATGTCTTCCATATTGCGCTACCGCGCAGAACAAACAAAAACTTACCATCACGGCAGCCACTGTTTTCCTGAGAGGGGCCGAACTGATGAGCTGCACCACAGTGCAGTTGGTAAAAGGCGATAACGAGATACTATTTACCAACGTGGCCACGAACGTGAACACATCCAGCATAATGGTGAATGCTACCAATGGCGTATCTGCCGGATCGGTCATCTTCCAGAACAATTATGTGCGCACCGAGGTCCCATCGCAGCGCGTAAGCATGTTGCAGGATAGTATAAAGGCCCTTACCCGTACACGCACACTGGCCGAGCTGAAGCTGACCGTGGTGAACAAGCAGATAGCACTGCTGGCACCCGACCGCACACCGGCAGACACCAAAGAACGACCCGTGGCCGAGACCGCAAACCTGCTGGACCTGATAGATAAAAAGCTGGAGACCTACCTGGTGCAAAAGAACAAACTGAATGAGACCATAAGCGGCATAAATGACAACATAGCCATACTGAACACCCAGATACGCGAAGAACAGGACAAGGGCGTGATAGAAGGCGGACGGCTGCTGATAAAACTATATGCCACCGAAACAGGCCCCAGCAATATCACCATTACCTATGTTACCCCCAATGCCGGCTGGGCACCTGTGTACGACCTCATAGCCGAAAATACTACAAGGCCACTACAGCTCTACTACAAGGCCAATGTCTTTCAGAACAGTGGCACCAAATGGGAAAATGTACGCCTGGCACTGAGCACCGGCAACCCTACCGAAGGTATAGAAATGCCTGTGATGACGCCATGGTATGCCGGCATATATGTGCCGCAGCCGGTAGCCTATGCGCAGCCTGCCGCCTCCCAGCCCCAGCAGAACAGGACCACCTATGATGCCCGGGATATAAAGACACTGGCCACTACCGAAATAGCAGACATCGCCACCCTTACCCCGGGCATATACCAGGCACAGAGGGGCAAGGGAACATCTATAGCCGGGGCCAGGAAAACAGGTACATTGTATATAGTGGATGGTGTGCAGGTACAGAACATAGGCGAAGAAGGTATACAAAGCACCATGAGCCAGTATGTGGCCGTAGACGGAGGCGGTATGAACACCACCTATGACATAGAGGTACCCTATACCATACCGGCAGATGCGAATATGCACCTGGTAGCCATAAAGAAATACGATGTACCGGCCAGCTTCCGCCACTATGCCATACCCCGGCTGGACAAGGATGCCTTCCTGCAGGCCGAGATAGTGAACTGGGCCGAACTGGACCTGATGCCCGCACAGGCCAACATATTTTACGATGGCACCTATGTAGGACAGGGGTATTTCGATACCCGCATCATAAAAGACACCATGCTGGTATCGCTGGGCAGAGACAAAAAGGTGATGGTAAAGCGGGAGCTGGATGCAAAGAAACGGAGCGCCCACACCATAGGTACCAATGTGCGCGAGACCTATGCCTATACTATAAATGTGCGCAACACCCGCAAGCAACCCATAAACATGATAGTGTACGACCAAATGCCCCTGAGCAACAACAACGATCTGACCATAGAAAGCAAGGAGACCGGCGATGGTGCGCTCGACGAGAGAACGGGGTTCGTGAAGTGGACATTCACCGCTGCGCCCAATGAAAGCCGCAAACTAAGCCTGGGATATACCCTGAAATACCCAAAATGAAGACAGTGACCGGCATGTGATCGCGAACTACAGGGAACGAAGAGGGCGATATCGTATGGTATCGCCCTCTTTAATAATTATACTGTATGTTTTTCTGTGTTCACGATCATTCTAGCCCGGTATCCTGGCCATGTATGTGGCCATTTCCTTTATCTGCGCCACTATCTGTTCGTTGGTAGGTTTGCAGGCCTTGGCCTTATTGAAGAATACCTTGGCATTGCGGAAATCGCGGCGCTGCGCACATATGCCCGACATCTGCAGGTAGGCCATTGCCTCGTTGTCCTTATCGGGCAGGCCCAGTTTTACTGCCATGCGCAGGTGCTCATAGGCTTCCTTGGTATTGCCCTTGCGCTGTGCTATAGCACCTAGTTGCAGGTAGGCGGTACCTTCCAGCTCTTTTTCGGGCATACCTGTCTCCAGGCTTTTGCGCAGTTGCTCCTCGGCCTTATCCAGGTCGTCGCCCATGGTCGATACATTGGCCTGCAGCATGTGGTAGGTAGAACGGATGGGCTTGTAGAGCAGGTTGGGGTATTTTACCATTTTCAGCAGTTTCTGTACACCCTCCATATCGCCACTCTCTATATAGCCCTGTACCAGTGTCATGGGGCCAATGAGGAAGTAGGCGATCACCATTACCACAGATATGAGCATGGGTATCCATGCCACCCACCAGGTGACCTTGAAACCGATGAGAAAGCCCAGCGCCATAAGCAGCACTGCAATGGGTATGCGATAAAGAACGAGTATCTTGCGTATGTTCATATGCCGAATTGGGGTGCAAAGGTAGGTTTTTTGGGTGGGATGGAGGTGGGTTTTCTCACTTGCCGTTCCTAAAACATATTCGTATTCAAAACATGATATTTGCTTGCGCAAGCATGGGGGGACAACAAATGGTGCAGGTATACATATGTAAGACAGGCGCAGAAAGACCTGCCGGGTTCACACACCGGCTGGTGCGACATATAGCCGCGCGGTATGGCGGTATGGATGGCGAACGGATAACTATAGCCGGAACGCCCGGGGGCAAACCTTATATACAGGACGCGGACAGTTTTCACTTCAATGTGTCGCATTCGGGAGACTGGGTGGTGTGTGCAGTACATACACAGCCTGTGGGTATAGATATAGAACAAGTAGGGCGAATAGATGCCACGCTCTATAGGGAGCATCTGTCGGCAGCAGAATATTATGCATTGCAGGCCCTGCCACGGGAAGAGCAGCAGGAGCATTTCTATGAGCTATGGACACTGAAGGAAAGCTATATGAAACAGACGGGGCTTGGGGTGCAACTGGCACCTTCCTCCTTTACCATACAGGCTACAAAGACCGGGTATGCTGTACTGCAAGCCACTGGCAGGCCACTGACGGATATATTCTTCAGGCAATACGACATAGCCGCCGGTTACAAAATGGCCGTATGCGCCATTGCTAACAAGTGGGGAACACCTATATGGATAGGCCCTGCAGATGTGACAGGATGATGCTTATCTATACCCATTTATCAGTACAGCAATGCCAACATTCAGGGTATTGTTGATGTAGTTCCATTCTATATTGGAGAGGGGCATGGCATGTACATATTGCAGCTCGGCCTTTATTGCCTTGTAGCCACAGCGCAGGGTAAGGGCGGGCTCCATGGTGAAATAGCTGCTACCATCGAACGGACTGCCATTAAGCACAGGGGGCGCAGATAAATTGGAATAAGACAAATGGCATACCCGCCAGTTGAAGCTCATTTCGAAGATACGGGTACGGAGGCCTATACCGGGCTGCAGAAAGGCGCGCGTAAGTGTGGCATCGGGATAATAGTAGCCCGGCTCGTTACGCACATCTATGCGGCCCGCGCCGAAACCGCCATAGACATCGTACACGAATCGGAGGCGGTCGGAATGGCGGGAAGTATCTATGAGGCCGTAGTAGCCGGCTCCTACCTCGAACATGCGTGCATGCTCTCGGCCATAATCGCCGGAGTGCCTGTAGCCTGCATAATTGCCTATGAGGCCCAGGTGCCGCACGGGCGAAAATGCCACCTGTGCATTATTGGGCGCCACGCAAAAATGTACCTGCCCGGCATCGGTGAGCATGGGTGCATTCACCCTGTTGGGCTTGTAGTAGATGGGGCTGCAACTTCCCATCAGCACAATGGCGAGCAATAGCAGCGAATAGGTTCTGGATAGCATATAGGTAATTTTGTTCAAATATATGTACAATAAGGTGGCAAAGCTTGTGAGTAGGAACGGCACCCGATATATTTTTATTGCGCATGCACTACCGGCAATAATATTTCTCTTTTTTCAACCCTATTTTTCATACTTTTGCACTCCATTTCGCATTTATGGATCATTCGGTAAAGATATTTTCGGGTACGGGCTCTACTTACCTGGCAGAAAAGATCGCAAAAAGTTTCGGTGGATCGCTTGGCGCGCTTACCATTCAGAAGTTCAGCGATGGCGAGTTCCAGCCTGTGTTCCAGGAGTCTATACGCGGCGACTATGTTTTCCTGGTACAGTCTACCTTCGCCCCATCGGATAACCTGATGGAGCTGCTGATGATGATAGACGCCGCCCGTAGGGCATCGGCAGGCTACATCACCGCAGTGATACCCTACTTCGGGTTTGCTCGCCAGGACAGGAAGGATAAGCCGCGTGTGGCCATAGCCTCTAAGCTGGTGGCCAACCTGCTGACCACCGCCGGCGCCGACCGCGTGATGACCATGGACCTGCACGCACCGCAGATACAGGGCTTCTTCGATATACCTGTGGATCACCTCGATTCATCGGCCATATTCATACCCTATATCGAGTCGCTGAACCTGGATAAGAGCAACCTCATATTCGCATCGCCCGACGTAGGCAGCACCAACCGCGTACGCGAGGTAGCCAAATACTTCGAGGTGGACATGGTGATATGCGACAAGCAGCGCAAGCGTGCCAACGAGATAGCCGCCATGACGGTGATAGGCGATGTGACGGGCCGCAATGTGGTACTTATAGACGACATTTGCGACACAGCAGGTACGCTGAGCAAATCAGCCGCCATACTGAAGGAGCGTGGCGCGCTGTCGGTAAGGGCGTTCTGTACGCACCCCGTGCTTAGCGGCAATGCCTACGAGAACATAGCCGGCTCGCAACTGGAGGAACTGGTAGTATGCGACACCATACCACTGAAAAAACAAATAGACAAGATAAAAGTGCTGCCTACGGCCGACCTCTTTGCGGTGGCCATACGCAATACTTTCGAGAACAAGTCCATAAGCTCCCTGTTCATACACAGCAGCAGAAAGTAAAAGGATCGGGTAAAAGACAAAAACGATAAAGGTCAAAGACAGGTAGCAACAAAAAGCAGTACTTTCTACTTTATACTATCTACTTTCGACCCCATAATAAAGACTGTTTAAACAAAAAGATCCGCCCCCACAGATCGGGCATCCTTATTCAAAACAATATTTCAACGACCGTATGCTTGGCGGATCCACATGCGGCGCTGAAAGAACAAAACACTTAAAAATGAAAAGTGTAAAGATCGAAGGAAAAAAAAGAAGCGAACTTGGTAAAAAAGCAACACGCCAGCTTCGTTCTGAAGAACAAGTACCTGCCGTTATATACGGTGGTAAAGAAGCTGTCCATTTCAGCGCACCGCTGATGGCCTTCCGTCCACTGGTGTACACTCCCGAGTTCCAGATCGCAGAGATCGTTCTGGGTGGCACTACTTACAAGGCTATCGTGAAAGACCTGCAGTTCGATGTGATCACAGACCAGCTGAGCCATGTGGACTTCCTGGAGCTGGTAGATGACCGCAAAGTGGTAGCTACCCTGCCGCTCAGCTTCACAGGCCAGTCACAGGGCGTGAAGGACGGTGGCCGTCTGGAACTGAAGATAAAGTCGCTGAACGTGCGTACTTATCCCAAGTACCTGAAAGAAAGCATAGAAGTGAAGATAGACAACCTGCAACTGCATGGCAACATACGCGTACAGGATGTAGTGGCAGAGAACATGGAGATACTGAACTCTCCCCGTATCCCCATCGCTTCTGTAGTTACTACCCGCGCCCTGCGCCAGGCCGACAGCGAAGCTGCCGCCGCCGCAAAAGGTGGTGCAAAAGCTGCTGCACCTGCAGGCAAGAAATAAGAACATACCAGATGCGCCATGCGCGTATGATACCGGAACAAGCGCCTCTCATTGGGGCGCTTGTTCTTTTTTGTCATATCCCGTTCAGCAGGCGGCAGTTATACATTCCTGCAAGTTAGATAACATTAAATTCATCTTGTGTTAACATTGCAATGAGATAAACGTACTTTTGCGCAAAATTTATTGAATGCGTTCCGGTCGTTACCTTTTATATTCTCTTCTCCTATTCTCTTCATCGGCCCATGGTCAGCGTTTCCTTACCGACATGATGGACACCAGTACTGCGCTTGGCAAGGGTATCTACCCCATATACCAGCAGCACGACCGTCTCCGTTTCGGTGGCTATATGCAGCCACAGTTCCAATACGCACAGGACAAAGGCGTGAAGAACTACTCCGGTGGCGACTTCGCACCCAACTCCAATAACCGCTTCATGCTGCGCAGGGGACGTATACGCGTAGATTACCTGCACAATAACGAAAAAAATCAACCCCTGGCCTACTTCGCCTTCCAGTTCGACGGTACAGAGCGTGGTGTGGCCATAAGGGACTTCTGGGGCAGGTTCTTCGAGAACAAGGTAGAGATGTTCGCAGTAACGGCAGGTATGTTCGCCCGCCC
This sequence comes from Nemorincola caseinilytica, assembly GCF_039540515.1. Classification (NCBI taxonomy): domain Bacteria; kingdom Pseudomonadati; phylum Bacteroidota; class Chitinophagia; order Chitinophagales; family Chitinophagaceae; genus Nemorincola; species Nemorincola caseinilytica. The sequence goes on along the minus strand of NZ_BAABFA010000005.1, from coordinate 193,788 downwards.
CATGGGCTTCGAGGCCAACTTCTCCTCCTCTGACCGCGAAGCGCCCGAGCGCGGCCGCATGTCGCAGATACTAATGAAGACAGAGCGAGATATAGGCGCCATGCTTACATTCGAGACCCGCAGGAAAGGCCATGTGCTTCGCTGGATGAAATATGATATAGGCGTTTTCAATGGCCAGGGACTTGCCGGCCCTGCCGACTATGATAGCCATAAGGATATCATAAGCAGGTTCTCGGTAAAGCCACGGACACTGAAAAGATCCGGCATCATCATATCGGCAAGTGTATCGGGTTTCTATGGCGGCATAGTCAGCCAGTCGCCATTGATATACAGGAACAGCAAAGGCGGTGGCCGCTACTCAATGCTGAGCGATTCCCTGGCATCGAACACCGGCTATGTAGCGCCCAGGCACTATATAGGGGGCGATATGCAGATAAAGATCCCGAACAAAAAAGGGTTCAGCGAGCTGAGGGCTGAATATATACGCGGCCTGCAAACGGGCACCGCTGCCACGTCGGAAACACCCGGTTCGTATCCCGTAGCAGCAGGCAGTGCGGTAGCGCCCTTATATGTGCGCCAGTTCGATGGTGCCTACTTTTACTACATACAGCACCTGGGCAGTACCAAACATCTGTCGATACTGAAATTCGACTGGTATGACCCTAACCGTTTGGTAAAAGGCACAGAAGTGAACCCGACATACGGCTATACGGCTGCCGATGTACGATACAATACCCTGGGTATAGGCTATATGCGCTTGCTGAACGCACATACCAAGCTAACGCTTTTCTACGACCACATTATGAACGAGTCTACGGCCATAAGCGGTTATACCAAAGACCTGAAAGATAATATATTCACCTGCCGTGTGCAATTCAGGTTCTGATAGTAGAATATCATTTAGTATACACAAGAATAAGCCCCGGCATCATCTATATGTCGGGGCTTACTATTTTATATCGAAACTGAATTAGTTGTTAGGCTTTTCCAGCAGCTTGAAGAACTGATCCAGCTGAGGCAGTATCACTATGCGTGTACGCCTGTTGGTAGCATTGCCGTCCTTGGTATCGTTGGTAGCTATAGGCATGTATTCGCCACGTCCTGCAGCCGTCATACGGTTAGGTGGTACATGGTACTTGTTCTGCAGTATGCGCACCACGGCCGTTGCCCTTTTTACGCTCAGGTCCCAGTTGTCTACAAGTGCGCCATTGCCCTTGTATACCTTATTATCGGTATGGCCTTCTACCATGAACTCTATATCGGGCTGGTTGATGATGACCTTGGCCACCTTGCCCAGTACTTCCTGTGCCCTATCGGTAACATCATAGCTACCACTCTTGAAGAGCATCTTGTCCGATATATCTACATATACCACACCCTTGTCTACCTTCACGTTCACGTCCTTGTCATCAAGGTTGCCTATGGCACTCTTCAGGTTTATCACCAGTGCCATGTTCAGCGAATCTTTACGGTTGATGGCAGACTGGAGGTCTTTTATGTAAGCGTCCTTCACACCTATGTTATCGAGCGATTTCTTGATGCTCTCTGCCTGCGAACCCGATATAACGGAGAGGTCCTTCAACTGGTTCAGCACCTGGTTGCTGTTGGCCTTGCTATCGGCAAGCTGTGCTTCCAGCATTTTCATTTTATCCAGGTCGGCCTGGCGCTGGGTCTGGCATTTTGCGTTCTCCAGTATCAACTGGCGGTACACGCTATCCAGTTTTGTATAGTTCTCTCCGCATTTTTTCAACTTCTTGGGAGCGCTACATGAGAACATGGCAACAGATGCTGCCCCTACGAACAAAATGTGTGTTAGCTTCATAATAAATGATCAATGAATAAAATGGATGTTGATAAAACCAAGTCAGCGGCAAAACTATTCAATATTGCCTGAAAATTCAGTTAAGAAAAAACCAAAAAAGCAACGGCATTACCAATTAGGTCAGGTATTTTTCGCTGAAAGACAATGTGTTACTAGAATTTCACGCCTACCGTGAATGCTATATTGTTGCTATTGAACTTTGTATCGGCCATAGGTATGGCTGCCAGCGGGCCGGACGTAACATAGCTATAGTCTATACTATAGGGTGCATTCTGCAGGCTATATGCACTATGCACCAGTGCTATATCGGCAAAGAAGTCGTTGCTGCGGAAACCGATACCGCCACTTATATCCATACGCGACCCATCCATACCCGATGCCCTGTAGGGGTTACCATAATAGCCAAAACCAGCGCGAGCCATAAAGAACTTGGTAAGCAGCGCCTCTCCCCCTATACGGAAGTTGGATGTAGAGCCATATTTGTTCAGCAGGGCATCGTTCATAGCGGTCTCCTGTGCATCGTAATTACCGCCATAGCCATCAGATATGGGATAAGTATACCGCAGGAAGCCATAATCGGCATATTCATAGTCGGCGGTTATGAAGCCCTTACCCTTGAATATGTATGAGGCGCTCAGTATACCCCTCCATGGAGTAGTAAGGCTGTAATTGAACCTGTTGGAGGCCACCAAATTGGTAGCCGTGGTCACTTGTGTCACAGTACCGGCAATGGTAGATACCACACCGGGTGTATATGTCTCATCGAGCGCATAGTAGCTGGGCGAATGCAGGGCCGCACCTACGCGTATCTTTTCATCTATCTTGTATATGGCGCCTACTTTCAGGTTTATGCCTACACCGGTCACATCCAGCTGTTGGTCGTACCTGAAGGAAGAGAACTGATATGGGTTGGGCTCTACATTGCCCGGCGCCAGTGTTTCGCTATAGCTACTGGTCACCGAGTATTTTATAGATGGTATGCCCAGCGTAGCGCCCAGCATCAGTTGCTCCCGGTAGTTACCCCCCAGCGATATGGTGTATTCGTTCACCCTGCCCCTCTCCTTTATTGTTTTGCTCTGGCGCACACCACCACCATATGGTACTATGCTGTAAAACTCGCCCGCGGCGGTCTGGTTCAGCAGGTAGGCCTGGTAACCAAGATAGCCCGGCACACTCAACGGGCTTTGGCTCAGTGCATCGCCGGGATATTGGTTGGCATCGGCCTCAAAGGCCTGTGAGGCAGAGCTGGTGGTATTCACACCGGTATATGTATGATCGCGGTTCAGGTCCACTACGCGGTTCATACCAAAGGCGAACGATATGGCCTTCCATGCACGGCGTTCATACCGTTTGCCCTTGGGCGCATCGGTGAATACCATACCGAAACTGTTCAAATTCAGCCGCACATTATTATCGGCTGTTACAGAGCCCAGATACTGGCTGCTGGCCGAACTGGTACGCAGCGATGGCGTGAACGACAGCTCGGAGCGGCGAAATATGCCAAGCCCCGCAGGGTTGACACTGGTAGCGCTGTAGTCGCCACCTATAGAGCCCAGCGCATTGCCGAAGCCCATAGAGCGGGCCGTACCCTGTGTATTGACATTAGCAAGATAATAGGCCATATTTACATCCTGTGCCACAGCGGCAGGCAGGCCCAGGCCAAAGGCCGATGCAAGTAGGAACAAACGGTTGTGACGCATAGTGTGTTAGACTGTACCGGTGAATGAAAGTAAAAAATGCCTGCACACTTCCCCCTACTCCTGCAGGCCACCACGGCAAAGAAAGTACAAAAACCATACCCGATCAATAGAAAAAGGCATTGCCACACGGGTAACAATGCCTTTTTACAATTTCTTTAACCACATATCATAATATTATCTGCGGCCACCGCCGCCGCCGCTGCGACCACCGCCGCCACCGGAAGAGCCACCACTACGGCCACCGCCAAAGCTGCCACCGCCTGAGTTACCGCCTCCGAAGCTACGGCCGGGATTGCCGCTACCAAAACTGCGGCCACCGCCACCTGAGTTGGAACCGGGATTATTGCCCCAGCCACGGCCGCCACCATCATTGAAGGTGCCCTGCGATGGGCGAGAGCCATTATCCATGCTGCGTCCGCCATCAGGCTGCTGCGCTATGTTGTTGCGTACATTGCCCCAGAAACTGCGGCCACCCTGCGGCCTGCTGCCCTGGTCCTGCGCGGTGCCACGCGTGCCCCAGCCGCTGCGCTGCCTGCCGCCATCCTGGTAGGTGCGGTTGCCGGTACCGGTGTTCTGTGCATTGCGCCAGCCGCGGCCACCGCCATTATCGTTGGCGCCACGGTACATACCTACATTGCTGCGGGTAGATGGCGAAGGATTGCGCAGGCCCAACTGGTTCACAGTGCTGCTGCGGTATTGGGTAACACCGCTGCCACCACTCCTGAGGCCTACCGCCTGGCGTGGTCCATAAGTGGTGGTACGGTAACTGCGTCCGCCATCGAAACCGGCATAATAGCTGTTCCAGTAATTGCCGTAGTAGCCGCCACCATAAAAGCCACCACCCCAGTAGGGATTTCCCCAGCCCATACCATAGTATGGATAGTTCCAGTAGCTTCCCCATGCGCCATAGCCCCACCATGTGTTCCAGCCCCAGGCCGAGCTCCAGTACGGGCCATAGCCGAAGCCCACAGAAATACCTGGTCTCCATGGGTTATAACCCCAGAAAGGATCGTACCAGTAACGGTTGTACCAGAAGGGATTGTAGAACGAGCTATAGTAGCCCATGTTATAAAAGTCATTATCGAACCTGTTGATGCGTGTACTATAGCTATAGTCGTCATCATAGTCCACATAGTCCTCACCGTTCTCATAGCCCTGGTTCTGATAGGTATCGGGCATATAGGAGCGGTCATCGCCCTGTGTATTGTTCGGGCTGTCGAAGCGGTTAGGATCGGGGTTGGTGTTCTGTTCGTTCTGTCTGCGCTCGCGCCTTTGTTCTTTCGCGCTTGTCTTGCTCTGGTCGGCACCGGTGGCATATATGTCATCGGTCTGCGCGTACGCACCTTGCAGCGTGGCCGCAAGCAGAAGAGTTGTCAATACGGAACGTCTCATTTTGAAGTTGGTCTTTTATGATAAATAACCACAGTGAAATTACTACTTTTGCGCGATCGTGGCCGCACTCCGGACAAATTTTAACACATCCGGTCGCATGTAACTTTACTGTAGATAAGTGGTTTACATAGTTAGTGCCAAAAGCGTGCCAGAAATATCCTATGTCAAAAGAAATAACATCTCGTAAAGACGACTATGCCCAATGGTATAACGACATCGTGCTGAAGGCGGGCCTTGCCGACTATTCTGCAGTAAAGGGTTGTATGGTGATAAAACCCCTGGGCTATGCCCTGTGGGAGAACATGCGCGACGTGCTGGACCGCATGTTCAAAGAGACAGGCCACCAGAACGCTTATTTCCCCCTCTTCATACCCAAGAGCTTCATGAGCAAGGAGGCCGCCCATGTGGATGGTTTTGCCAAGGAGTGCGCCGTAGTGACCCACTACAGGCTGAAGAACGACCCCAATGGCGGCGGCGTGATAGTAGACCCCGAGGCCAAGCTGGAAGAAGAGCTGATAGTACGCCCTACATCGGAGACCATCATCTGGAACACATATAAGGATTGGATACAGTCTTACCGCGACCTGCCGCTGCTCATAAACCAGTGGGCCAATGTGGTAAGGTGGGAAATGCGTACCCGCCTCTTCCTGCGCACTACAGAGTTCCTGTGGCAGGAAGGCCATACGGCACATGCCACCCGCGACGAGGCCATAGAAGAGACCCGCAAGATGCTGGAAGTATATGCCACATTTGCCGAGCAGTATATGGCCGTACCCGTGGTGCGCGGCGTAAAGAGCGCCAACGAGCGCTTTGCCGGGGCCGAGGACACCTACTGCATAGAAGCGCTGATGCAGGATGGCAAGGCGCTGCAGGCCGGCACATCGCACTTCCTGGGGCAGAACTTCGCCAAGGCGTTCGATGTTACCTTCCGCGACAAGGAGAACAACCTCGATCATGTATGGGCCACATCGTGGGGCGTTTCTACCCGCCTGATAGGTGCCCTTATCATGTCGCATAGCGATGATAAAGGACTGGTGCTGCCTCCTAAGCTGGCTCCCATGCAGGTAGTGATAGTGCCTATCTTCAGCAAAGATGCTGCTGCACAGGCCAAGATAAACGATACCGCCGCTGCCCTTATGAAAACACTGCGCGCCAATGGCGTGAGCGTGAAGTATGATAACGATGACACCACAAGGCCGGGCTGGAAATTTGCCGAGTACGAAATGAAGGGCGTACCCGTGCGTATAGCCCTGGGCGCTCGCGACCTGGAGAACAATGTGGCCGAAGTGGCACGCCGCGATACGGGCGAAAAGGCCAGCGTATCACTGGATGGCCTGGGCGAGCATGTGATAGGCCTGCTGAGCGAGATACAGGACAACCTATACAATAGGGCCCTCACCTTCCGTACCGAGAATACCAGGAAGGCCGATAGCTGGGATGAGTTCGTAAAGATACTGGACGAGCAGGCAGGCTTCGTATCGGCCCACTGGGACGGTACCGGCGAAACAGAGGAAAAGATAAAAGAACTGACAAAAGCTACCATACGCTGCATACCGCTGAACAATGAGCAGGAGGCCGGCGCTTGTATACTTACCGGTAAGCCCTCTGCGCAGCGCGTACTGTTCGCAAGGGCATATTGATACTCACAGGGCCGCTGCCCCGGGGTCGATGACCTCGCGGCAGCGGCTCTTTTTCCGTAAAACGTGTATATTTACCGTACGAAAACCATCGAAGCACGATATGAAAAAAGTCATTCCGGCCATATCCATCACAGTATTCGCTATGATGTTCTTTTCCTGCAAGAAGGTGTATACCTGCACCTGCACTAACGGCGCTACCGTAATAAGTACCCGTACGCTGGATAAGCAAAAGAAGAAGGATGCCGAGGCCGAATGCGGCGCCCTTAGTGGTCCTACCGTAAAAGGCACCACTACCGTAGACCTGAAATGTACGCTGGGCCGGTAATAATTCGTTATCCCTGTACTATACCTATATTATTTTGTTGCAATAATGCATCTGTTAAATTCAGTATGTATATTTGCAGCCGGATATCCCTGTTTCGAAACGAAAAGTATGTAGGTATGAAGAGAATGTTATTCCTTGCGTTGTGCGCTATATTCACTGTTGGTCTGTTCTCCTGCAAGAAAACATATGTATGCAAATGCACCTCTTACGGTACCAATTACTACAGTCGCACCACCAACTACGACCTGTGGGAGATGAACCGGAAAACGGCCAATTACAGGTGCAAAGAGCGCACTTATAAGCCACAGGGCGCTAAGGCATATACCGAATGTAAGCTGATAGAGTAACGACGATAACTCTGTTCTTCCTTTGCCTGCTATACTAGCGGGCTATTTTTTTTACGCTATCTATCTTGCCGTTGTGTATGTACTGTATGGTACGCATGCGGGGTTGTTCCAGTTCCAGCGGCATCATGTCGTCGTGCAGCTGCTGGTCGGGCAATGGCGCCATCTTCCTGTTCAGCCAGTAGCTGTTGGCCAGGTACCTGGTATCGGGGTAATAGATGAAAAGGCAGGTACCGTCCTTTATGGTATTGATAATGGGCTCTGCCAGCTTCACAGGCACTGCAGGGCAGCCCCAGCTACGGCCCAGGCGCTGGTTATCGTTTATGTACTTGTCGCTCACATATTCGGCGCCGTGTACCACTATATCGCGCTCAAAGGCAGCATCATTAAAGCCTTGGTCCATACCCTGCAGGTGCAGCGATGTGCCATGCTCTCCTTTATATACATCGGTAGTGATGTAAAAGCCCAGGCTGCTCTGGTGCGAGTTCATTTTGTTAGAGAAGGTCATGGCGCAATCCTCGCCGGTGTTCTGCCCATGTGCCACATACGAGTTGAACAGGACCTTCTTTGTCGCCAGGTCTATGACCCAAAGGCGGTTGAAGGTAGAGGGCTGATTGAGGTCGCAGATGGTGATGATCTCTTTCTCACCTGTCAGCTTGCCTGCATTCCTCAGGTTCAGGTAGCCGCGCATGGCATTGTTGAAGACGGTATACGATATACGCTCGCTGTTGCTGAAATCGATGCGGCGGTAGAGCGATGCGATATAGCTCTCCATTTTCGCAGATTCACTTACTGCATTCGCCTCGTTGGCAATAACTATATTGAAAGAAAGGGCAAGAATGAAATACCCACACACACAAACCAATAGCTTCGTCACTTGCTTCATTTCTTTTTGCTGACTTGAATTTTTGAACAGTGACAAAGATACACTTTTACTTAAACGACCGTTACCGGCAAAGCTAAATTTTAGTTAGATCTCATACGTTCATATCGCAGATACACAATATTTTACACAAGCACGACAAAACAAGAAACACGCAGGGCATACCTACGGTATGCCCTGCCCTATTCTTTATCTCTGTCTTAGTTATAGTTTGGCACTCTGTATGCGCAGTACCTTGCGGTTCTTCTTCTGCACACGCATTTTTTCGGGTACCAGTTTCAGTATCTCGTCGGTGAGGCTCTGCAGTACGCTGTCCTTCACAAAATGGCTGCTGGTGACCAGGCTTATCTCCCTCACCGGCTCGGGCGCCTCGAAGTAACGGATGTTCTCCACCTGGTCCTCATTGAACTCTAGCGTGGCCAGCTCCGGCAGTACGGCCATACCACCGTTCTTCTCTACCATCTTGCGCAGTGTCTCTATATTGCTCGACTCGTACCTGTAGGGCCGTTCGGCCTGCAGGCGCTGTATCTGGTCGCTGCACAGGTTTATTATCTGGTTGCGCATGCAGTGGCCCTCGTTCAGCAGCCATATACGGTCCAGCTCTATGTCGTCGGGGGTTATAAGCCTCTTTTTCAGCGCGGGTTCTCCCTGTTTGAAATAGGCCACGAACGGCTCGTAGAACAGCGGATATTCCTTTATACCGTTCTCTTCCAGCGGGGTGCTTACAAGGGCGGCATCTATCTCGTTATTGCGCAGGGCAGCTATCACCTGGTGGGTCTCCAGCTCTTTCACCTGCAGCTTTACCCCGGGATAGGCGCTGGGATAATTTTCCAGCAGCGAGGGCAGTATATTAGGCGCCACAGTGGGTATGGCCGCGAACCTGAACACACCCGTAAGGGTCTTCTGCTGCACATTTATGAGTTCCTGTACACGCTCACATTCGGCCAGTATGGTCTGCGCCTGCTCTACTATGATGGCCCCCATATCGGTAACGGCTATGGGGTGTTTATTTCGGTCGAATATCTTTATGCCCAGCTCATCTTCCAGCTTCTGGATCTGCATGCTAAGGGTGGGCTGCGTAACGAAACATTTCTCGGCGGCGGCAACAAAACTCTTATAGGTGGCCACTGCTACTACATACTCTAATTGCGTTATGGTCATAATGGGGGATATATGCCACAAACATACAATTAATAAGCGATATAGAAAAGATCTATACCAATAATATAAACATCCTATAACATTGTTTCAGCAGATGTTAGGTCGCCGAATATCTTATCTACCAGTACTGGTTTCATGGCCGACAGCCAGAGCTGTTTCTTTACCTCGGGTTCCCTTTCCATGGCGGCTATAGCGGGTGCTGGCAGCCATATGGCGCCATCGAACCTGTTGGGCTCACACAGCCTGAACAGGGCCGATATACCCAGCCTGCCGGGGTCTATACCCAGCAGCAGCACTACCCTGGGCGATAACCTGTGCCTGAACTGGTGCCAGGCGGCCTTTGCCCCCTCGGCTATACCTACTATGTTGTACTGCCCCGGCTGCAGTTTGCATGCATCCAGCATTTTGCGAAGCTGTACCTCATCGGTGCTGCCACTTGCCAGCGGGCCTGTGATGACCAGCACCGGCGCAGGGCCCATATCTTCTTTAACAAAACTGCTGATATCCTGCCAGAAAACATCATATTCAGTTGTAACTATGTCGGAGCTTATCAAATTCATCTTCTTATCCGTGCTTATTAAATGCTATATAAAACGGCAACTACCGCCTTTCCCTTCCCGCCACCACACATATGGCCGTGAACGGTAGCCATTTCCCGAAAAAAATCGTTTCTTTGCGCAAAAATAGGGAATATCACATTAATATAAATTGTGAAATATGAGCGTTGCTGCACTAGACATAAACATAACGAAAATATCGAAAAGCAGGATAAATGAAGTAGACCCCGCCAATATACAGTTCGGCAAGGTATACTCTGACCACATGCTTGTGGCATGTTATGAGAATGGCGCCTGGCAGCAAGCCGAAATAAAACCCTACGGAGACCTGAGCCTGAGCCCGGCAACCACCTTTATGCACTATGGGCAGGCTATATTCGAAGGTATAAAAGCCTACAAAGACCCACAGGGCAACCCCATCATCTTCCGTCCTTATGACAACTGGAAACGTTTCAATCGCTCGGCCGAACGTATGGCCATGCCTGCCGTGCCCGAAGAGCTGTTCATAGACGGCCTGCGCCAGCTCATAGACCTGGACCGCAACTGGATACCTACATCGGAAGATACATCGCTCTACATACGCCCCTTTATGCTGGCCGTAGATGAGTTCATAGGTGTGCGCCCGGCAGAGAAGTTCATGTTCATCATCATCACCAGTCCTGCAGGCCCGTACTACAACAAGCCGGTATCGATATATGTACACGACGAGTATGTGCGTGCATTCCCCGGTGGTATAGGCTTCACAAAGGCGGCCGGCAACTACGGCATGAGCATGTACCCTACCCAGAAGGTAAAGGAAATGGGCTACGACCAGATACTGTGGACGGACGGCTTTGAGCACAAGTATGTGCAGGAGATAGGCACCATGAACGTGTTCTTTGTACTGGGCGATAAGGTAGTGACCCCCGATATAGCACAGGATACCATACTGGAAGGTGTGACCCGCGACAGCGTGATAACCCTGCTGCGCGAAAAAGGTGTGACAGTGGAAGAACGCCCGCTGAGCATAGACGAGATAGAAGCGGCATACAAGGCCGGCCAGTTGAAAGAGGCCTTCGGTACAGGTACAGCGGCATCTATAGCGCCTATATATGCACTTACATATCGCGATGATAAGATGGAGCTACCCCCGCTGACAGAGTGGGAGAACGCCAACTGGCTGAAGAAAGAACTGGCAGACATACGCTATGGCCGCAAGACCGATACGCACAACTGGCTGGTGCGCATCTGAGCATAAGAAGTGCAGACGATATATAAATAAGGAACGGCACGCTATTCATATAGCCTGCCGTTCTTCTGTTATAAAGCATTTGTCGTTTACAGACCGTCGCCGTCGAAGAGGTTGCCGATGCCGCCCAGTATGCTGCCTTCCTCCTTCCTGCGGCCACCGCCATAGGCAAGTATGCGACCAGCCAAACGGCTGATGGGCAGTGTCTGTATCCATACGGTGCCGGGGCCGCGCAATGTGGCAAAGAACACACCCTCGCCACCGAACAGGGTATTCTTGATACCGCCTACGAACTGTATGTCATAGTTCACCGTGCCGGTGAAGCCTACTATACAGCCGGTATCTACCTTCAGCAGTTCGCCGGGCTGCAGGTGGCGCTCCAGCACATGGCCACCCGCATGTACGAATGCCATACCGTCGCCTTCCAGCTTTTCCATTATGAAGCCCTCGCCGCCAAAGAGGCCGGTACCCAGCTTGCGCTGGAACTCTATACCTACGGCCACACCCTTGGCCGCGCACAGGAAGGCATCTTTCTGGCATACCACACGGCCGCCGAGCCTCATAAGGTCCAGCGGAATGATCTTGCCGGGATAGGGCGATGCGAACGATACCTTTTTCTTGCCGGTACCTACATTGGTATAGGCGGTCATAAAGAGGTTCTCGCCTACTATGAGGCGCTTGCCTGCCGAGAAGAGCTTGTTCAGAAGACCGCCCTGCTGCTGGCTGCCATCGCCAAAAATGGTCTCCATGCTGATGCCCTCATCCATCATCATAAAGCTGCCGGGCTCGGCCACTGCGGTCTCCATGGGGTCTAGCTCTACCTCCACATACTGCATCTCCTCTCCGTGTATAACATAGTCTATTTCGTGATTCTGCATAGTTGTTGTTTTTTTACGGTGTAAAAGTACAAGCCAACACCAGAACTCAAAAAACACCTCCCGATAAAAATGCTGCATTCACCTATCATTCACCGACGGTGACCGGGCCATGTTTGTGCTTGAGGTAATTATATATAAGAAGAGAACTTTACTATACCGCTATGTATATTACTTATCCGTTAGCCCTGTGATATTGCTGCCGAGAAGCGTAACTTTGAGCAAATAAAAAACCAAACTATGGCACATACACTTCCCGCATTGCCTTATGGCTTCGACGCACTGGAACCACACATCGACGCACAGACAATGCAGATACATCATGGCAAGCACCACCAGGCATATGTAGACAACCTGAACAAGGCCCTGGCCGGCACCGATGGCGAGAACAAGTCGCTGGAAGAGCTGATGAGCAACATATCGGCCTACCCTGCTGCGGTACGCAACAATGGTGGTGGCCATTACAACCACTCTCTTTTCTGGAGCATACTGGTTGGTAACAACAGCGCACCAGCAGGCAAACTGGCAGAGGCCATAAACGAGACCTTCGGATCGCTGGACGGCCTGAAAGAAAAAATGAACACTGCAGGTACTACCCGCTTCGGCAGCGGCTGGGCATGGCTGCTGGTAAGCGATGGTAAACTTGCCGTAAGCTCTACCCCCAACCAGGACAACCCACTGATGGATGTAGCCGAGGTAAAGGGTACACCGATACTGGGTATAGACGTATGGGAGCACGCCTACTACCTGAAATACCAGAACAAACGCCCCGACTACCTGAACGCTATATGGAACGTAGTGAACTGGGCCGAAGTAGCAAAGCGCTACGAAGCAGCACTGTGATATCTTCTCTGTAAAGATTACCTTATATAATATCATACAAAATGAAAGCGCCGTGTATCACGGCGCTTTCATTTTGTATATGGTGGCGACCATTATCTTTCAATAATGATGTGGAACACCTTTCCACCACCTGTTGCAGTGCGAACATTCAGCAGGAACATGCCATTGGCAAGCGCATTGTCGAGCGTTACCTGCTGGCTTACCTTACCTGCTTTGGCCAGTGTCTTACTGGTGTATATGGTACGGCCCAGCATGTCGGTCACATCCAGTGTTAGCTCCTCATCGGTATTCACACCCAGCGAGCTGGTCACGGTAAATGTTCCCTTGCTTGGGTTAGGCGTTACGCGCACATCTATGGCGGCAACATCTACCAGTACCACCGCGTTCGTTACCTGTACCTTTATTTTGTTGAAGGTACTGTAGTCGCACAGGCCTGTGCCCTGTTCGGTACACATTATCTCGTCGCCATTCACCAGCGAAGATGTGGTGTACACATTGGTAGTGGCGCCGGGCACAAGGGTACTATTCACATACCACTTATACTGGGGCGAAGTACCGGCATTGATAACATGAGCAGTGAATGTGACCTCTGAGCCCGATACCACTGTAGTACCCGGATCTGCATCTATGGTCATAGAGGGTATGTTCACTACATTCACCGTCATCACCTTTGTAGCCACATCTGTACCGCACACATTGCTAACAGAGTACGAGATGGTAGATGTACCCGGCGCAGTACCGAACACAAGGCCTGCCGAACTAACAGTGGCCACACCCGTAGATGAGGAATTCCATGTACCGCCCGTTACAGTGCTGGTAAGTACAGTACCTGTGCCCTGGCACACCTGGCTGTCGCCCGAGAGGGTGCCTGCATCAGGCGATGCATTCACGGTAACGGTATTGGCGGCTGTAGCTGTTTCTCCACATATGCTGGTAACTGTGTAAGAAATGCTTACCGTACCTGCAGCTACACCCGTCACCACACCTGTGCTGCTGCCCACGGTAGCAGTACCTGTGGCGGCACTGCTCCATGTTCCGCCTGCCACCGTGCTGGACAGTGTAGTGGTAGCACCCGGGCAAACACTGTATGTACCGGACAGCGTACCGGCCACAGGTGTTGGGGACACGGTCACATCGCGCATGGCATATGCAGTGCCGCAGCTATTGGTAGTGGCATAAGATATGGTAGTAGTACCCGAAGCCACCCCTGTGACCATACCCGAGCTGCTACCCACAGTAGCTATGCCCGTACTGGCGCTGGTCCATGTACCACCGGCCACAGTGCTGGTGAAGGTAGCAGTAACAGCAGGGCAGAGCGCGGCCGTGCCGGAAAGTGTACCTGCATTGGGCAGTGGGTTCACCGTAGCTATGCGTGTAGCCACGGCCGTACCGCACATATTGGTAACAGAGTAAGATATAGTGGCCGTACCCGCAGCTACACCACTTACTATACCCGAGGTACCTACTGTAGCTACAGAGGAAGTACCGCTGCTCCATACACCGCCCGATACCGAGCCTGCGAATGTGGTAGTAGCGGCCTCACACACTATAGCAGTACCTGTTACAGTACCCGCATTGGGCGCAGGGTTAACTGTAAGTACAGCCGATGCTACCGCTGCGCTGGTACAGCCCGTACCTGTATAGGTAACAGTGAGCGAGTAAGAGCCATTGGCCACAGCGCCGGGTATGGTGTAGGTCTGGGTAGAAGCGGCCGTAGTGCTGCTATAGCTGTTGGGGCCGCTCCAGTTATAAGACACAAGCGTACCATCGCCCGAAGCGCCATCACCACCCAGGGTGAGGACATCGGATGCGCAGAGCAGTGTTGGGGTAATGGTCACAGAGCCTATCACCGGCAGGTCTTTCACGGTCACATCGGCCGATGCTATACCATTGCTGGTACAGCCATCGCCGCTATAAGTGACAGAGAGCGAGTAGCTGCCGCTTGCCAGCGTAGTGGCCGGTGTAAGCATGGCCGACGCACTCGAGGTAGTGGCAGTATAGCTGTTGGGGCCTGTCCAGTTGTAAGATATAAGTGTGCCGCTACCCGATGCGCCGGAAGCATTGAGCGTAAGCGGCGCATTGATACACATATCTACAGTAGAAGGCGTTATGCCTGTAACTACAGGCACGGTATTGACCGTGGCCGATGTGGTGTAGGTCTTCTGGCAGCCGGAACCTGCACCATTGTTCAATGTAACGGTATAGACACCTGTAGCCGCAGTAGTAGAACCCGGCACTGTAGCAGCAGCCGTAGCAGCATCGGTAATAGCCACAGGGCCGCTCCATGAGTAGTCCGTCACATTCGCTGAGCTATTGGCATTGAGTTGCAGGGTGGCACCCTCACATACAGGACCATTGTTAGACGCATCCGAAAGTGTAGGGATGGGCTTCACAGTGACCTCTGTAGTATAAATGGTAGCAGGCGCACAACCGGGCTTGCCGCTGCCATCGCTCACAGTGAGCGAATACGTCCTTGTAGATGCAGGTGTACCCGTAGTGCTGGCAGAGGTATTGGAAGCAAGCCCTGCCCCACTCCATGTGTATACCGATGCTCCATTGGCAGGGTTGGCATCTATATTCACAGTGCCGCCTGCGCATATCGGCCCATCGTTGGTGGGTGCGGCAGTTGGTGCAGCATGCACGGTCACCTCTGTGGTATAAACAGTAGCAGGTGCACAACCGGGACGGGTAGTACCATCGCTCACCGTAAGTGAGTAAACACCCGTAGTTACCGGTGTAGCGGTGGGGTTAGATGCTGTGGTAGATGCAAGTGATGTGCCGCTCCATACATATGTATTCGCTCCGCCCGATGGGTTGGCCGAGAGGGTCACTGTACCGCCTTCGCAGATGTAACCATTATTGGCAGGTGCAGCTACAGGGGTAGGATCTACCGTTACCTCTGTAGTATATACTGTAGCAGGACTGCATCCCGACCTTCCACTACCATCGCTCACAGTAAGCGAATATGTGGCGGTAGTATTGGGGGTAGCAGTGGGATCCTGCACACCTGTAGCAGAAAGCGCCGGGCCACTCCATGTGAATGTAGTAGCGCCACCGGCGGGGTTGGCATTCAGGGTCACTGTACCACCATTACATATAGAGCCGCTGTTGGCAGGGGCTGCTATGGGTTTGGCATTAACAGTGACCTCGGTAGTATACACCGTTGCAGGGGCACAACCGGGCTGCGTACTACCATCGCTAACTGTGAGCGAGTACACACCTGTAGCAGTAGGTGTAGCAGTAGGGTCCTGTGCAGCGCCCGAAGAAAGCGAGGAGCCACTCCATGTGAATGTGTTCGCACCACCCGATGGGTTCGCTGTCAGGTTCACCGTACCACCATTACATATGTAACCATCGTTTGCCGGTGCGGCAACGGGCTTGGCGTTCACTGTCACACTGGTAGTATAGATAGTTGCAGGCGCACAACCCGGGCGGGCGGTACCATCGCTCACCGTGAGCGAGTATATGCCTGTAGCAGTAGGTGTGGCCGTAGGGTTCTGCACCGAAGCAGAAGATAATGATGAACCACTCCAGGTGAACGTATTGGCACCGCCCGATGGATTGGCAGTGAGATTCACAGTACCACCGTTACAGATGTAGCCATTGTTAGCAGGCGCAGCCACCGGTTTGGGGTCTACCGTTACCTGTGTAGTATATATTGTAGCAGGGCTGCAGCCTGAGTGGCCACTGCCATCGCTCACAGTAAGCGAGTATGTGGTAGTGGACGTAGGCGTAGCAGTGGGGTTCTGTGCCGAACCCGAAGAAAGACCCGTACCGCTCCACGCATATGTTGTGGCACCATTGGCAGGGTTGGCATTCAGCGTCACTGTACCGCCATTACATATGCTGCCGCTATTGGTAGGCACGGCCGTGGGCACATTGTTCACCGTTACCTGTGTGGTGTACACGGTAGCAGGTGCACAACCTGGCTGCGTACTGCCATCGCTCACTACCAGCGAATAGGTACCGGTAACAGTGGGGTTGGCTGTAGGGTTCTGCGCAGTGGTAGACCCCAGGAACGAACCACTCCATGTATAGGTATTAGAGCCACCGGCGGGGTTGGCAGAGAGGTTCACCGTACCACCCTGGCATATATGGCCATTATTGGCAGGTGCGGCCGTGGGTGTGGCATTTACCGATACCGTTGTGGTATACATAGTAGACGGTGCACAACCGGGCCTGCCCGTACCATCGCTCACTGTTATGGTGTACACACTGGTAGTAGTAGGTGTGGCCGTGGGGTTCTGCACCGAAGTAGAAGATAATGCTGAACCACTCCAGGTGAACGTATTGGCGCCGCCCGATGGGTTGGCAGTGAGGTTCACCGTACCGCCATTACATATATAACCATTGTTGGCAGGTGCGGCCACCGGCTTGGGGTCTACCGTTACCTGTGTGGTGTATATGGTAGCAGGGCTGCAACCTGGCTTGCCGCTGCCATCGCTCACTGTAAGTGAATATACTGTGGTAGATGTAGGCGTAGCGGCGGGGCTCTGTGCCGAAGCAGAAGACAGACCTGCACCACTCCAGCTATATGCCGATGCACCATTTGCAGGGTTGGCATTCAGGGTCACTGTACCACCATTGCATATGCTGCCGCTATTGGTAGGTGCCGCCGTAGGAACGCTATTCACAGTAACTGATGTTGTATATACAGTAGTTGGCGAACAGCCGGGGTTGGCAGTACCATTCGATACCGTGAGCGAGTATACGGCATTAGATGATGGTGTGGCAGTAGGGTTGGCAGCCGTGGTAGATGACAGGCCTGTACCGCTCCATGTATAGGTGTTGGCGCCGCCTGCGGGGTTGGCCGTGAGCGTTACCGTACCACCATTACAGATATATCCGTTATTGGTGGGTGCTGCAGTAGGCGTGGCATTTACCGTTACAGCCGTTGTGAATGTATTGGAACAGCCCGAATTGGTAGTGCCGTTCGTCACCGTCAGCGTATAGGTAGTATTGGTCGTAGGTGTGGCAGTGGGGTTGGCAGCCGTGGCAGACGACAAGGACGGGCCACTCCACAGGTAGTTGGTAGTGCTGCCGCCGGGATTGGCAGTAAGCGATACCGTACCGCCATTACATATCACACCGGAATTGGTTGGCGAAGCCACAGGTGGCAGGTCTACCGTTACCGCCAGTGTATATGTGCTGGTAGGGCAACCCGTGATGCTACTGTTGCTTACAGTGAGTATGTAGGATGTGCTGGATGCAGGCGATGCCGATGTATTGGCCGCGGCAGGAGCTACTACACCCGATCCACTCCATGAGTATGTATTCGTACTACCGCTCGGGTTGGCTGTGAGGTTGGTGCTGCCGCCCAAACAGATATTGGGGTCTATGGTGGGCGATGCCGTAGGCAGCGGCACTATGGTCATCACGGTAGTGGTATAGCATACCCCTTGCGTATAGGTAATGACCGATGTACCGGGCGCGACGCCGGTGACGGTAGATGAAGACGGGCCTACCGTTGCATTACTGTTGCTGCTGGCCCAGGTACCGCCACCCGTAGTGTTGCCAAGTGTAGAGGTAGATGTGGGACAGACCGATAAAGTTCCCGTTATAGAAGGCAGTGGTGCTACCACCGTTACCTGGGTAGATACACGGCAGGACCCCATATAATAAGTGATATTGGACGTACCGGTAGTAAGCCCCGATACTATGCCGCTGGATGTACCTATAGTGGCCACAGTGGTATTGCTGCTCGTCCATGTGCCGCCGCCTATGCTGCCCGTAAGGGTCTGCGTGAGCCCCTGGCATACCGATGCATTGCCCAGAATGGAACCCGCAGGGAAGTTCACCGTTACCACAGTGGTAGAGGAACCACCACAACTTGTAGTGTATGATATGATAGTAGTACCCGCTGCTATACCGGTAACAACACCCGATGTGCTTACTGTTCCTACGGCAGGAGTGCTGCTGCTCCATACACCGCTCATTGGCGTGGTAGAGAGTGTGAGCGTTTCGCCGGGGCATATGGTGCCCGTACCTGTAATGGGATCGGGACCGGGATTAACAGTGAACGATGTAGTTATCGGCCCCGTACTACAATAGCCGCCATAGCCCGAAGCTGTGGGGTCGTTCACGGCCGTGAGCGAGTAGGTATAGCTGCCCACACCCAGACCCGATACCACGGGGTTAGCGAGAGTGGACGTAAAACCTGCCGGGCCGGCCCACGAGTATTGATTGATGCCTGTACTGCCCGCAGAGCTAAGGTTCACGGTAGCGGTGGCGCAATATGGAGGCGTGCCGTTAGATACCGTAACATTGGGCACCCTGCATATCTCTATGTCCTCTATACCCATATTAAGGCATAAGGTGGCCGACTGCAAGATGGCATTGATACCCACATAGTAAGTACCTGCCGTAGTAATGGTCATAGAGCCGGAGTACAACGTCCATATACCTGCGGTGAATGAGCCGAGGGGTGTGCCGATATTCGTAGCACCGGTCATGTCGGCCATCAGGTTGGTAGGCAATGTAGCATTGGTAGTATACTGCACCTTCAGTCCGCCCCATGTGCTGTTCGTCCTGTACCAGAAGCGCACATTGTATGTACCCGGTGTAAGGGAAAGACCGGGAGACATAAGCCATTGGTTGGGGTATGTGGCAGCGGCTATATAGCTGGACCCATTGAAAAGATAATAGTTGAGGCCGCTCACAGGGGGCATAGGCGCGGCAAAATAGCCGCCGTTCCTGTATACCCCTCCCGAGCCTCCTGCCTGGCCGGCATTGCCCGTCCAGCAGTTGGGAGAGAGGCTGGCTATCGTACTGTTATCAAAATTCTGCAGCAATGGCACACCTGCCGCACCTGTACATGTAGTAGTGCTTGATGCCGAAGTGCTATTAGAGCCGCATGTGGCGCCGGGGGCAGTAGATGTTATGACAAAATAATAAGTGGTACCCACACCCAGGCCCGAAGCAACATAAGAAGTACCCGTGATGCCTGTGACAGGATAACCGATAGCCTCTGTAGTAAGGGCAGCATCGAGGTATGCATGTACCGTATAGGTGTATGCACCTGGCGCTACCACCGTAGCTGGGTTGCCCCCGCTTACAGCGGCCGTCCAGCTAAGATCGACGGTAGAGCCGGTAGGCAACGTGGCTGTAAGACCTGTTGGCGGCGCTATACATGTAGTAAGCGTATTGTTGATGAGCACAGGATAACCTGTGTAGTACTTGGGGCCGCTGCAGTCTATATTGAACGGATATACATAGATATAGTATCTGGAATTGGAGCTGAGCGCGGCAGTGCTATATGGCGGCGCGCTGCCGTATACCGATCCGCTGACAACTATGCTACCCGCACCGAAAGTTCCGGTAAGGCCGGTTGCATATGTGGTACCATCCACAGGGTTGGAAGGAGCGGTGGAAGATGGAGATGCCACTACCAGGTACCCATCAGGAGCAGTAGCGAATGGAGTGAAACTGATGGTAGCTCCCTGGTAGGTATTGCCGCTGATGGCCAATGCGCTGGAAGGCGGATTGGTAGGGGCAGATACCGATGCGGCCACTATCACGTTCACCGTACCTGCATTGCATGCCCTGGCACCCGATGACACAGGGATAACGGAGTATACGCCCGAAAAGGCCGTACTGGTAGGTGTGAACGTAGTAGTATTGGAAGATGAGCTGACACTGGTACCGAAGCCCGATGGGCCGGTCCAGGTGTAGGTATAGGTGCGGCCGGGAACAGTGCCACCCGCAACATTGAGCGTAGATGTAAGTGTCTCTACGGCACCCGGCGCACATATGGACGCAGGCGCAGCTACAGGGCTGGCCGCCACGGTCTGGTCGGGCGGCATAATGGCTACAAGGAAATCCTTTGCATTGCCGCCATATGCCGTGCCGGAATATGAATCGGCGCTGGTCACCGTTGCTCCCCATATAGACCGTATGCGCATACGGTGCAGACCGTAATATGCACCACCTACCAGCGATGGTATGGTTATCGTCATATTGCCCGATGAGGCATTGGTGAAATTCGTTATGGTGCTTACCTGTTCTCCCGTACCTGTGAAAAGGCCATCATCATTGAAGTCTATGAACACACCTCCCTGCACGGTGTTGGCATAGGCAGCCGTTAAGGTACCTCCTGTATAGGTGGTGCCTACCTGCATCCTTATAGCCGGCAGGTAAGTAAGATCTATGATATTGGCACATGTACCTGTTATATATCCCTGCGAATGGCCCGATGCCGACAGCGACAGCTCTGATATGGATGAACCACAGGTATTGATGCCGGGAGGCAGTACGATGGTACCTATCCTTGTCTGGTATCCTTCGTATTCGGTGCGGTACCATACGCTATAGAGATAGGTAGGATCGGTAGGGCATGCAGACTCATACCCTACTCCTACCGAAGTAGAAGAAACGGTAGAGGCCCCGCACGATACGCGGCAGCTATAATGGGTAGATGCCGTGGGCACAGATGTATAAGCAGGGTTGGTGGCCCCGGGAATATTGGTAAAGGAATTTGGCAGACCCGTTGCCGATGACTGCCATTGGAATGTGAGGCCGGTAACAGCCGGAAGACCGGCAAGGCTCACGGCAAAAGGTCGCGTAGGGCATGCTACCCCTACAGACGCTATGGCAGTAGGTGCTGCGGGTGTGCTGCTACATGCGCCCGGTGTGGTGGTGGGGGTCCAGAGAAAAGTAAGACCCGAGGGAACCGAATTACCGCCGCCATCGAACAGCACAAAATCGGCCGCAGAAGTGGCAGCCGTGGTATTGGCGGTAGACCATGCGGCAGTAACTGTCTTTTTCCTGGTATTGAAATCGGTAATGGAAGCCCCACCTATACCTACGACCGGCGACCACAGATTAAAAAGTGCGCCATATGTAATATTGGATGTACAGCTACCGTACATTATCTCTATCACATTCGTGTTCTGTACAAGGCGTATCTGGAAATTGATATTCTCTGCACCACCTACTACAGGCTTCCCAAGCTGTTTCCAGGCCCCTGCCCACTGTATCACGAATACGGTGTTGGAGCCGCTGGTCTGCGTACCGTATATTATGGGGTTGGCATTATTGGCATCTACCAGCGGTGCCGTCTCGCCCGGGTTATTGAACCCGAACGCCGATACCGAGCCATCGAACCCATTGTTATTGGAAATGGGATTGGCGAATGATGGCAGCGGAGCAGTAGCACCAAAAGTTATATATCCGTTGGAATTGACCCACACACTGGAATATCCTTTGCCATTGAAGTAAAATACGAATGGCAGTGGCACATTAGCCACCATGGCGCTCCACCCCGAAGGGAATAAAGTGGTAGCGCCGGTGAGCGCAGTACTGTATGTACGGTTAACAGCAGAGAAGGTATAATTGGTAGCTACCTGTGCATTGCTTCGCACAATGGCGCATAGCAATAGCATACCTGTAAAGAACATACGCCCGAGCGTACCATATGACCTGCCGATAGAACTTGTACGTAAAGATGATCTGTTCATAAAAGTGATATAAGAGTGGTTGACAGAACTGTTTTAAGATGATAGAATAGAAATAATAGGCGATACCGGGAAAGTATCATCCCCAACATCAGACAGAGGAACGGAACGGAAGGCTATTATCGATGGAATGTCTACCGGCGACACATAGGTCGGGAGAGCGCTTTACTAATTTTAGTTTCATAAGATAAATGGTATTTATAATGAGAGGTTGATCAAAAGTAACAACAATTTCTTAACACTTACAAGACAGGATAGATGTAATTGCAGAAATATTCATTTTTAAAAATATTCTTTCGTGAAAATTTTGTTTCCACAAAAAATATTCGTAAATGGTGAATATGCGGTCTTATCCGGCTACAAGATCATTAACTACCGGTCAGTGGACCTTTGCGAGCAAAAGGAGATCAATCGTAATACCCAGAGGTAGAATGTGCCAACAGATATCGCCTCACGTTAACGATCGCTTTAGTAAATATATTGGTATGTACCATACCTATATGGTAATTTTACACCGATAAATGGATCAACCCATAACAAATGGATATATTCATTTATAAGACACACCTACAATGTTTCCGGAACTGCGCCGATCTGGCGTGTCCTGTAAGTTCAAGTATACGTCCATGCATCGTCTTTCGCAATGGTCTATGTCACCATTCTGCAGAGAATTTATGGCCGTTCATTTTTTAAACCGAACACGAAACAAAAGCATCGGCTATAGTCGAAAATAATAAAACAGCGTATCTATGATACAACATCTATCCAGCAGAATGAGAGAACTTGTAAAACTGCGCACGGCGATCATACTTGCAGTGGCCATCGCAAATAATTCCGCATACGCACAGTTTCCCTCTATTTCCTCAGTGAGCACGCTGAACGCTGCCCCGGGTACCACCATCACTATATCAGGTAGCAACTTCAATGCCACAGCTACGCAGAATATCGTTTACTTCGGCGCTACACAAGCCACGGCCACGGCAGGCGGCAGCACATCGGTAACGGTACCGGTACCGGCAGGCGCTACCTATGGCCCGGTGGTGTTGAAGAACCTTGCAACGAACCTGATGGCCTACTCGCCATCTTTCTTCGTACCTACATACGACAATAGCAGCTATGCCAACAATACTGTGAATTTTGATGCAGCAGTAGAGATACCTGCAGGTCTTCGCTCCGTACAACCCGGCCTTGCCGACTTCGACGGCGACAGCAAGGCCGACCTGGTGGTATCGAATGCGAACTCCAATACCCTATCGGTATACAGGAACCAGAACAGCAGCGGTGCTATAACTTCGGGTGCGTTCGGCTCGGCCATTAGTGTGGCAACAGGCAATGTTCCCTGTGGCATTAACATATGCGATGTGGACAGGGATGGCAAACTGGACGTGATATGCGCCAATAACTCAGACAAGACCTTTACCGTACACCGCAATACCACATCGGGCAGCTCTATAGCATTCACGTCGGCATATACATCCAGCGCATTCACGGGTCTTACACGGCTCTTTGCCACCGGCGATATAGACAGGGACGGCAGGCCCGACATTGTGATGTCGCAGAACACAGCCCAACTGGTAGTGATACGCAACACCTCTACCCCGGCCAATGTATCATTTGCCACAGCAGCATCCATAACCCTGCCACAACCGGTAAATGAAGTAAAGATAGCCGACCTGAATGGCGACAATAAGGCCGAGGTGATAGGCACCATGTCCGCCAACAATTCCATATTCATATTGGGCAATAATTCCAATTTGGGCACTATCACTACAGCATCTTTCCAGGCCAGCGTGAACATAGCCGCCACCGGCGTCAGCTACCTGGAAGTAGCAGATATGGACCAGGATGGAAGAACTGATGTGATACTGGGCCGCGGCAGTATCATATCCATACTGCGCAACTCTGGCGCAACAGGAGCCATCACTACCGGCACGCTAGAGACAATGGTAGACTTTGAGACCGGAAGCGCTATGACCGGCATTACCATTGCGGATGTGAACGGTGACGGCAGGCCCGATATAATAGGGACCAATAGTACCAGCGTGTTCGTACTGCGCAATACCGCCACCAGTGGGACCATCACTACGGCTTCGCTTGCACCCTATGTCAGCTTTTCACTGGGTTCATCCCCATCGGGCGCTATGGTGGCCGCAGGCGATATAGACGGCGACGGCAAACCCGATATAGTTGCAGCCAATAACAATACCACAGGCAGCAATACACTGAGCATACTGCGCAACAAACCACTGAGTCCTGTGACAGGAACAGCATCGGTATGTATGGGTAATACCACAATGCTAAGCACGGCATTTGCCGGCGGCACATGGAGCAGCAGCAACGAGGCCATCGCCAGCATAGCCACCGATGGCACTGTTACCGGCCTGGCAGCAGGTATGGCAAACATCAGTTATTGCGGTAATGCAGGCACTGCATACGCAGGCAACTGCGTAGTAACAACAGTGACCGTGAACGAAAGGCCATCGCTTACCGTTATCGCCACACCGGCCAGCATATGCAGCGGCTCATCATCTACCCTTTCGGTTACCGGTGCAGATACTTATTCATGGTCTCCCTCGGGTAGCCTGTCGGCATCTACGGGTTCTACCGTAACGGCCAACCCTACAACTACTACCACCTATGATGTGATAGGCACCAATACCGCAGGCTGCTCTGCGACCATAAGCAAAACACTATCTGTTGCTGCTATATATAATATAGTAGCATCGGCAGGGGCACATGGCTCCATATCGCCGGCAGGCACCACTACCGTTTGCAGCGGCAACGACCAGGTGTACACCATTACCGCCAGTGAGGGTTACCTTATAGACGATGTACTGGTAGATGGAGCAAGCGTGGGTGCTGTGGGTAGCTATACTTTTTTGGCAGTAACGGCGGCACATACCATCAATGCCACTTTCAGGCTCGATTGCACAGCGCCAGAGATCACATCTGCTGCCACTGTGAGCAATATACTTTGCCATGGCAGCAATACCGGCTCTATAGTTCCGCATGTGAGCGGATCGGCACCGCTGGTATGGCAATGGAGCAATAGCGCTACCACAGCCAGCCTTACTGGGGTACCGGCAGGCGCGTATACCTATACCGTTAGCAATGGCTGTGGCACAGTGACCGCCACTGCCACCATCGCACAACCAGAGACCGCACTCTCTACGTCTACTACCATTACCAATGTGAACTGCTATGGCAATAGCACAGGCAGCGTATCTGTATCTGCGGCAGGTGGCACAGCGCCTTATACCGGCACAGGTTCGTATACAGACCTTTCTGCAGGCTCGTTCAGCTATACCGTTACCGATGCCAATGGCTGCACTTCTGTTGCCTCCGGCACCATTGCCCAGCCGGCAGCAGCGCTCACGGCATCGGCCACCGCTACCAACATACACTGCAATGGCGAGAACAATGGCGCAGTGCTGGTAAGCGCTTCCGGAGGTACTACACCATATAGCGGCACGGGCGATATCACCGGTCTTTCCGCAGGCTCATATAGCTATACCGTTACCGATGCCAATGGCTGTACAAGCACCACATCGGCCAATGTGACCGAACCTGCCGCTGTTGTTGCAGATGCGGCCACATCTTCACCTGTGATATGCGATGGCAATACAATAACGCTTACCGCTACAGGTGCAGCAACATATACATGGGCAGGCGGCTATCTGTCGGCCACTTCCGGTGCTTCCGTATCGGCAACGCCTACATCGGGTTCTTTCCCGGCCACTTTCGTGTATACGGTAACGGGCTACGATACCGCAGGCTGTGGCAGCGCCCCGGACACCGTTTCTGTCACGGTACTTTCTATAGGTACTACATCCGGCCCCGGCTCTCTGTGTTCAGGCAGCACCATAACACTCAGCAACACCTCGCCGGGTGGTACATGGTCTTCGGCCAGCTCTGCGGTATCGGTAGACAGCATTAGCGGACAGGTGACCGGTGTTACCGCCGGCACGGCCATAGTTACCTATACCCTGGCTGCAGGCTGCACCCGTAACACCACCGTGACCGTGAGTGCATCTCCCAACCCTGTAATGGGCATACCTACTATATGCCAGGGCAGTGGCCTGTCTCTTTCTAATGGCACACCGGGCGGCACATGGTCTTCCAGCAATGCCAATATATCGGTATCCATATCGGGTAGCGTAGCCACTATATATGGAGTATCGAACGGTACCGCCAATGTAAGTTATATTCTGCCCAGCGGCTGCTATACCTATAAGACCTTCACCGTAGCGCCACTGGCGGCCATCACCGGGCCTACAGAGGTCTGCGCAGGATCGACGATACAACTTGTACACCCCCAGAGCGGCGCATTATGGAGCTCTAACAATACATCGAGGGCCACGGTGAACCTTACATCGGGTATGGTGACAGGTATATCTGCAGGCACTGCGGTCTTTACCTATATGGTGAACCCCAGTTGCTATGCGACACATGCCGTTACCGTTAACACCTCTCCTGCGAACATAGCAGGCCCTACAGTAGTATGTGAGGGAGCCACCATGACACTTCTCAATACCACCACCGGCGGTACATGGAGCAATGACAATGTGACCGCGGCCAGTATAGATGCCACAACAGGCCTGGTGACAGGACTGGCAGCAGGTGTGGCCAATATATCCTACACACTGCCTAACGGCTGCTTCAAGTCATCGGCAGTAACGGTGAACGTTGCCCCGGCGGTTATCTCAGGGTCTTCGGACATATGCGCTACCCGTACGGCTACATTCGCCAACGCCACTATGGGCGGTTCATGGTCATGCTCTCCCACAACTGTATTGAACATAAATGCCACTACCGGCGTAGCCACAGGCAATCTTGGCAACGCCACCGTTACCTACTCGCTGCCTACAGGTTGCCGCTCTATAAAGCAGGTGACGGTAAATGCATTGCCCGGAGCCATTACCGGAACCACCGGTATATGCGCGGGCAATACTACCGGCCTTTCGTCCACTACACCATCGCTCACATGGAGCAGCTCTGATGAGGGCATAGCTACAGTGAGTACTGCCACTACCACCAGCGGTACGGTAAATGGCATAGCGGCAGGTAATGCTACCATCAGCTATACATCGGCCGTGGGTTGCACACAAACGGTGAATGTAACGGTGTATGCCGTTCCCGGAACCATAACAGGTAATAGCAACATATGTGTAGGCGCTACTACCCCTTATACCAATAGTGTAGGTGGCGGCACATGGGCCAGTCCTTCTGTGGCGGTAGCCACTGTGGGCTCTGCATCGGGCATTGTTACCGGTATAGGTGCGGGCAATTTCATCCTTACCTATACCACACCGGGAGGATGCCGCACTACCAGGACACTGAGCGTAGATGCACTGCCCAATGCCATTACAGGTACACTGTCTACCTGTGTAGGCGGCAATACCACGCTTGCCACCACATCTACAGGCGGCATATGGAGCAGCACCACTTCTGCAGCCACCGTTAGCACCACAGGCGTTGTTACGGGACAGAGCACCGGCACCACCCTTATCAGCTATACCAATGCCGCAGGCTGTGCCCGCACTGCCTCTGTGAACGTAACTACCGGGCTGCCCACTATCGCCGGGCCATCGTTCATCTGTACGGGCGGCAGCACTACCCTTACCAATACTACCGCGGGCGGCACCTGGGCCAGCAGCAATGCAGCAGCCAGTATCAATGCCAGCACAGCCCTTGTGGCAGGTGTATCGGAAGGTGCTGCTACCATTACCTACAGGACCAGCACCACCTGCTTTACGACCAAGAGCATAACGGTACAAAGCGCACCGGCGGCCATTACCACTTCATCTGCCTCGGTATGTGTAGGTTCATCGCAGCAACTGACACATGAGACAACAGGCGGTACATGGACCAGCAGCCTTGCCAGCAGAGCCACGGTAAATGCTACCGGCCTTGTGACAGGTGTAGCCAATGGCGCTGTCACCATTTCTTATACGCCGTCTGCAGGCTGCCTCGTCACTACCAACCTCACCGTTAACCTGCAGCCTGTAGCGCTTACCGGCACATTCTCTGTTTGCAGGGACAATACCACTACCCTCTCATCTACTACTACAGGTGGCGCATGGAGCAGCAGCGACCCTGCTATCGCGACCGTAGTAACGGCATCAAGCACCACAGGTATAGTTACAGGGGGCACCACTACAGGCATTGCCACTATCAGCTACACCAACGCACTGGGCTGTTCGCGCACGGCTGCCGTTACAGTAAGTGCAGCAGTACCTGCCATATCGGGTATGGATATAGTATGTATAGGCAATAGCACTGCCTTGTCCAATGCTACACCGGGCGGCACATGGAGCAGCGCTACACCTGCCAAAGGTTCTATCAGCACCGTTGGTGTGGTGACAGGGGTAGCTGCAGGTACCACCACTATCTCTTACCGCACCAATTCTACCTGCTTCACTACCAGAACGATGACCGTGAACGGTGCTGTAGCAGCTATCACAGGTACTACATCTGTATGTAAGGACAACTCCACAACACTGGCATGCACCACACCGGGTGGCACATGGGTTTCTTCCAATACCGCCAATGCCACTGTGGTGGAAGCCACCGGTGCAGTAACAGGTATGGCGGCCGGTACAGCTATCATTACCTACCAGGTCACCGGCACAGGTTGCTTTAAACTTGCTACCGTAAGTGTACTGGCATCGCCTGCACCTATAGATGGTACACTTACTATAGCCACCGGCACATCCACTACCCTTTCCAATACCGTGAGCGGTGGTACATGGAGCAGCAGCGCCACTACCATAGCCGGCATCGGTTCTGCAACGGGTATCATGACCGGGGTAAGCGTAGGCAATGCTACCATTACCTACAGACTCACCAATGGCTGCCAGAAGACGGTCCTTGCCAGCATCACTACCCCGATGGCCAGGCCGCTCGATGGGGCTACTACTCCCGAAACACGCATCGCACAGGTAAGGATATTCCCCAACCCATCGGTGGGCAATATCACTATAGAGACCGCTGCAAATGGTGTGTTCACGGTATACACAATGGATGGCAAACAGGCGGCCCGTTATGATGTGGCCGCACCTGCCGCATCCGTATCACTCCCCTACGACCTTGCAGCAGGCATGTATACATGTCACTTCATGGCAGAAGATGGAACGGCCACCGTGGTAAGGCTGGTGTATAAGCCGTAAAGAACAATTCCGACCATATGAACGACACCCCGCATTGTTGCGGGGTGTCGTTTTTTTTCGAGAGATAGATCGCAGAAAAGTGTAAGGAGAGAATAAGGGCAACTGATGAACATCATTTCCCCTACAGGGGTATATATAGCGCAGATAAGTGTATTTTACGATCTTCAAGTGTACCTTTGCGGCGCACACAAGACACTGAACACCAATATTTATAATACCACATATGGAATACAGGATAGAAAAAGACACGATGGGCGAGGTAAAAGTGCCCGTCCAGGCCTACTATGGCGCACAAACTCAGCGCTCGATAGAGAATTTCAAGATAGCGCAGGACATCAACCGCATGCCGAAGGAGATAATAAAGGCGTTCGCCTACCTGAAGAAGGCTGCAGCAATGACCAACAACCAACTGGGCGTACTGCCGCAGGAAAAAAGCGACCTGATAGGCAAAGTATGTGACGAGATACTGGAAGGCAAGCTGGACAACGAGTTTCCGCTGGTGGTATGGCAGACAGGCTCGGGTACGCAGAGCAATATGAATGTGAACGAGGTGGTAGCCTACAGGGCGCATGTGATGAACGGCGGCCAGCTTACCGATAAGGAGAAATTCGTGCACCCGAACGATGATGTGAACAAGTCGCAGTCATCTAACGACACCTTCCCTACGGCCATGCACATATCGGCCTACAAAATGCTTATCGATGTCACCATTCCCGGCATCACCAAGCTGCGCAATACACTTGCTGCCAAGTCGAAGGAGTACATGCATATCGTTAAGATAGGCCGTACGCACTTCATGGATGCTACCCCACTGACAGTGGGCCAGGAACTGAGCGGCTATGTATCGCAGCTGGATCATGGCCTGCGTGCCATCAACAATAGCCTCGCACACCTGAGCGAGCTGGCGCTGGGCGGCACTGCCGTAGGTACGGGCATCAATACACCCAAAGGCTATGCCGTAAAGGTGGCCGAGAATATAGCAAGCCTTACCGGCCTGCCGTTCGTAACTGCCGAGAACAAATTCGAGAGCCTGGCCGCGCACGATGCCATAGTAGAGGCACATGGCGCACTGAAGACCGTGGCCGTAAGCCTGATGAAGATAGCCAACGACATCCGTATGCTCAGCTCGGGCCCACGCTCGGGTATAGGCGAGCTCTTCATACCCGATAACGAACCCGGCTCTTCTATAATGCCCGGCAAGGTGAACCCCACGCAGTGCGAGGCCCTTACCATGATAGCTGCCCAGGTGATGGGCAACGATGTGGCCATAAGCATAGGCGGCAGCAACGGCCACTTCGAGCTGAACGTGTTCAAACCCGTGATGATATACAACTTCCTGCACAGCGCGCGCCTGATAGGCGAAGGCTGCGTATCGTTCAACGACAAATGCGCCGAAGGCCTGGCCCCGCTGGAAGACAATATCAGCAAACATGTGAACAATTCGCTGATGCTGGTGACATCGCTCAATACCAAAATAGGCTACTACAAGGCTGCCGAGATAGCCCAGACCGCTCACAAGCAGGGCAAGACCCTGAAGCAGACGGCCATAGACCTGGGTTATGTATCTGCCGAAGACTTCGACAACTGGGTACGCCCTGCCGATATGGTGGGAGAACTGTAATAAACAAAAAAACAAGCATACGAAAAGGCCGGCCGCTATGATGTCCGGCCTTTTCTATGTATGCCGCCGGCAACTATTTAAATGTTATCTATTATCTTTACCAGCAAAATAACGCTATGAAAGGTTCGCTATTATTGGTGCTGGTGCTTTTGCTGGGGCTGTGGGGCTGCACGAAATGGAGGCCAAAAGAATACCCCGACCCCAATGAGGTACTGCCTACCGCCGTATGGAAGCTGAACTTTTATGATATGGCTGGGTATGAAACAGACTGCAGGGTGCCAACAACGGTGGTGTTCAATAAGGACAAAACAGGTTTCTATTATTATGCCAATGCATGCGACAGCCCTAAAATAGATACGATAAAATTCTCCTGGTACTATAATAAAGGCGAGCTGCGACTGATGCTGACCATAAAGAGCGGGCCTGATATCGGCAAGGTGGCTCAGAATCAATTCATTGTGTGCGACTACGACCAGGTGAACATGATATGCCGCTCGGGCAATATGTCGGTATATTCCAAAACAAGACATCTTGTAGATGGGTATTTCAAACCGTTGTAACATTTATAACATACACATTATGAGTATCTTACCAACATAGATATACATGTGTGAAATGCAAGAATTTATATTATTTTTGACCAAATGATGAGTATGAGAACTTCTATCCCTTTATTATTTACAGCCTTATTGTTTTCCTGCGCCACACACGCCCAGCAAAAGATAAAGACCATAGCCGGTACAGGCGCCGGCGATTTCGGCGGCGATGGTTTCGTATCTACCGGCGGCAGGCTGCACAGCCCCAGGGACATAAAGCTCGATGCATCGGGCAATGTATATATACTTGACTACGAGAATTTCCGCATACGCAGGATAAACGCTGCCACCGGCATCATAGTTACCGTAGCGGGCAATGGCGTGATAGGTTATACCGGCGATGGCTCTATAGGCACCTCTGCCACCATGTGGCCTACCGGCATAGCTGTGAACAGGAACAACGAGCTGTACATAGCCGATGGCCACAGTAATGTCATCAGGAAGCTCAACTCACTGGGCATCATATCTACAGTAGCTGGCGTAGGCGGCATAGGCACCAATACAGGCAATGGCGGCCCGGCCAATGCTGCTACCTTCGGCCTCATACATGGCATAGCTTTCGATACTGCCAATAACCTGTACCTGGCCGATGCCCAGCACCATGTGGTACGCAAGATAGATGCCGCAGGCATCATCAGCCGCTATGCAGGTGACGATACAGCAGGCTATATGGGCGATGACGGGCCGGCCACAACGGCCCGCCTCGACTCTCCGTATGCTGTAGTGGCCGACAGGGCAGGCAATGTATTCATATCGGACCTGAAGGCACATGTAGTGCGCCGTGTAGATGTTACCTCGGGCATCATCACTACCTATGCTGGTAATGGTACTGCCGGCTTCAGCGGCGATGGCGGCCTGGCGGGTTCAGCCCAGCTCAGCCGTCCTGCGGGCCTGGCCATGGATACCAGTGGCAACCTGTATATAGCCGATGCCGACAATAACAGGATACGCATGGTAGATGCCGCAGGCATCATCACTACCATCATAGGCAATGGCACACCCGGCTTCGGTGGCGACCTGTGGTATGTAACTGGCTGCAACCTGCACACGCCATTCGGTGTAGCGGTGAACAATACCGGTAACATCTACATAGCCGATGCGCTGAACC
Source organism: Nemorincola caseinilytica (assembly GCF_039540515.1). Classification (NCBI taxonomy): domain Bacteria; kingdom Pseudomonadati; phylum Bacteroidota; class Chitinophagia; order Chitinophagales; family Chitinophagaceae; genus Nemorincola; species Nemorincola caseinilytica. The sequence goes on along the minus strand of NZ_BAABFA010000005.1, from coordinate 161,072 downwards.
AGCGCGTGCGCCAGACCTACAGCGCAGTAGGTGTTGCAGACGTGAGCAAAGGAAGCGAGCTGGAGATCTACCCCAACCCTGCCACCGGAAAATGTGTGCTGAGCGGGCTGGCAAAAGACGAAACAGTTACCATATACGACCTTACAGGCCGTGCCATCAGCACGCATACCGCTGCGGGTGCTATCCTGGATCTGGACATCACCTCATTTGCACCCGGCACCTACATGCTGCGAGTCGCCACTGCCGCAGGCAGCAGCAGGTCGGTCGCCAGGCTGGTGAAGGAATAAAGCCGTACTTTATTACTACATCATTGAAATGTCCGGCCCACCTGCCGGACATTTTTTTCGTCATACTGCCGGAAATTTTGCGCCTGCGGCACAACTGTCGCACCTTATCTTTCACAATAATTACATTTGCAAATTCTTGCCCCTCGCAGGGCACAAATAACAGACATGGAACTCAGTAAGAATTTTCAGCATAACGAGGCAGAACAGAAATGGTATGCCCACTGGCGCGATGCAGGCTATTTCAAAAGTACCCCCGATGATCGCCCCGCATATACTATAGCAATGCCACCGCCCAATGTAACGGGCGTACTGCACATGGGCCACGCCCTCAACAACAGCGTGCAGGACATACTCATACGCCGTGCAAAGATGAACGGCTACAATGCCTGCTGGGTACCCGGCACCGACCACGCATCCATAGCCACCGAGGCCAAAGTGGTAGGCATGCTGCGCGATATGGGCATAGACAAAAAGACCCTCTCCCGCGATGCCTTCCTGGAGCATGCATGGAAATGGAAGGAAAAATATGGCGGCATCATACTGAAACAACTGGAGAAGCTGGGCTGTGCCCTCGACTGGGACCGTACTGCCTTCACCATGGACGATGACTACTATGCGGCCGTGATGCGCGTATTCGTAGAGCTGTACGAAAAGGGCCTTATATATAGGGGTGTAAAGATGATAAACTGGGACCCCAAGGCTAAGACCGCCCTTAGCGATGAGGAGGTGAACTACAAACAGACCAACTCTAAACTCTACTATGTACGCTACCGTATAGATGGCGACAAGGAAGAATACATAACCATAGCCACCGTACGCCCCGAGACCATACTGGGCGATACCGCCGTATGCGTACATCCAGAGGACGAGCGCTATGCGCACCTGGCAGGCAAGTACTGCTTCGTGCCCCTCATCAACAGGCGTATACCCATCATCTTCGACGAGTATATCGATAAGGAGTTCGGCACAGGCGCACTGAAGGTGACCCCCGCGCACGATATAAACGACTACAACCTGGGCCTGAAGCATAACCTGCCCGTTATAGATACGCTGAACGATGATGGCACCATGAGCGCCGCCGCACAGCTATATGTGGGCCAGGACAGGTTCGCGGTGCGCAAGGCTATAGTGAAGGACCTGCAGGAGGCCGGAAACCTGGTAAAGGAAGAAGAGTACAGCAACCAGGTGGGCTTCAGCGAGCGTACCGATGTAGTGATAGAGCCACGCCTCAGCATGCAGTGGTGGTGCAATATGCAGGAGCTTTCCAAGCCCGCGCTGGAAGCCGTGATGAGCGACGAGGTGGAGTTCCACCCGGCCAAGTTCAAGAACACCTACCGCCACTGGATGAGCAACATCAAAGACTGGTGTATCAGCCGCCAGCTATGGTGGGGCCATCGTATACCCGCATGGTACGATAGCGAGGGAGGCCTTTATGTGGCCCATACCGCAGCCGAAGCGCATAGCAAGTACATGGCAGCCAAACCCGGGCTTGCAGCTAAAGAACCCGTACTGAGGCAGGACGAAGACGTACTGGATACATGGTTCAGCAGTTGGCTGTGGCCCATGGAGGTCTTCGACTGGAACAGAACGCCCGACAATAAGGAGCTTGCCTACTACTACCCTACCAATACACTCGTTACTGCTCCGGAGATCATTTTCTTCTGGGTAGCGCGCATGATAATGGCCGGGTACGAGTTCATGGGCAAAAAGCCTTTCGACAAGGTATATTTCACCGGCATAGTACGCGACAAGCAGGGCCGTAAGATGAGCAAATCGCTCGGCAATTCGCCCGACCTGCTGCAGCTTATAGAAGACCATGGCGCCGATGCGGTACGCTTCAGCGTTATGATATCCTCGCCCGCAGGCAACGACCTTCTTTTCGATGAAGGGCAACTGGAACAGGGCAGCTTCTTCTGCAACAAGATGTGGAACGCCATGAAGCTGGTAAAAGGCTGGGAAGGCCGCCAGCAGGCCGGTATGGACACCGCCAATGTGGCCTTTGCCATAGAGTGGATGGAAGCGCGCCTCGCAGAGGTATCGGCCGAGGTAGAAGAGCTGATGAAGGACTTCCGCCTCAGCGAGGGACTCAAGACCATTTACTCCCTCATATGGAACGACTTCTGCTCGTGGTACCTGGAATGGGTAAAGCCCGGCATGGATCAGCCCATAGCCGCATCTACCTACCAGCGCACCATCAGCATATTCGAGCGGCTGCTGCAACTGCTGCACCCATATATGCCCTTCGTTACCGAAGAGATATACCACCTGTTAAGGGAGCGCGCCACCGGCGACGACCTTATAGTACAGCAACTGGCAGCATATACACAGCCCAAGGCGCAGACGCTGAAGGACGGCGCCCTGCTGCAGGAGCTGATAACCGCCATACGCGATACCCGCAACAAGAACAGGCTGAAGCCGAAGGACACCATAAAGCTGCATATACAAACAGCCAATGAGAGCTATTACAACGGCATACAGCAGATACTGGCCCGCCAGGTGAATGCCGAACAGGTAGCATATGTATCTGCGCCGGTACAGGGCAGCATATCTATCGTGGTGCAGACCGATAAGCTGTACATAGAGGCCGCACAGGCCAATATAGACACCTCTGCGCAGAAGGAACAGATGCAGAAAGAGATAGAATATCTGCAAGGCTTCCTTGTGTCTATAGACAAAAAGCTGGGCAATGAGCGCTTTATGGCCAATGCCAAGGCCGAAGTGATAGAGGCCGAGCGGAAAAAGCAAAGCGATGCCCTGGCCAAGATAAAGACACTGGAAGAAAGCCTGGCGCAACTGGGCCGATAGGGTCGCAACACTTGCCGATGGCTATCGCGCTGTATGGCGCGATAGCCATTCTTTTTGTGGGAAAGGTCGTCCGTGAATGATATTCACTTTTGAAAAAGGATATTAAATATGTGACGCCACTATTCACCTAAAGATCTTTTCATTTTCCGGGGGCGAAGTTTTATTTTTGGCGTTCCAAATAACATATCTCTCCGGCGCTTTGCCGGAACACAAATACACAACCATATGATAGATGTTTTGCTGGGCCTTCAGTGGGGCGACGAAGGCAAGGGTAAGATAGTGGACTTCCTTGCAGGTCAGTACGATATAATAGCAAGGTTCCAGGGTGGGCCCAATGCCGGTCATACATTGTATGTGGGCGGCGAGAAGGTGGTGTTGCATACCATTCCTTCGGGCATATTCCACCAGCATTGCCTCAACCTCATAGGCAATGGCGTGGTCATAGACCCCGTCACCCTGCGCAACGAGATAAACAAGATAGTACCTCTCTGCCCCGATCTGTTGCAGCGCTTGTTCGTATCGCAGAAGGCGCACCTCATACTGCCTACGCACCGTGCGCTCGATGCCGCATCCGAAGCATCGAAGGGTGCAGACAAGATAGGCTCTACGCTCAAGGGCATAGGACCTGCCTATATGGATAAAACAGGCCGCAATGGCCTGCGCGTGGGCGACATACTGTCTCCCAACTTCAAGGAGAAATACAACAGGCTCACACAGAAGCACCTGCAGATGCTGCGCCAGTACCCCGAGGTAGTGGATTGGCAGCAGTGGGAGCAGCCATTCTTCGAGGCTGTAGAAAGTCTGCGCCAGCTACAGATAGTGAATGCCGAGTACTGGCTGGACGAGCACCTGAACAACGGCAAGAAGATACTGGCCGAGGGTGCGCAGGGCAGTATGCTGGATGTGGACTTCGGCACTTATCCCTTTGTTACATCTTCCAACACCATAGCAGCAGGTGTGTGCAGCGGCCTGGGTGTATCGCCGGCGCGCGTAGGCGAGGTATATGGCATTACCAAGGCATACTGTACCCGTGTAGGCGGCGGCCCCTTCCCCACCGAGCTTACCGACGAGCTGGGCGAGGCCATACGCAAGGCAGGTCACGAGTTCGGCGCTACTACGGGCAGGCCACGCCGCTGCGGCTGGATAGACCTTGTGGCACTGCGCTATGCCGTGATGCTGAGCGGTGTCACAAAGCTCATAATGACCAAGACCGATGTAATGGATGCCTTCAGCCCACTGGAAGCATGTACCGCATACAGCATAGATGGCGTAGAGACCAAAGAACTGCCCTACGACCTTTGCGATACCAAGGTAACGCCCGTATACACCACCTTCGAAGGATGGTCGGGTATGCCCCTCAGCGAGTGCCGCACCTATGACGACCTGCCCGCTACATTCAAGCGTTACTGCAGCTTCATAGAAGAGTACCTGGGCACGCGTATATCGCACATTTCTAACGGTACAGGACGCGATCAATTAATTATTATTTCCTAAAAAAAAAATTTTTTTAGTGGTAAAAAAATTTGGCAATTTCAGCAAACTATCAAAATTTTACTCCATCAAGATATAAGGGCTATGAGATCAAATACCAACAAGAATGACGCACCTAAAAAAAGCGCGAAACCAAGTGCGGCTCCTGCATCTAAGAAGGCATCTCCCAAGGCTAAGAAAGAAGAACTGGATGATGAAGATGAGATAGAGGAAGAGGTGGAAGAAAAGCCTGCGAAGAAGGCTAAAAAAGCAGCGCCTGCTGCGTCAGCAAAGAAAAAGAAAACCGCAGATGACGATGATGATGACGACGACGATGATGATATAGATGACGAGATGGATGATGATGATGATTTCAACAAAGGCGATGAGGACGACTACGATATAGACAAAGAGTTCGAAGAATTCGACCTTCCGAAATCGAAGTCGAAGACAGGGGCCGGAAAGAAAAAATCATCGAAGGACGATGACTTCGATGTGGATGATGAATTCAAAGATCTCGGCTTCTTCTCTGAGGGTGGCGGAGGTTTCGATGACGATGACGACGACTTCTAGCATGCCACCTGTTGTGGCACTTACTTATACGCTGTAACACACTGCCATTGCACAGGAACAAAGCTAGTTACCAGATAACACCGGCCACGGCCGGCATACTAAAAACAAGGATACTGAATTGGGCTGCACCATACAGTATCCTTGCTTTTTTAGACAATAATGGCTACCCGTCTCCCTACAGCGGTTATGAGTGCCTGGTGGCAGCAGGGGCACACCGCATAGTGGCCTGCGATACCCCCGACCCATTGCTGGCACTGCAGGAGGCCCACGCACAGCAACCCGACTGGCTCTTCGGCCATATATGCTACGACCTCAAGAACATACTGGAACCTAAGCTATCGTCCGCCCACCCTGCTATACACGGTTTCCCCCTGCTGCAGTTCTTCGTTCCGGAGACAGTGTGCTATATCGATAGCGGGCAGACCACCCTAACCATAGAGACCACAGCCGACCCTGACAATATCTATAAAGAGATACAAGCCGCCAGCGATACGATAGACACCTCCGGCATACCCCAACTCTCCTTCACCGATCCCATGAGCAGGGATATGTACATCGATACCATTGAGACCCTGCGCAGGCACATAGCCGATGGCGACTGCTACGAGATAAACTACTGCACTACCGGTACGGCCCACCACATGGGCCTGGATACACTAGCGGTCTTTCATGCGCTCAATACTATATCGCCTGCACCCTTTGCCGCATACTACCGCCTGCACAACAGATACATGATGTGTGCCAGCCCCGAGCGCTACCTGCGCAAAGAGGGCAACACGGTACTGTCGCAACCCATAAAAGGCACCGCCCGCCGCGACAATGACCCACTTAAAGATGAAGAGATAAAAGCAGCCCTTGCCGCCGATATAAAAGAACGTGCAGAGAACGTGATGATAACCGACCTGGTACGCAACGACCTTGCCCACTGCTGCCGCACAGGCTCTATAGCGGTGGATGAGCTCTTTGGTATCTATACCTTCCCGCAGGTACACCAAATGATATCTACCATCAGCGGTACACTGCGCAGCGATGCCACATTTGCCCGGGCCATACGCACTAGCTTCCCGATGGGCAGCATGACGGGCGCGCCCAAGCATAAAGTGATGCAACTGATAGACAGGTACGAGACCACCCGGCGCGAGCTGTTCTCGGGCACCATAGGCTACATCACCCCCGGCGGCGATATGGACCTCAATGTCATCATCCGCAGCCTGTTCTACAACAGTGCCACAGGCATACTATCGCGCTCTACAGGTGGCGCCATCACCTATGATAGCAAGCCGCAGAGCGAATGGGAAGAGATGCGGCTGAAGGCCTGGGCGCTGGAGCGCATCTTTATGTAGCGCAGGGCCCGAAAGAATTTTACCTGCTCCTATAGTATTCTTGCATTACAAACACGATATTTGTAAGCCATCGTCCCCCACCGGGGCATATACCACACCTTGAAACACGAATGACGCGGAAGACATTATTCACCCATTTATTGCTGGCTTTGTTCTTGCTGTGCCGTGGTGAGGCCCGTGGTCAGTTCTGCCCATATACCCCTTACAGGCTCTCTGTGCATGTCACCAACCCGCTGGGGCTGCTGTCCAAGGCCGGTCTCAGGCTGCAATACCGCCTCAGCTCTGCCAACTCTGTGTTGCTGGGCTACAGGCATTATTATGGGTTCTTTCCCGGCTACCAGGCCTTTGGCGAGTTCCATCGTTATTTCAGCATACAAAATGCCGAGAACGAGGCCTTTTTCTATGGCAAGATGGGCGTAGGTAATGCAGGCTATGCACCCAAGCCCTACTTTGCCGGTGCCGAAGACCCCTATGGCGTTGTAGATGGCTATCTTTTTGCGGGCGGCGGTGTAGGCAAGCGCATCAATATCGGGCATTTTTTCATAGAGGGCAATATAGGCGTGAAACTGGCATCACCCATAGAGAAGAAGGACGACTACAACAAGAACCTCTTCTATTCGCTGGGGCCCGGCTCCTTCCTCGATTGCGGCATACACCTGGGCCTGCAGTTCTTCGATGAGGAAAGGAATATGTACAACCACTCGTTGCGTGCGCACAAGCCCTACATCAACCGCTGATGCGGTATCTTACCCATCTTTTTACCGCACAATATCTACCCTGTTATCGCCTTGCCATCTTATATTAAACACATAAAATGCATACCGGCAATATTAACAACTAATTTAAGGGTGTTTTGTGAAAGATGGTTTTATTTCCGTATCGTGTAACGAAAAAAGGAAAGGAAACACTTAATTTGCGTAGTATAGCCTACGCTCCAGTAAGCTTCGGAAATACCCATTGTGTCTAAGGTTGTTACGCTTATGAAATTATATATTTGTCTATTCATCTCCTTACTTTGCGCATACACGTCTTTCTCGCAGGTCGATATCTCTGCCCTGAAAGCAGACCTGAAAAACCAAAAAAGCATTGAAGAGCGGATAGAGATCTATAGGGATATTTACAATTACTACCAGCACTCCCAACCCGACTCTGCATCCTACTATGCCAACATGGGCCTGCAGGAATTCAAAGCCAAAAAGAGCAAGAACGGCATCGCATCTATGACGGTGCTGCTCGCCTTCATGAACTCGCTGCACGGCCGTATAGATATGGCACGTCAAATGCAGGAAGAGGCCATAGCGCTCTTTCGCGAGGTAGGGAACAAACGAGGCATTGCAAGTGCGCTGAACGGCATAGGAGTACTGGAAGGGCGCAGCGGCAATTTCAGAGATGCTACAAAGCATTTTATGGAAGCCCTCAAATATTTCGAAGAGCTGCACGATACCGACGGTATAGTGAACACCTACATGAAGATAGGTGTGGTGAACGAGAAGAACGATATAATGGACAAGGCGCTGGACTACTACAACAAGGCGCTGAACCTGATGGGCAAAAAAGAGGTAAAAGGCACCGATGTCATATACCTCTACAACAACATAGGCATAGTGTATGCAAAGATGGGTAACCTGGAACTGGCGCTGCCCTACTTCGAGCGGGCGCTTGCAGGCAGCAACAAGCCCGAAAAAACGGGTATCAGGATACAGACCCTCAATAACCTGGGCATTGTTTTCGACAAGTATGGCGACTACAAAAAGTCACTTGCCTACTTCGACGAAGCGTTGAAGATAACGCAAGACAAGAATATGCCCGAGGATTTTGCCCGGATCAGTGTCAGCCGGTCGGGGGTGATAGGAAAGACACAGCCCGAGGAAGCCATAAAGACACTGAAAGAAGCGCTGAAAGTAGTGCAGGAACTGGGCCTGCGGTCTATGGAGCCCGACATATACGATGCCATGGTAGAGCAGTACAACCGCATGGGCAAGCACAAAGAGGCATTCGATGCCATGGCCACCCTGAAGCACATAGAGGACAGCCTGGAAAGTAAAGAAAAGGCAAAAGAGATAATGGACCTGCAGAGCGTGCACGAGCTGGAACGCTCTAATGCACAGCTGGCGCTGGCCGAGGAAAAGAACGAATCGAACAGGCTCATCAGGAACATCATCATAGGCGTGGCCATAGGTTTCGCAGTATTGTTCATAGCAGTATTATTGCTATACCGCAAAACGAATGTGCTGAACCGCCGCCTGTCGCGCAGAGAGAACGAGCTGCAAAAGACCAATGACATGAAGGACAAGCTCTTCTCTATCATTGGTCACGACCTGCGCGGCCCCATAGGCAATGTACCTGTGATGCTGCAGATACTGGAAGACAGCAGCACATCGAAAGAGGAGCAGAAGTATCTTATAGAGAGCCTTATAGCCCATACCCAGGCATCGGCCGAGACCCTCGATAAACTACTCTATTGGGGGCAGGCACAGATAAAGGGCATAGGGATGAAGCAGTCCGCTTTTGCGGTAGATGATGCCGTACAGAACAATCTTTCGCTCATCAGCATCACTGCGAAACAAAAACAGATATCCATCGTTAACAACATAGCTCCGGGTACCAAAGTATTCGCAGATCCTGCCCACTTCGATTTCGTGATCCGCAACCTGTTGTCCAATGCGCTTAAATTCACGCACAATGGCGGTACGGTAACGCTGGGCGCCGATACCCGGCAAAAGGCAGGTCATGTGGTATTCTCTGTTACAGACGATGGCATAGGCATAAACGCCCAGAGACAGCAGGAGATATTCAAACCATTTGCCAGCAGTACCCGCGGTACTGCCGACGAAAAAGGCACCAGCATAGGTCTTATGCTCTGCAAGGAATTCGTGAACGAGAACGGCGGAGATATATGGGTAACATCGGAAGAGAACAAAGGATCGACGTTCTATTTCTCGCTAAAGGCATCTGCCTAGGAAGCAGACAGATCGCTGACTACCAGTAATTATCTACCGTGCAGTCCAGTACCTGCTCCATGTTATAAACAACGCCCTTGCTATCGGTGGCGGTCCATGTGCGTGCGCTATCCGCTTCCATCTGCTCTATATCGCTCCTTTTTATACGGCAATACTTGAATTTCGTCTGCGATAACGTTTTGTCATTGGCCTTCTTATACAAAACGCAGGTATAGCAATTGTTCTTCGAGCAGGAGGCGAACACAATGGCACACAATAGCGATATGAGGGAGATGCGCTTCATGTGGTAAAGATATAACAGAAAATACAGATCGCGAATAGCCTTATAGGTAAGCATTATATTTTACATTGTCGCAGACATATTATTCCCCGTACCTTTGTAAGCTAGTACTGTGAAAATGGAAACTAATGAACGGCCAGGGGAAAAGGGCAATGTATTGATGCCCTTATTCTTTTCTCTTGTGCTTATTGTGGGTATGGTGCTGGGGTTCAAGCTGAGGGATTCGCTGCGCAATAAGCGCGACATCTCTACCATCGTAAAAAGGAACGACCGCCTCGAAGAACTTATTGAACTGATAAAGGAAAGGTATGTGGACACTGTGAACACCGACCTCCTGTACCAGGATGCTGTGACAGGCATACTAGACCCGCTGGACCCGCATACCGTATACATCTCTGCCGAAGATGCACGCATAGCCAATAGCGAGCTGGATGGCGGCTTCTCGGGCATAGGCGTGGAGTTCTCCATAATGCACGATACGGTGAACGTAACATCGGTGACCGAGAACGGCCCGGCCGCAAAAGCCGGTATGGTAAGCGGAGACCAACTGATAAAAGTAGGTGATTCGGTGGTGGCAGGTACGCGCATCACATCAGAGCGTATAATGGCGTTGCTGAGGGGCAGGCAGGGTTCCAATGTCAGTATCACCATACGCCCCATAGCATATGAGGGCAGCAGAACGGTACAGGTAACGCGCGACATGATACCCCTGTACAGCGTAGATGCCAACATCATGCTCGATAGCAGGACCGGCTATATAAAAGTGGACCGCTTCAGCGCCACTACTTATGAGGAGTTCACAAAGGCACTGGCAGAATTGAAGAAAGAAGGTGCCACGCAACTGATAGTAGACCTGCGCGACAATCGTGGCGGCTACCTGGATGCGGCCACTTCCATATCGGATGAATTGCTGGATAACGATAAGCTCATAGTATCTACCCGCGGCAGGCATACGCCACGCATAGACCATAGTGCGAAGGAAAAAGGCGCATTTGAAAGTGGCAAGCTCATAGTGCTGGTGAACGAGAGCTCGGCCTCGGCCAGCGAGGTGCTGGCAGGCGCTGTGCAAGACTGGGACCGCGGCCTCATAATAGGCAGGCGCACCTATGGCAAGGGCCTTGTACAAGAGCAGTACGAAATGCCCGATGGCGCTGCCCTGCGCCTTACCATAGCCCGTTATTACACCCCTTCGGGCCGCAGTATACAGCGTTCCTTCTCCGAAGGCCGCGATGTCTATAACGAAGACCTGGAGAACAGGCTGCTGGATGGCGAACTTACCGGTAAGGAGCAGGTGCGCCCCGCAGATACCACACCCTACCATACAGCAAAAGGCCGGCTGGTATATGGCGGCGGCGGCATAACGCCCGATGTGTATGTACCCTACGACACAGCACGCTGGTCAGACCCTCTGTTCAAGAGAGCCTTTAGCGACGAGATGCGCCAGGCCATACACGACCACTATGTACGCAACCGCGACCTGCTCAGCTACAGCAGTATACAGGACTTTACACGCGCATTCAACGGGGAGGACAAGATAATAAGCAACTATATAGGACTGCTGCCGCCCGACGAACAGCGACAAGTAGCAAAACACATAACGGTACAGGGCAGCAATAAGCTCTTCCGTACGCAGATAAAGGCCCAACTGGCCCGCTATCTCTTCCGCGATAATGGCTATTATTCTATACGCCTGCGTGAAGATGCTATGGTGAACAAGGCATTGTCCATCATAAATGGCACGCAGTACGATGCCATACTGAATGGACAAAGGATCATTGCCCAAAACAAGTAGTTTATCTCAGGTAGCTAAAAGCGCCCGTGCCACCACAAGTTTTTTATGCGATCATATATTAGCCCCCGGCGGGGCCAGATGTTTGTAGGCAAATGCATACCAAAGTGGCAGATATGCCCCGTAGCAGGCTACCTTAAAGAAATAAGAAGCTCCTGATCGGTGTGATATCGCATCACCTCCCTTTTATCGCCCAAAAGAAAAATGGCCGCCGGGTCAACGGCAGCCATTTCAAAGGAATGATGATGTATCTTATTTTACCGCTACAGCAGCTACATTTTTGTTGGTCACAGTGGTAACTTTTATTTCTTTCTTTACCTCTACATTGGCAGCAGGTATCTTGTTCTCTTTCTTAGGCAGAGACGGAGCTATCACCAGCGCTACTATCGACATCAGCTTGATGAGGATGTTCATAGAAGGACCCGATGTATCCTTGAATGGATCGCCCACGGTATCGCCCGTTACCGATGCCTTGTGCGGTTCAGATTTCTTGTAATAGGTCTGACCATTGATGTCCACACCCTTTTCGAAAGACTTCTTGGCATTGTCCCATGCACCGCCGGCATTGTTCTGGAACATACCCATCAGTACGCCGCTCACTGTAGCGCCCGCCAGGAAACCACCCAGCGCCTCGGCCTTCATCAGGAAGCCTATGGCTATGGGGGTAAGTATGGCTATAGCGCCGGGAGCCACCATCTTCCTGATAGAGGCCTCTGTAGATATAGCCACACATTTATCGTACTCGGGCTTGCCTGTACCTTCCATTATACCCGGTATGGTGCGGAACTGGCGGCGCACCTCTTCTACCATGCTCATGGCCGCCTCGCCTACCGCGCGTATGGCCAGCGAAGAGAAGATGAAAGGTATCATACCACCTACAAAGAGACATGCAAGCACATCGGCCTTATATATATCTATACCGCTGATGCCTGCCACCCCTACGAAGGCCGCAAAAAGCGCCAGCGCGGTCAGCGCAGCCGATGCTATCGCAAAACCCTTGCCTGTAGCAGCAGTAGTATTACCTACGGCATCCAGTATGTCTGTCTTCTCGCGTACTTCCTTGGGCAGTTCGCTCATTTCGGCTATACCACCGGCATTGTCTGCTATGGGGCCAAAGGCGTCTATGGCCAGCTGCATGGCCGTAGTGGCCATCATACCCGCTGCGGCTATGGCCACACCATACAGGCCCGCACACTCATAAGAGCCCCATATGCCACCTGCCAGCACTATGATGGGCAGTGTGGTAGATTCCATACCTATGGCAAGGCCACCTATGATGTTGGTAGCATGACCCGTCGATGACTGGCGGATGATGCTCAACACAGGGCGTTTACCCATTGCGGTATAGTACTCGGTTATCATACTCATAAGCGTACCTACTACCAGGCCTACTATTATAGCGCCGAACACACCATTTGCAGTGAATTCGTGACCACGCAGACTCATATTGGCAGGTAGTATATGGTTCACCAGGAAGTAGCAGGCCACGGCCGTAAGCACTATAGAGCCCCAGTTACCCATATTCAGCGCCTTCTGTACAGCGGCAGTGCTATTGCCTACGCTGTCAGATATGCGTACGAACATTGTACCTATTATAGAAAGCACGATACCTACACCTGCTATCAGCATGGGCAGCAGTATGGGAGCCATACCGCCAAAGTTGTCGCCCGATGATGTGGTCTCGCGGCCCAGTACCATGGTAGCAAGCACGGTAGCCACATAAGAACCGAAAAGGTCGGCGCCCATACCGGCCACGTCGCCTACGTTGTCGCCCACGTTATCGGCAATGGTGGCAGGGTTGCGGGGGTCATCCTCGGGTATGCCTGCTTCTACCTTACCTACCAGGTCGGCGCCTACGTCGGCAGCTTTGGTGTAGATACCGCCGCCCACACGGGCAAAGAGCGCAATGCTCTCGGCGCCCAGCGAGAAGCCGGTAAGCACCTCTATGGCCTTCTCCATTTCCTCGGGCGTGCCATTTGGCGCGAACATCATTTTGAAGACGATGAACAGGCTACCCAGGCCCAGTACTGCCAGACCGGCAACACCCATGCCCATTACCGAACCACCGCCGAACGATACGTTCAGCGCCTTTGAAAGGCTGGTCCTGGCAGCTTCGGCAGTGCGCACATTGGCCTTGGTGGCTATGCGCATACCTATGAAACCCGCCAGTGCGCTGAACACAGCGCCTATCACGAACGCTACAGCTATGACAGGGCTCGACTTGGGGTTGCTGTACCCCATGAAGGCCAGCAGCAGGCCGGCTATTATCACGAAATAGGTCAGTATCTTGTATTCGGCTTTCAGGAAGGCCATAGCACCCTCGGCTATGTATTTCGCTATTTCCTGCATGCGGGCGTTGCCAGAGTCCTGCTTGCTCACCCACGAGCCCTTAATGAAAGTGTACAGGAGCGCCAGCACTCCGAACAATGGTACGAGGTAAAAAAGTGTCATCATTCTTATAAGTGTGTTAAAATTGAAGTTCGCAAATATAACAGTTCAAGATCAAATACGCACATCATATTTACACCTATCCTACAGTATACGATGCAATAACATATGACGGGTGCCAAAGAGGCGCACACCGAATAATGGCTATCTTTGCCGGGCTACAATGCCGGGTTATCGCTGCCGCTCACAGGGCGGTAGAGGAAAGTCCGGACAGCACAGAGCAGCGCACTACCTAACGGGTAGGTCCCGGCGCAGGCCGGGAACAGACAGTGCCACAGAGAATTACCGCCCCCAACGGGGTAAGGGTGAAAACGTGGTGTAAGAGACCACGACGCTGTATGGCAACATGCAGCGGGGGCAAACCTTGCGTGCTGAAATGCCAAATAAGCATACGCCTGAGGGTAGCTCGCCCGATGTATGTGGGTTGGCAGCTAGAGGCAATGTGCGAACATTGTCCCAGATAAATGATAGCCTGCCCGGCATTCGCGGGGCAACAGGATCCGGCTTACAGGCATTGTAGTTTTTTTGTATCTCCCGCGGCAATAATACCTGATATTTTTCGTTAATTTTATAACGAACTCATTCCTATTTACTATGTCCCCTCGTTCGTATATCTGCCTGCTGGGCATTCTATTCATATGCCATACCGCATACGATGCGGCTGCAAAGAATCGTAAGATAAGCCTGAGGAAGGCCATTGCCACCCGGCTGGTGAACGTACGCGCCAAGGCGCGCGGCGGTACCGGCGAAAAGGCCCTCATACTTGATGTGACCAGCAACAGCCGCGATACACTTTCTATCAACATAGAGCCGGCACTTATGTTCAAACCCGATGACAGCACCCGGCAGCCGCTGGTGACACAAGGCGATGAGATACTGGTACTGAACGCCTGCGAGGAAAAGACCATTGCCCTGGATGCCTACTGTGGCAATAGCGGGGCATATTGCCCCAAACGCGGTGGTAGATATACCTTCTCCCGCCAACTGGACACCACACTTGTAAGCGTGCTGCGCTACGCCAAAAGCAATGATATGCCCATATGCCTGAAACAGGGCGCGGTATGGACATTCACCAACGAGCATCCGCTGCGCTCTGTATACTCGCCACAATATCCTGTGGCATCAGAGAACCTGATAAAGTACATAGCCAAAAAGCGAAAAATGGACGTACCTACCTACTACTCCGGATATGCTACCGATACATCGGGCCAGAGGCCAATGGTGCGCCGTGGCGAGGAGACCCTGTATGTGAACATGAACTGGACCGCGCAGCAGGGTAGCAAGAAAATATATGTATCGGTCTATAGGGCCGATGGCACCCTGCACAAGCGGGTAGAGAACAATATAGTGTCCGACAAGTATGGCTCTGCCGTAGTAGTACGTTTCGATACCCGGCGCGACCAGGCAGGCAAATATATCATACGCCTGCACGACGACATGAACACCACCTTGCAGGAAAAGACCGTGATGCTGAGTATGGAACCGGGTATGTAATGATAACCTGTGTGTTGATATAAGTTGCATATATTTGTTCATCATCGCTCCATTGCAGCCCATACTTTCCATACAGAATATATCCAAGTCATACGGCCCGGTACGTGCCCTGAACGGTGTATCGTTCGATGTGCCGGAGAGCAGTGTGTTCGGTATACTGGGGCCCAATGGTAGTGGCAAGACCACCATGCTGGGCATCATACTGGATGTGCTGGTGGCCGCGGGCGGTACCTATAGCTGGTTCGGTGGCATACCTCATGCCGAGGCCCGCAGGCGCATAGGGTCATTGCTGGAAACGCCCAACTTCTACCATTACCTCTCCGGTTACGACAACCTGAAGATAAATGCCACCATCAGGCAACTGAAAGAAGACGACCGCGACCGGGTGCTAAAACAGGTGGGACTGCTGGAGCGCAAGCACAGCAAATTCCAGACGTACTCACTAGGTATGAAACAAAGGCTGGCCATTGGCGCAGCCCTGCTGGGGCAACCCAAAGTACTGGTGCTCGATGAACCCACCAATGGGCTGGACCCCGCTGGTATAGCCGAGATACGCGACCTCATTCGCACACTGCACAGGCAGGGTATCACCATCATCATAGCCAGTCACCTGCTGGACGAAGTAGAGAAGGTATGTACCCATGTGGCCATACTGAAGCGCGGCGACCTGCTGGTACATGGCCCCGTGAACGAGGCCCTGCGCAATGAGGATGTGATAGAGGTACGGGCAACAGACATGCACGCGCTGGAAGAAGCATTGAAGCAAATGGCAGGCATAAGCAGCACGAAAATAAGCGAAGGCACCCTGCTGCTGGCTTGCGAGCAGGGCACCGGCCCTGTGCAGGTGAACGAGTATTGCATAAGCAAGGGCATAGTGCTCTCGCACCTGCTGCTGAAGAAAAAGAGCCTGGAAACAAAATTCATGGAACTGACCAACAACTGATATGCTGGCACTGCTATCTATAGAATGGCTGAAACTAAGGAAGTACCGCACCTTTTGGGTGCTGCTGGGCCTTTTTGCCCTGCTGCTGCCCCTGTGGAACTATGAGATAGCCAGCGGTGTACTGAAACTGGGTGGCAGCGGCAAAGATGGCATCAACCTGCTCAATACCGCCTATTCTTTCCCCGAGGTGTGGGCCAACCTGGGTTTCTGGGGTAGTATATTCATACTTTTCCTGTCCATACTGGTCATCATCATCACTACCAATGAATACTCCTTCCGCACCAACAGGCAGAATGTGATAGATGGCCTCACCCGCATGCAGTTCTTCCATACCAAGGTGCTGCTCGTTGTCACATTTAGCCTCATCATCACGTTATACTTCCTGCTACTGGGTGTGCTGTTCGGCAAGGGCTATTCCGGCTCGTTCAGCGGTGCTTTCTCCGATCTCAAGAGTGTGTTCTATTTCTTCGTCATGTGCCTCGACTATATGGGGCTGGCACTCTTGCTTTCCTTTGCCATCAAACGCAGCGGGCTGGCCATAGGCCTCTTCCTGCTGTACTCTATGATAATAGAGAACATAGCTAAAGGCATCATCAACAGCTATGCCGATGCACCATATGGCAACCTGCTGATGCTGCAGTGCAGCGACGAGCTGCTACCCTTCCCTCTTATGATGATGACCAAGGCCATAATCTCGCAGGTAGATAAGATATCGAAAGAGACATACCTGGCCGTCACCCTTGGCTGGTGCGCCGTATATTACTTTGCCGGCAGGGCCATACTGAGGCGTAATGACTGGTAAGCGAACACGTTGCCCCATTCATATCTCCCTCGCTTCTTTACCACTTGTACATTACCGCTTTCCCCATATTTACCGCATACACACCTTGTTCCCATAATTCGTACCTTGGTCAACTCAAAAAACGACCAATGGCACAACTGGTAAGGAAGGAAGACGCACTGGAATACCATGCAAAAGGACGGCCGGGAAAAATAGAAGTAGTAGCTACCAAGGAAACAAAGACACAGCGCGACCTGGCGCTCGCCTACTCTCCCGGTGTGGCCGATCCCTGCATGGAGATACATGCCAACCCCGAGGATGTATATAAATACACTGCCAAGGGCAACCTGGTGGCCGTCATAAGCAATGGTACCGCCGTGCTGGGCCTGGGCGACATAGGCCCCGAGGCCTCTAAGCCGGTGATGGAAGGTAAGGGCCTGCTCTTCAAGATATATGCCGATATAGATGTGTTCGATATAGAGCTGAACTCGAAGAGCATAGACGAGTTCGTAACTGTGGTAAAGGCGCTGGAGCCTACTTTCGGCGGCATCAACCTTGAAGATATAAAGGCGCCCGAATGCTTCGAGATAGAACGCAGGCTGAAGGAAGAACTGAGCATACCCATCATGCACGACGACCAGCATGGAACGGCCATCATATCGGGTGCGGCGCTGCTGAACGCCCTGCAACTGGTAGGCAAGAAGATAGAAGATATAAAGATGGTG
This sequence comes from Nemorincola caseinilytica, assembly GCF_039540515.1. NCBI lineage: Bacteria > Pseudomonadati > Bacteroidota > Chitinophagia > Chitinophagales > Chitinophagaceae > Nemorincola > Nemorincola caseinilytica. The sequence continues at coordinate 143,174 of NZ_BAABFA010000005.1, read as the reverse complement.
ATAAGCGGTGCGGGAGCATCGGCCATATCGTGCTGCAAGATATACATGGAGCTTGGCGCCCGCATAGAGAACATGTATATGTTCGACACCAAGGGCCTGATAGTAAGCAGCCGCACCGACCTGGACAACAACAAAAGGCCTTTTGCCAAAGACATGGCACAGGTAGACCTGGGCACTGCCATGCAGGGCGCCGATGTGTTCATAGGCCTGTCGAAGGGCAATATAGTATCGCAGGATATGGTAAGAAGTATGGCGGCGAAGCCCATAGTTTTTGCCCTGGCCAACCCCACGCCCGAGATATCGTATGACGAAGCCATAGCTGCCCGCCCCGATGTGATAATGGCCACCGGCCGGTCGGACTACCCTAACCAGGTGAACAATGTACTGGGTTTCCCCTATATATTTCGCGGTGCGCTGGATGTGCGTGCACGCAGCATAAACGAGCCCATGAAGCTGGCTGCCGTAAAGGCGCTGGCCGCACTGGCCAAAGAGCCCGTGCCCGATATAGTGAACGCTGCCTACAACGATAGCCACCTGCATTTCAGCCCTTCCTACATCATACCCAAGCCTATGGACCCACGCCTGCTGGTAACGGTATCTACTGCCGTAGCAAAGGCGGCCATAGAAAGTGGTGTAGCACGCAAGCACATCACCGACTGGGAGGCATACGAGACAGAACTGCAGCGCCGCTCGGGCTCTTACGACCACCTGCTGAAGTTCATCAACAACAAGGCCAGGCAGAACCCGAAGAAAGTAGTGTTCGCCGAGGCAGAGAATGCCAAGATACTCCATGCCGCACAGATAGCCCGCGACGAGGGTATAGCCATACCCATACTGCTGGGCAATAAAGAAAAGATAAAGGCCATGATAGCCGAATATGGCTACCACCTGGATGGCGTGGAGATAATAGACCCCAAATGCGCCAGCATGGAGCCTACCCGCAATGCCTATGGCGAGGCCTTCTTCGATATGCGAAAGCGTAGGGGCGTGAACCTGTACGAGGCTAAAAAGACAATGCGCGAGCGTATCTACTTTGGCTGCATGATGGTGCACAATGGCGATGCCGATGCCATGATATCGGGTCTTACCCGCAAGTACCCCGATACCATTCGCCCTGCGCTGGAGATAATAGGTATGGAAGAGGGTGTACGCAAGGTGGCAGGTATGTACATCATGCTCACCAAAAAAGGCCCGCTCTTCTTTGCCGATACCACCCTCAACTTCAACCCCACGGAAGACGAGCTGGTGGACATCACCATGCTCACGGCCGATATGGTAAGCAGCTTCAACATAAAGCCGCGCATAGCCATGCTGTCCTACTCCAACTTTGGCAGCAGCCCATCGCCGGAGGCCACTGCTGTGCGCAATGCCGTCGCAAAGATCAAAGATGCCAATCCCGATATGGTGATAGATGGCGAGGTACAGGCCGGCGTAGCGTTCAACAAAGATCTGCTGAAGGAGAACTATCCTTTCTCCGACCTCGTGAACGAATCGCCCAATGTGCTCATATTCCCCAATCTTGCAGCAGGCAATATAGCCTACCACATGCTACAGGAGGTAGGCGGCGCCGAGGCCGTAGGCCCCATACTGCTGGGCCTGCGCAAGCCGGTATATGTGCTGCAACTGGGCAGCACCGTGCGCCAGATAGTGAATATGATAGCCCTTGCCGTAACAGAGGCCCAGAGCAAGGGAAAATGATAATATAAGATACTGCGAATGCACCACGCTACTGCCATAGGGCACAGCATGGTGCATTTGTTATAACAACTACCTTTGCGCCATGCTTACAGACAACGAGACAGAGGATGTATGGGACGATGAGGACCCCGAGGCCGAGGTATCGGAAGCGGACAGCGAGCCGGTAGAACGCCTGCGCATAGTTACCGACAAGCGGCAGGAGCCCCTGAGGATAGACAAATTCCTGATGAACCGGCTGGAGGGCGCTACGCGCAACAAGGTACAGCAGGCCATAGATGAGGGCTATATACTGGTGAACGACAATGTGGTAAAGGCCAACTATAAGGTGAAGGCCAATGACACCATAGTTGTCTTTGAGACCCGCAGGCCCGAAAGCCAGGAGATAATACCCGAGAACATTCCGCTGAACATAGCGTACGAGGACGACAGCCTCATGATCATCAATAAGCCTGCAGGCATGGTGGTACACCCCGGCTGTGGAAACTATAGCGGTACATTGGTGAATGGCCTGTCGTACTACCTGCAGCAGGGCCAGGTAGATGTTACGGGCCTGAACCGTGTAGGCCTTGTACACCGCATAGACAAAGACACCACCGGCCTTATAGTGATAGGCAAGACCGAAAAGGCCATGCATTCACTGGCTGCGCAGTTCAAAAAACATACGGTATACCGCCGTTATATAGCCCTTGTATGGGGCGACCTGCCCAACGATGAGGGCACCATACAGGCACATATAGGCCGCAACCTGCGCTTTCGCAAGATAATGGATGCCTTCCCCGATGGTGAGTATGGCAAGGATGCCATCACCCACTACAAGGTACTGGAGCGTTTCAATTATGTGACCCTTGTAGAGCTGCGGCTGGAAACAGGCCGTACACACCAGATAAGGGTACATATGAAGCACATCGGCCACCCGCTCTTCAACGATGGCACCTATGGCGGCGACCGTATAGTGAAGGGTACTGTCTTCAGCAAATACAAGCAGTTCGTAGATAACTGCTTTGCCATATTGCCGCGCCATGCGCTGCATGCAAAGGAGCTGGGCTTCACCCACCCTGCCACCGGGGAAAAGGTACAGTTCGACTCCGATCTGCCGCGGGAAATGGTGGAAGTGATAGAGAAGTGGCGCACATATACCACTGCCATGAGAAAGGCGTAATACAACTCCTTTCTCTTCTTTCCGTAATACTTCTTTATCTTAGAAGAATGGTCCATAAGATACTTAGCGACAAGCCCACCAAACTATTTGTGGCACTGGCCTCGTTCTTTGTTGCGAACGCCCTCATAGCAGAGTGTATAGGCGGCAAACTGCTCTCTCTGGAGAAAGTGTTCGGCATGGAGCCACAGCCTTTCACCCTGCTTGGCGAATCGGGCCTTACATATACCCTTTCCTGCGGTGTACTGCTATGGCCGCTCGAGTTCATCATGACCGATATAGTGAACGAATACTTCGGCCAGAAGGCCGTCAGGCGCATATCTTATATAGCCGTGGTGCTTATCAGCTATGCTTTCTTCTGTTTCTATGCGGCCATCAATACCCCTTCCGATACCTCCTTTTGGGTCACCAGCCAGAAGGATAGCGGCATACCCGATATGCAGGCCGCATTCAGTGGCATCTTCGGCCAGGGTATGTGGATAATAGTAGGCAGCCTTATGGCTTTCCTCATTAGCCAGTTGGTAGATGTATGGGTGTTTCACAAGATCAAGCAATATACCGGGGAGAAAAAGGTATGGCTGCGTGCTACAGGCTCTACAGTGGTATCGCAGTTCGTAGATAGTTTCGTAGTGCTCTTCATAGCGTTCCAGATAGGCCGTGGCTGGAGTTTTCCGCGTGTAATGGCCCTATGCCTCATCAGCTATTCTTACAAGTTTGCCGTGGCGCTGCTGCTCACGCCCATCATATACCTTGTAGAGCGCATCATAGACAATTACCTGGGTCATGACACGGCCCGCGAAATGAAGGCCGCAGCCATGACCAAGGGCGAATGAACGAGCGGCTCTGCACTTGAGTGACGTATAGCCCTTAGATCACATCATATACAACATTGTAAAATTCGTATCTCGCAAGAAATTTCCGCCGAAACAGGCCAATTTGTATATTTTTTCAACTTTTTTACAAAATTTTTGTCCCTTTTGGGGGTTTCTACACTATTGCCGTTCTTATTGATCGATAATCACTTGGGGCATGCACCATCAAAATAGGACTGCCGCCTTATCATTTTTTTAACGCAAAGCACTCTTTCGTTAGTAACTAATTAACGAATGATGTTGTAAATTTATGTCAACAACACATCCGGAACAGCTGTTATTTGGAGGTTGTCAATACCCTATCGGCGCCGTATCAACTATATTTTTAAACCTATTAAAACCACATTTTAAACCATTCAAAGAAAACTATCACGATCGAAGTAAACGCAAGGGAATTAAAGTAGCACCCAAAATTTTAAGGCACTCAAAACAGAAAAATTCATCGCTAATCACTTAAACTCGAACCGTTATGAGACTGTACATCAAAAATATGGTCTGCCTCCGGTGTAAAATGGTTGTTGAAGATGTGCTCAAGAAATTAGGACTGCATTATTCTGCAGTTGAGCTAGGAGTAGTGGAAGGAGTTCCAGACATAACAGACACACAGAGAGCAAAGTTAAAAGAAGACCTGCACAACTCGGGATTGGAGTTGCAGGAAGACAGAAAGGAGATACTGATAGAGAAGATCAAGAACGTCATCATCAAGATGATCCATAGCCTGGAGGAATTGCCTGCCGTAAACTATTCGTACTACATCAGCGACGCTATAGGCCTGGATTACACCTATCTTGCCAATACGTTCTCTTCTGTGAAGGGTATCACCATCCAGCAGTACATTATCAAGCACAAGATCGAAAAGGTAAAAGAACTGTTGCTGTACGGCGACATGAACCTTACCGAGATCTCGTACAAACTAAATTATAGTAGTGTAGCGCACCTGTCCAGCCAGTTCAAGAAGGTGACAGGCCATACTCCCAGCGACTACAAACACCAAATGAGCGAAAAGCGCATCGCGCTAGAGGACATCTGATACGGCCAGTGAACACATGTAGCGGCGCCATAGTTAGTACATGTGATTTATATAAGCCAGGTCCCCAAGCTTATAACAGTTACCCTTAAGTACCCAAGTAATTTTGTGTGAGGTATATGCCAGGCGACCCCTGGCATATACCTCACACATCCGATACCCATGTGCCTTATTACAGGGTATGCTACTTACGAGAAACATTATTTTTTCACAATAAAAAACCCACACACTATGAGAAGCAACATCATTGCAATCGCAGGCGCACTTATCATCTCAGGCTTTATGGCCACAGGCTGCGGATCGAGCGAGGACCGCGCAAGGGAAGATGTAAAAGACGCACAGGAGAACGTAGCAGAAGCACAGAACGACCTGAACAAGGCAAATGCCGAGTATGAGGCCGAGATAGAGGAATATCGCCGCACTATGGTAGATCGCTCTGAGGCCAATAACCGTACTATAGACGAGCTGAAAGCCAATGTAGACAAGCAACGCAAAGAGGCCAGGGAAGAATACAGGCAAAAAGTAGCGGCCCTGGAAGAAAAGAACAGGGAACTGAAGGCCCGCATGAGCGACTACAAGGCCGATGGTAAGGACAAATGGGAGAACTTCAAAACAGAGTTCAACCGTGATATGGACAACCTGGGCCAGGCCCTGTCGGACCTCGGCAAGAACAATGTGAAATAAGCATTGTTCACTACCAGTACCCATCCTTTCACTACTAAAACCTATGTCATGAAAAAGCTATCATTCATCCCATTGCTTTTGCTGACACTCTGCATGCAGCAGGCGACAGCACAGGTGGTGGTACCTGATACCCGTACAGATCTCGTATTCGGCCTGAAGGCCGGTATCAATGGATCGAACGTATGGGACGAACAGGGACAAAGCTTCAGGGCCGACCCTAAAGTTGGCTTTGTAGGTGGTGGTTACCTGGGCATACCCATAGGCAAATACCTGGGTGTACAGCCCGAGCTCCTCTTCTCGCAAAAGGGGTTCAAGGCCACAGATGTGATACTGAATTCCAAATACACGCTCACACGTACTACATCGCATATAGATGTGCCGGTGCTCATACAGTTCAAACCTGTAGAATTCATTACCATACTGGGAGGCCCGGTATACTCGTACCTGCTGAGCCAGCGCAATGTATTCGTATGGGAGAACACAGCGCTGGAGCGTGAGCAGGAATTCGAGAACGACAACATACGTCGCAACAGGCTGGGCCTGATGTTCGGTGGCGATGTTGTGGTCGCACCTATGGTCATTGGTGCACGCGCAGGCTGGGACCTGCAGCAGAACAATGGCGATGGCTCGTCATCTACGCCCAGGTATAAGAACCAATGGCTGCAGCTGACGCTGGGTTACCAGTTCTGATGCACGCAGTAAAAGTTATAACGGACAACAACCTATTCTATCACTTCTAAACCTCACAACTATGAACGGTCTGCTTTATGGTATCGCAGTGATACTGGTACTCATATGGGCCATAGGCTTCCTCGGATATGGTACCGGTGGCATCATCCACATACTACTGGTCATTGCCATTATCGCTGTGCTACTAAGGATAATAAGGGGCAACAGGCCCGTATAAAGACACTAAAAAGTAAAACATTTTTAACCCTCAAAACCAATAGCTATGACCACAGGAAAAGCAGTAGCAGGCATACTGGCGGGCCTTGCCGCCGGAGCGCTGCTCGGTGTATTGTTCGCACCCGACAAAGGATCTGAAACACGCAAAAAGATCGCTCGCAAAAGAGATGATGCAATGGACGGCATGAAAGACAAATTCGATGAGCTTGTGAACGGACTTACAACAAAGTTCCAGGCGGCCAAAGAAGAGGTCTCTAACATGCTATACCAGAAAGGCAAGAACCATGTGGACCAGGTAAGCAAGCTTCCGTCAAAGGCATAAGGTGTTCATAATGGACATGCGATAAAGCCACGGAACCGATACTTTACCGTATCCTTACCATCCGGGCCATACGGCTCATACCGGTACCGAAGATGCTGAGAATATCAGCGCCTGAGGTACCGGTTCTCTTTGGGGGCTACTTCATCTTCCTGCCCCGCGCATAGGTAGCTACTACCTTTGTCTTTAGTACATCGCCCGGGGCAGCTTTCATCAGATCTTTATCCATTATCACCAGGTCGGCCTTCTTTCCTACTTCTATGCTGCCCACTTCATTTTCCATAAAACAGCCCTTTGCGGCCCATATGGTCATGCCGCGTAGTGCCTCCTCGCGGCTCAGTGCTTCCTGTGGCTGAAAACCTCCCTCGGGATACCCTTTGGCATCTACACGCGCCGTAGCTGCCAGAAAGGTCCTGAAGGGTGATATCTCCTCTACCGGGAAATCGGTACCCAGCGGTAGCCACCCATTCTGCTGCAGCAGCTGCTTGTAAGCATAGGCGGTCCTTATGCGGTCTGCGCCCAGACGGTCGCCGGCCCAGTACATATCGCTGGTGGCATGTGTAGGCTGCACCGATGGTACCACCGAGCATTCGCCGAACATATCTATATCTGCAGGGTCTACCACCTGTGCGTGCTCTATGCGCCAGCGCTTGTCGTTCCTGCCCTGCAGGTGACGCTTGTATATATGCAGCGCCATACGGTTGCCGCTATCGCCTATGGCATGTGTGCATAGCTGCATATCGGTACCTACCAGCATCTGCGCCAGCGAATCGAAATGTTCCGGCGGGCTCAGCAGGAAGCCACCCCAGCCCGGCTTGTCGGCATAGTGTTTCAGCAGGCAGGCGCCACGGCTTCCCAGCGCACCATCGGCATAGGCCTTTACCCCTCTCACATACATCTTTGACGTTTTATAAGGGCCTTCGCCTGCAAAGTGTTTCCTGGCATCGGCATCGTTGCCTGCCAGGGCGGTAGCGCGCCACTGCATATATTTTTTGTAAGTGCTGCCATCATCGCTCAGCATCACATACAGGTTCATGTTCAGCTTCCCCTCACGCTGCAGCGAGTCTATCATCATCACATCTTCGTACGGCAGGCCGCAGTCGGCCACAGTGGTCACACCCAGCGCATAACAGTCTGCCTCGGCCGTCCCTAGCCATTGCTCATGCTCTGCCCTTGTAGGTTTGGGTACTATCCGTGCCACCAGGTCCACGACATTGTCTATCAGCAGGCCTGTAGGCTTTCCGTTCTTTACCTCTACCTTACCGCCTGTCAGTTTGGTATCAGCCGTTATGCCAGCCAGCTCCAGCGCTTTGGCATTGGCTATGGCCGCATGGCCATCTATACGGTCCAGCAGTACCGGCCTGTCGGGGAAAAGCTCGTTCAGTTCTTTATTATCGGGATACTCCTTGCCGGGATACAGGTTCTGGTCCCATCCACGGCCTCTTATCCACAGCACCTTTGTATCGCGCGCAGCATATGCTTTTACCTTCTCTATGGCAGCGGCCCAGTTGGTGCATTCATACAGTCCCACCTCGTACCGCGACCTGCCATAACCCAGGAAATGCGCATGGGCATCTATAAGCCCCGGGTACACGGCCTGCCCATGGGCATCTACCATTTCTGTGGCCTTGTATCTTTCCTGTATATCCTTGCTGGTGCCTACGGCCACTATATCGCCATCTTTTACCGCTATGGCCTCTGCCATGGTAAAAGCGCTATCTACGGTATATACTACCCCATTGTAAATGATGAGATCTGCCGCCTGCTGTTGCCTGCAGGATGCGAAAAAGAAAGGCAGTAAGAATGTGGCAGCGTATCGTTTGAGCATAAAAAGAGATATATACCCCGAAAGTACGGTATTCTACCCTTGAGTTCAAAGCCAGCGACCACCAATGTCTCATTTTTGGAAAATATCTCCACCAAATGGACGACTGGCACACTGCACAAAAATTCAATCATTTGATTTTCAGTGTTTTATGTTTCTGGCACAGCGTTGGTTATATACCTGTCAAACAAAACAACTAACAAACTAAAACGAACTACAATGAAAAACATCTTCAAGTCTCTCGCTCTCGCTACTGTTGCCCTGGTTTCTTTCTCTAACAGCTCTTTCGCACAGGCCACTGCAACTGCTTCTGCATCTGCTAACATCATCACTCCCATATCTATCGTTAAGACAGTAGACATGAACTTCGGTAATGTGGCCGTGTCCGCAACCATAGCAGGTACTGCCGTTCTGGCTCCTGCAGGTACCCGTACCACAGGTGGTGCAGGTGGTGTTACCCTTCCTGCTACTACAGGTACTGTAGCTGCTGCCAGCTTCACAGTATCGGGCCAGGGTGGTTACACTTATGCAATAACACTGCCGGTATCATGTGTTATCACTGATGGTTCTTCACACAACATGACCGTTGACAACTTTACCAGCTCACCTTCTGCCACAGGTACCCTGAGCGCAGGCGGTACCGAGACCCTGAACGTAGGCGCTACCCTGAACGTAGCTGCCGGTCAGGCTTCTGGTCTTTATACTAATGCAACTGGTGTTCCCGTAACGGTGAACTACAACTAATATACATTGTAGTGCCTATTAAAGCCTATCATAAAAGCGCCCCATGGGGCGCTTTTATCGTTCTTATATATACTGTCGAAAAACCTTTACTGGTACTGTATGTACATGGGCTTTGGGTATAGTTTCAGCACATCTTTCGGAGACATGATGGTATTCCACGGTGGTGTCTTTATATCGTTCTTGTAGAACAGCTTGAAGCCTGTGAACTGCACCGGCTCGCTGCTCACGGCCAGCTTGTAAGAGTTCACCTTCTTTGCCGGGAAGCCCCAGCCGTCCATATCCATCACTATCTGTACCTCGGGGCGCAGGGCTATGTTCTTGTAGTTGGTCACCATGCCTTTCGTAAAGCGGTGTACCACCAGTATCTTAGGTGGTAGGTCGTTCTTCTTCACCAACTCTGCCAGGTATTCCGATGCATAGTTCAGGTCGGCTGCATCAAAGGTGCCTATCACACTGCCCGGCACCTTGCCTGTCTTCATAGAGAACTCCGGGTCTACTGCCAGGTGCACGTTCGGCAATGCCAGGTACCGCTCCAGCTCGGGTATCTCTTTCTGCAGAGTGCTCAGGCCCACCTGTATATCCAGGAACACTATGGCATTTATCTTGGCGGCCAGTTCCAGCGTTTTGTCTATCTGGGTAAAGGGCATGCGCAGCCTGTACATACCGGCCTTGCCCGGCTGCCCCTGTGCCGATACCACTATATAGTGCAATGCAGGTATCACCTTTACAGAGCTATCGGCCTCCTGCCATTTCGCTACCTCGCCCTGTAGTTTTTTCAGCATGCTTTCGGGCTCTATCTCGCCCAGTATGCCCATGCGGGTAGAGTAAAAGTTACCATAGTAGGCCACTATGCGGTGAAACGGCAGCAATGCTCCCGGCAGCGGATAGCCGGTCTTCACGGGCCATTTCGCCGATGCCGAATCGTGCACCATATGCAGTGTCAGTGCATTGTATGTGGCGGTATCCAGCGTGGGAGGGGGAGGCGGCTCCGGTGCAGCAGCAGGAGGTGCGGCAACTACGGTATCTTTTTTTGCAGCAGGTGCGGCCGACACCTTTTTCCTGGCTGCCTCTGTATCGCAGGCGGTGAGCATGAAGCAGCCCAGCATAAGGGCAGCTATACGGGTTTCTATTCGGCTACGCATGTATATATGATACGATGATCTGGATGGAAAGGTACTCGTAAATGCCTTTCGGGCTGCTGTACAGGCAAGCGACCGGCGGATATTTATCCACACGAAATGCAGAGACCGCTATTTCATCTGCTGCCGGTATGGGTTGTACTTCTTGCGGCGGTAATCGCCACGTTTCCATGCCTCGAAGAATTCGCCCCATGCTATGGGGTTCAGAATGTTCATAGGTGGGCGCTGGCCATAGTACACGGCCTCGTTGGCCTGCTGGCGCAACTGGCGCGACTGGGCCTCCTTACCATCCATGGGCAGCGTATATGCCAGCATGCGCAGCAGGTACACGTCGGTGTTCTTGCGGGCTACCTCGTACTGGTCGTTGGGTATGTCCCAATGCTTGAAGGCATAGTCGAAGGCCTCTTTCGATGGCAGCGGGCGTATGATGGTCTCGGGCAGGTAAAAGGTATCCTGCACCATTAGTTGTATCATAGAGTAGTAGGTGCCGGGCAGGTCCTTCGGCACAGCGAATTCCTTGGTGCGGTAGCCCACATTGCTGAACTGCAGCGTATCGCCCTTATACACTACTATAGAGAACACGCCGTTGTATTCGGCCTCTATACCGCGGTTCTTGTTCTTCACTATTATTATGGCGCCCGGTACCGCACGCAGGCTGTCGGCGGTCATCACCACACCGTTTATCTGTACTATATTGTCTATGCTTGTCTGCGCATTAGCTATATGTATACCTGCGAACGCAAAAGAAAGAACAAAGTATAAGTAAAGTTTCATGTACATGGTGCTACAGATCTACTCATAAGAACCGGCAGGAGTACTATGCCTTCATCACCGCTTTTTATGACATTAACAGCAACAAAAGTAGCCCGATCTGTCGTACTTTTGCGCAGCAGTAAAAATACTTTAACAAAGGATCATATGATAACAAAAGATGCGGTATTGGCGGCGCTGGGCCAGGTAGAAGAACCCGATCTGGGGAAAGACCTGGTGACGCTGAACATGGTAAGAGATGTAGAGATAGATGGCAAGAACGTATCGTTCACAGTAGTGCTTACTACCCCCGCCTGCCCACTGAAGGAAATGATAGAAAAGGCATGCATCAATGCCATAAGGATACTGGTAGATAAAGAGGCTGTTGTAAAGGTAAAAATGACATCGAACGTGAACAGCAACCGCAAGGATGCACGCTCGGTACTGCCCGGGGTGAAGAACATCATCATGGTGGCATCGGGCAAGGGCGGTGTGGGTAAATCTACCATATCGGTGAACCTCGCCCTTGGCCTTGCGCAGGAGGGTGCATCGGTGGGCCTGCTCGATGCCGATATACACGGCCCGTCCATACCCATAATGCTGGGCATGCGCGACGAGCGCCCCAAAATGACCGACATGAACGGCAAGGGCATGATAGTGCCAATAGAGCGCTATGGCGTAAAGGCCATGTCCATGGGCCTGCTTATTGATGAGAAACAAGCGGTGATATGGCGCGGCCCGCAGGTCAGCTCGGCACTGAAGCAGTTCATATCCGATGTACACTGGGGCGAGCTCGACTACCTGGTCATAGACCTGCCACCCGGCACCGGCGATGTGCACCTTACCATGGTGCAGACCATACCTGTCACAGGTGCGGTCATCGTGTCCACACCGCAAAAAGTGGCCGCTGCCGATGCCCGCAAGGCCATAATGATGTTCAAACAGCCCCAGATCAATGTGCCGATACTCGGAATTGTAGAAAATATGGCTTATTTTACACCGCGGGAACTGCCCGAGAATAAATACTATATATTCGGGCAGGGCGGCGCACGGCAAATGGCAGATCAGTTCGAACTGCCTTTCCTGGGCGAGATACCCCTGGTACAAAGCATACGCGAGGGCGGCGACAAAGGCATACCGGCCGTGATAGATGATGAACAGGTGACGAAAAAGGCCTTTGCAGAACTGGCACAGAATGTGGCGCGCAATATAGCCATACGCAATGCCAGCCTGGAGCCCACCAAAGTGGTGCAGGTGAACTGAGGACACACAACAACGAACTAACCAAACAACAGATACCTTTATGAGATCAGGCTTGTCATCATTGTTATTGCTGCTGCTTGTGCTGCCTGCATCGGCGCAGAGAAAGTATAACAAGAACATCACCGGCCCGCTGGATATAGCCACTGTAAGGATCACAGGTGGCTACTTCGACCTGGGCAATGATGAAGAGGCCCCCGACAGGAAGCCCGGTCATACCGTGAAGCTCAACGACTTCCTGATGAGCACCTACGAGATAAAGCAGGAACAATGGGAATGTGTGATGGAGGCCAACCCCTCGCACCACCAGCCATGTGCCGAATGCCCTGTTACCAATGTATCGTGGAACGAGGTGCAGGAGTTCATAACAAAGCTCAATGAGCTGACCGGCAAAAAATATCGCCTGCCTACAGAGGCCGAATGGGAATATGCAGCACGCGGCGGCTCGTTCGAGCGCCTGGTAAAGCCCAGCAGGCCCAATCGTGGCGGTGTGAACGAATTCCTTGTTGCAGAGCGCAACCGCAATACACGCACACCCGAAAAGCAGAAGACCGGCGACCGCTATGCAGGCCGCAAGGCTGGTCCGCAGTCTATAGCATGGTACGAGACCAATTCTGATGGGTATGTACACCCCGTGGGCAGGAAACAGCCCAACGATGCAGGCCTGTACGACATGAGCGGTAATGCCGAAGAATGGTGCAGCGACTGGTACGCTACCAGCTATGGCAGCCGCGATACTGTAGAGAATCCACAGGGCCCTGCAGGTGGCAAATCTAAAGTAGTAAGGGGTGGCTCTATAGAAAGCACTGCGCACGAAACGGCAGTTACCCGCCGCGCGGCCTATGTACCTACCACCAAGGCCAGGTCGCTGGGTTTCCGTCTGGTGCTGGACAAATAAGGTCATAGATCACACATTTATACAGAGCCGCATTTATGATGCGGCTCTTTTATTTACCCCTTTGCGCGTTAGAAAGATCGGTACCGATATGCTACATTTATACCTATAACAGTAACATATCATGAAACGACCCCTCCTCTTTTGCCTGCTGGCCCTGCCACTTGCTGTAGCCGCCAGGAACGACCCCAAAGCCGATTCCGTGTGGATGACAAGGAACTATACCAAGAAAGAGGTATACATACCCATGCGCGACGGCCAAAGACTCTTCACCGCCATATACGAACCCAGGAACATGAAGGGCAAACACCCTATACTCATGAACCGCACCCCCTACTCTATAGCGCCATATGGCGAAAAGAAAATGAAAGAGTACTGGAAGACACCCTATATGGCCTACCTGCGCAAGGGTTATATAATGGTGGTGCAGGATGTACGCGGCCGCATGATGAGCGAGGGCGAATTCATGGATGTGCGCCCCTACGATGCCGATAAAAGTGGCCGGGAGATAGACGAGGCCAGCGATACCTACGATGCTATAGACTGGCTGGTAAAGAACGTAAAGAACAACAACGGCAATGTAGGCATATACGGCATATCCTACCCGGGCTTCTATGCCACCATGGGCGCTCTTAGCGGCCACCCTGCCATGAAGGCCTCCAGCCCGCAGGCACCTGTCACAGAGTGGTTCCTGGGCGATGACTTTCATCACAATGGTGCGTTCATGCTCATGGATGCCTTCAATTTCTACAGTGTTTTCGGCAAGCCACGCCCGCACCCTACCAGCGAGTTCGGCAAAGGCTTCGACTTTCCTACCAAGGACATGTACAAGTTCTACCTGGAGACAGGTGCGTTGCGCAACTTTGCCAGGCTGATGGGCGACAGCATTACCTTCTGGAAACAGCTATATGCCCACCCCAATTACGACCAGTGGTGGCAAGACCGCAATACACGCAACCATGTGCAGCACATACCACCGGGTACCGCTACGCTGGTAACAGGTGGTCTCTTCGATGCCGAGGACTGCTTTGGCGCATGGGAGCTGTATAAGTCGATAGAGAAAAAGACGAACAACAACAACAAGCTGGTGATGGGCCCATGGATACATGGTGGCTGGGCAAAGACCACAGGCGAATACCTGGGCAATGTACGCTTTGGCAGCAGAACATCGGAATGGTACCAGCAGCACCTGGAGCAGCCTTTCTTTGCCTACTACCTGGAAGGCAAGGGCGACATCAGCAAGATACCCGAGGCCAGCATCTTCTTTACAGGTGCCAATAAATGGCGTTCATTCACCCAGTGGCCGCCTGCGGAAAGCACAGGCAAATGGTACTACCTGGGCGCCGATGGCAAACTATCTGCAACATGCCCTGCCGATAACGGCTGCAACAAGTATCGCAGCGATCCCGCGCATCCTGTGCCCTACTCAGAGAACCTGCTCACAAAACGCACTACCGAATATATGACCGATGACCAGCGTTTTGCCGAACGCAGGCCCGATGTGCTCACCTACACTACCGATGTGCTGAAGACCGATGTGACACTGGCCGGCCCTGTGATAGCCGACCTCTTCTCCAGTATATCTACCACCGATGCCGACTTCGTAGTGAAGCTCATAGATGTGTTCCCCGACGACATGAAGTACGATGATGCAAAGGATGGCAAAGGCAATGGTAAAGAATACCCCATGGGCGGCTACGAGATGCTGGTGCGCGGCGAAATAATGCGCGGCCGCTACCGCAACAGCTTCGAATATCCCGAACCCTTCCTTCCCGGCCGGGTAACAAAGGTCTCCTTCCAATTACCCGATGTAGCGCATGTGTTCCGGAAGGGGCACCGCATAATGGTGCAGATACAAAGTAGCTGGTTCCCTCTTGCCGACCGCAATCCGCAGCAGTTCGTGAACATCTACAAATGCCGCGATGAGGATTTCATACCATCCGATATACGCATCTGGCATGGCGAAAAATATCCCTCGCGTATAGTATTACCGGTGATGGAATAGATACCATTCTGCCCGATGCGATATTTTAGAGACACATAAAACACCAGATACTGAGCATGTCATTCGAACGTTATTATCACATATGAACAGGGATAGGACAGAACATGAGATATGACCTGGTATATACATCGTTGTTTCTTGCCATTACAGGTACAGGGAAACTGAATGCACAGCAGTTGCCCAGGCATATCCCCTTCCTGTCGGGCAACAAATATGGGTATTGTGATAGCAATATGAATGTCCTCATCCCCCCGCAATGGGACGAAGCGCTCTTCTTTTACAACAACAATGCTACAGTTCGTGTCGGCCCCGACTTTTGCCTTATAGACACGAACGGCAAATATGTGATCCCACCCGGGCAACACTGGAACGGGGTAAGACGGGAGAGTTCGTACAAGCGACTTACCGCCTACGACCCTAAAGGCAAATGGAGCAGGTACGACACTGTGATATATGCATGTGAGAACAATTTTATCACAGACCCCGAATGACCTGACCAATAACTTCAAAACAACCGAACAAAAGATAGAGGCTGTATCGATCGATACAGCCTCTATCTTTTGTTCGGATCCTATATTACTATTGTTCCATCACAAAGTGGAAGGACATCTGGCCATCTTTGGTATGCAGTGTCAGTATGTACATTCCGTTCGATAGGTTCTTGTCCAGTTGCACCTGGGCATCTACCCTGCCTTGTTTCACCTGCACAGTACCCTTGTACACTACCTGGCCCAGCATATTGGTCACATCCACGTCCATGTCCTCATTACCTGCCAGTGTACCGCGTATGGTAAAGGCGCCCTTGTTCGGGTTGGGCAGCAGCCTTATATCGCTCTGCACACCCGCCTGAGACCTTACCGATGTGGTGATGGATACGAATACCCACCCCGATGTACCTATGTTGCTGCATATGCCATCGCTTATCACCTCGCAGGCTATAGAGTCACGGTCATTGAATATGCCGGTGTATGTATCGCTGGTAGCGCCCGTCACAGGGTAGCCGTTCACTTTCCACTGGTAGCGTGGCGATGGGCCTGCATTGTATGGTACTGCGGTAAATGTTATCGGCTTACCCGTCATCACACTCAGACCGGGTGCGGCCACTATGGCCACCGAAGGTATCACCATCGGCTCTACATACATTTTCACATCATTGCTCACCGCGGTATTGGCCAGGCGGCAACGGTAGTTGCTGGTAAGTGAATAGTTCACCACACTACCATTTACAGGCACGAATGTATATGAAGGCCCTGTACCTACAGGTATACCGTTCACCCTCCATGCATATGCAGGCGCTGTACCACCGTACAGCGGGGCCGCCGTGAAGGTAACAGGAGTGAACTGGCAAACACTATCGTTAGGGTCTGTTATTATCCCCGCTACAGGCAGTACCATAGGCAGCACTGTGAGGGTCTTATTGCCTGTGGCAGTAGTTACCGCCAGGCAGTTTGCATTGCTCGTCATCACAACGGTAGCCACATCGCCATCGGCAGGCACAAAGCTATATGTGTTGCCGGTGGCCACGGTCACACCATTTACCTTCCATACATAGGTCGGCGCGGCGCCGCCTGTAGTAGTATTGGGGGTCAGTATCACGGTCTCACCGGTACATACGCTATCTGTGGGCGATGCATTGATGCTCACCGTAGGCGTTATCAGCGGCGTAGCTACTACGGTAGCGCTGCCTGCCATATCGCGCTGGCAACCGCTGGTAACATTGGTAGCCTGAACGGTATAGATACCGCTTGCCGTCTGCAGGCCGAAGTTCAGAGGCAGGCCCGTACCAGACAGGTAACCCGCAGCAGTACTGCCATTATACAGTACATAGCTTACACCCGGCTGCGACCCATCGAGGCCCACCGGAACACCTGTACCACCGGCACAGAAGTTGCCGCCACCGGTCACATTATATACCACTGGCAGAGGCTGTACTGTTACAGACCTGGTAACACGGCAGCCATGACCCGGGAATTCGTATGTAATAATGGCCGACCCCAAGGATACCGGCACCGCTATCACTGTATTGGTAGTAGTAGGTGCCAGGGTAGCTACCGCCGGGTTGCTGATGTTCCACACACCGCCTGTAGAGATGCTGGTGAAATAACCTGCAGCGCCCATACATATGTGCGGGTTGCCGGTTATAGGTTCTGGTGTTGCATCCACGCGTATCATCTTGGTGCTGTAGCAGCCTACCCCACCCGTTACCACAGTATACCTTATCTGTGCCAGGCCTGCGCTCACACCTGTCACCACACCGGCTCCTGCCACATCTACCACATACGCCCTTGGTGTAGAGTCGCTAGCCCACACACCACCCGGGGTGCTGTTCATAAGCGTTATAGAAGAATGTACACACACACTGTCAGGTCCTGTTATAGGTGCAGGCAGTGGGTTCACGGTCACTGTAAGTATATTGAAGCAACCTGTACCTACGGTATAGGTCACTACTGTAGTACCTGCAGCTATACCTGTTACCTGGCCGCTCATATCTACGGTGGCTATGGCTGGGTTGCTTATGCTCCAGGTACCGCCAGGCGTACTATGAGAAAGGTTGATGATACCACCACCCGCACATACACGCGGGTAGCCGCTTATCATGGCAGGGAGGTTCACAACTGTAACTGTGGCCGTAGTACGGCAGCCGCTACCTATTGAATAGGTCACCGGTATGGTACCTGCGCTTATTGCGCTTACCACACCTGTTCCGGGGTTGATGGTACCATATGGGTTAGAAGCAGGATCTGAGCTCCATGTACCACCCGATGGTCCGCTGGTAAGGTTGGTAGCAAAACCGGCACATACAGTAAGTGAACCGCCTATAGGAGCAGGGTTATCGTTCACCGTCATGGGCCATGTCTTCAGACAGCCGGTAGAGAGCATATAAGTAATGATAACGCTACCACCGCTCACACCTGTCACCACACCTATCGGATCTACAGTAGCTACACCTGTGTTGCTGCTTAGCCAGCTACCACCGGGAGTACCGTTGGCCAGCAGGGTCACATCGCCCACGCATATGTTCGAGATACCTGTTATATCAGCAGGCAGGCCGTTCACGGTCACATCCTGTGTACGCAGACAGCCTGTAGGCAGTGTATAGGTTATGCGTGTCCTACCCGGACCGTTCACACCCGGAGCGGTAGATGAAAGACCGCTCACTATACCTGTACTGGTTATGCTTGCAACAGCAGGGTCGGTGCTCATCCATGTACCTGTAGATGGCGCGCTGAACAGTGTAGTGGTCATACCCTCGCACACCTGTGGTATGCCGGTGATGGCCGCAGGCAGCGCATGTACGGTAAGCAGTACGGTAGCGCTACAGCCCGAGCTCAGTGCATAGGTTATGGTAGTAGTATCGCCGGGTATGGCTCCGGTAACACCTGTGGCTACACCCGTAGCAGGATCTATCGTTGCCACTGTAGGATCGAAGGAATACCAGGTACCGCCCGGTGTTACGTTATCAAGGTCTGTTGTCAGGCCTTCGCACACCTGCAGCGATCCCGTCACACCTGCAGGTATGGGGTTCACCACTATCGTCTTGTCAGAGTAGCACCCTGTAGACAGTACATATGTTATAGTGGCCGTACCTGGGGTAACACCACATGCCGTACCTGTAGTAGATGTTACAGGCGTGATGCTCAGTACACCTGCATTGCTGGTGCTCCATACACCGCCGCCTATTATATTGCTCACGGTAACGCAAGAGCCATGGCAAACACTATCCGGACCATCAACGGTATACGGAGCCAGTATCATATATACGCTCTTCGATGCAGAACAGCCTGTAGGCAATGTATAGGTCATGGTAGCTGTATCTACCGCCTTACCATAGGCAGTACCTACAAGGCTATCGGCAAATTGCAGTATAGATGTATCAGAGCTGGTCCATACACCACCACCCGGCAGGCTGGTGTAGTTGGAATAGCTGTAGTTACAGAAACCATCGCTACCTGTGATAGGTGTAGGCAACTGGTTCACTGTGAATACCGATGTGATACGGCAGCCTGTAGTTGTGAACGTATAGCTGATGGTGGTAGTACCGGGTATCGTACCACATATGGTACCACCACTGCTTATAGTGCCCACAGCAGGGTTGCTGCTGCTCCATGAGCCACCGCCCGATGCATTGGTAAGGGTAGCGCACTGGCCTTCACACACTGCCAGCGTACCGGTTATATTTGCAGGCAGGGCGTTCACGGTTATCTGGCCTGTGCGTACGCATCCTGTTACAGGTGCAGTATATGTTATCAGTGCTGTACCGTCCGATGAACCTGTCACCACTCCCGATGACGAGCCTACGGTAACTGTACTGCTACCACTGCTCCATGTACCGCCTGCAGGCGTAGTTGAAAGCGTGATGCTCTCGTTCACACACACCACGGAAGGTCCGCTGAAGGTTGCCGGCAGTTGGTTCACGGTAACGGTAGCTGTCTTATAACAACCTGTACCCGTGATGGTATAGCTGATATTGGCAGTACCTGTAACACCGCCAGCTACAACACCCGTCACAAGGCCCGAGCTGTTCACCGTGGCCCTGCCAGTATTGCTGCTGGTCCAGGTGCCGCCACCTGTGGTATTGGCCAGTAAGGTAGTACCTCCCGCCTCGCACACTTCCAGCGTGCCGGTTATATTAGCAGGCAAAGGATTTACTGTTATAATATATGTCTTGAGGCAACCCGTACCCAATGTATAGGTGATGGTAGCTGTAGAAGGCACCAATACCGGCTGGCCGGTAACTACACCTGTGGTACCGTTCACCACGGCCACACCTGTGTTGCTGCTGCTCCATGAGCCACCCGGTGTACCCGGTGCGGACAGTGTGATAGATAAGCCATCACACACCTGTGTAGGTCCTGCTATGTTGGCTGGCAATGCATATACGGTCACTACCTGTGTCACATAGCAACCGGTAGTAGGTATGGTAGAAATAATGGTCACTGTGAGCGGCCCGGATACACCTGTTACAACACCCGAAGAAGAACCTACGGTAGCGATAGATGGATTGGAACTGCTCCATACTGCGCCGGGGGTGCTGGTAAGTGTAGTGGTAGAGCCTACGCAGGTAGTAGGCACACCCGATATCGCCGCAGGCAGTGCGTTCACGGTTATTACCGCCGTGCGTATACAACCCGAGCCCAGGGTATAGGTCACATCGCAGGTACCCGCGCTTAGGCCGGTCACTACGCCATTGGTACCTATGCTGGCTATGCCGGGGCATGTAGTGCTCCACGTTCCGCCGCCGGGCGTACAGTTAAGTGTAGTAGTAAACGTCTCACACACCGATAATGTACCCGATATGGCCGATGGCAGTGCAAGTACCGTTACCACTGCCGTAGCGCGGCAACCTGTAGGATGCGTATAACTTACTGTGGCCGTACCGGCATTGATACCGTTCACCACACCTGTGGTGGCGCCAATGGTCACATTACCTGCCGGAGTGCTGTTAGCGCTCCATGTACTGCCTGCTACAGGCGGTGTACTGTTCAGCGTGGTAGATGAGCCTACGCACATGCTCATGGTACCTGTTATAGGCGCAGGCAGCGGGTTCACCGTTGCTACTATGGCCAGTGTACATGTAGTGGGCAGTGTATATGTTATATTGGTAGTACCGGCAGCTATACCACACAGCAGACCCGAGCCTGCACCTATAGTACCTACAGCAGGTGTACTGCTGCTCCATGCGCCGCCCAGTGGGTTGCCCGTAAGCGTGCCGCACTGGTTCTCACAAACAGAGGTAGCGCCGGTTATAGATGTTGGTAATGGATTCACCTGTATCACCTCGGTACGGTAGCAGGTGGTAGGCAGTGTATATGTAACAGTAGCAGTACCTGCAACCGCACCACAGAAAATGCCTGATGATGTGCCTATAGTTCCCACAGTTGCATTATTGCTTACCCATGTACCACCCAGGGGTGCACCGGTAAGTGTGGTACATGCTCCGGCGCATACCGCTGTAGATCCTAATATGGATGTTGGCAGCGCATTTACCGTTACCACGGCAAAGCTGCGGCAACCGGTAGATAATGTATAGGTCACCTCGCAGGTGCCTGCTGCTATGCCGGTCCATACGCCGGTGCTGCTATTTATCGTACCTATGGTGGGGCATGCCATACTCCAGGTCCCACCTGCAGGTGTTGCGGTCACTGTAGTGATAGAACCCGCACATACAGAGAGGGTGCCGCCTATGGCAGATGGCAGGCCGTTCACTGTAGCTATAGCTGTGGTGCTGCAGCCTGTACTACCCAAAGAATATGTTATTATAGATGTACCTGCAGCAATTCCGCACAGCGAACCCGACGACGTGCCTATGGTGGCAACACTGGTATTGCCGCTAGCCCATGTACCGCCACCTGCAGAGTTGGTAAGTGTATTGCACTGGCCTATACATACGCTCAGTGGTCCGCCTATGGTGCCGGGCAGCGAGTTGATAGTGACAACGGCCGAACTCGAACAACCGTTCACTGTATAGCTTACGGTAGCGGTACCGGGCGCGCTGCCGCCTACTACACCGGGTACCGACATGGTACCTGGCGCGGTCACTGTCCATGTACCGCCGGCAGGTGTAGCGCTCAGTGTGGTAGTGGCGCCTACGCATATACCTAGTGGGCCCGCTATGGCGCTCGGCGATGCATTTACCGTTACTACCGCGCGTACAGAACAACCGGCCACGTTCGATGCAATGACAGTATCGTTACCAGAAGCAGTAGCAGTGTATACGCCTGTGCCGCCTATGGCACCTGTGGTGGTGGTGGTATTGCCCCAAAGTATGGGCGAACCCGTAGTACTATATGTAGTGGTAGTACCCGAGCACAGCACGAATGTGCCCGATATGGCTCCGGGTACAGAATTTACTGTCACAACGGCCGTAGTGAAACAGCCCGAACCCAACGTATAGGTAACGGTACAGGTACCTGAACCTACTCCTGTCACTATGCCCGATGAGCTACCAATGGTAGCGATACCCGGGCATGACATACTCCAGCTACCGCCGGGTGCAGAGTTGCCCAATGTTGTTGTACTCCCCACGCACACCGACAATGTACCTGTTATAGGACCGGGTACTGCAGATACCGTCACAGTGGCGGTGGTCACACACCCCGTCACCGGTAGTGTATAGGTCACCACACAGGTGCCGGGGCCTACACCGGTCACTACACCGGTAAGCGATATGCTGGCAACACCCGGGCATGAGCCCGTCCAGGTTCCCGATGGCGTAACGTGGTTCAATGTAGTGGTAGCACCCACACACACCGACATGGTGCCGGTAGGTGCAGGGGGTGCAGCGCCTACTGTTACCACAGCAGTAGTGAAACAGCCTGCGCTTACCGAATAAGTAATGGTAGCTGTTCCGCCTGCTATGCCTACACCACTCACTACACCGGTATTAGACCCTACAGTGGCCACTGCGGTATTACCGCTGGTCCATGTACCGCCGGGTGTAGCATTGGCTAGTGTGGTCGTAGACCCATAACATGTGGCAAGCGTACCCGTTATAGGCGGGGGCGATGATACCACGTTCAGCGTAGCGTTCACCGAACAGCCCGAACGTGTATAAGTTATAACAGATGTACCCGGCGCAACGCCCGTAGCAACACCGGCCAATGGGGTGATGGTGGCCACCGATGTGGTACCCGAGAACCAGAAGCCGCCCGTAGGTGTACTGCTGAGGGCTGTAGTAGCGCCTACACATACGCCCAGCGAGCCCGCTATGGCAGTAGGTACTACGTTCACACTCACTGTCATGGTAGAATAGCATGTACCTATACCATATGTTATTATGGTAGTACCTGTGCTCACACCACCTACTACCCCGGTAGAGGAGCCCACAGAGCCTACAGCCGGGTTAGAGCTGCTCCATGTACCACCGCCCACAGGATTGGTGAAAGTAACCGTACTACCAAGGCACACAACACTGCTGCCCGCTATAGTACCTGGTGAAGACACAACCGTAACTACTGTAGTGCTATAACAACCGCCAAATGAATAAGAGATGACCGCAGTGCCTACACCGGCTCCCGTCACCACACCCGTACCTGCGCCTACTGTGGCCACGGTAGTATTACCGCTGGTCCATACGCCGGCTGCCGGTGTCGATGAGAGTGTGGTGGTAGATGCAAGGCATATCACTCCGGTACCGGTTATGGCAGCAGGGTTGGGGTTGGCCGTAGCAGTTCCTGTACCCGTGCCTGAACACAGGCCGTTCGTAAGCGACACCGTATATGTGATAGGCGTAGGAGATGATATACCCGTAGGATGCATATATACGGGATTGAGTGCGGCCCCGGTATATGCTGTCGCAAATGCAGCATCATTGAACAGGTAGGTCGATGGTGCCCATGTAGGTGCACCTACTGTACCCGTCAGCCTTACATCGTCCACATAAAAATTATTACCGTTGCGGCTGGTGCCCTGGAATATTATATAGTTAGCAGTGCCGGTGAATGCCGCCGGTATGGTCACTGTATACTGGTACCAGCCCGACCCACCAGGTGCGGACGGACCTGTAAGAGGGCCTGTGATAGCTAATGCTGCACGCCTGGGTATAAAACCCAGGTTGGTGGCGCCTGCCGGTGATGCCGTTGTGTTCACCAACACCGTCAACCCTTCGGTAGCATATGCCGCGGCAGTATATGCGGCCCCGCCATCCCGGTACATCCAGAACGTGAGCGTACCTGTACCCACGCCTACCATGCTAAAGGACGGCGAATGGATATTGGCTATGGTTCCCGTAGGTGTACCCCTGCAATTGAATTTGGCTACATAAGTTCCTGCCGATGCAGCGCCTACGGCCGGTGAAGTGGTCAGCGCAGCATCCTGTTGTGTCCATACACTGGCTATTGTACCCGAATATGTCCATAGGTTCACAGGGTAGCCTGCAGTAGTAGGTGTACCTGACTCCCAGCTTTGTGGTGGGAAAAGATTGTAGGTACCGGCAGGGGTAGCGGTAAGCGTCAGCGATCCATTATTGCACACGCTGGCCGGCAATGGGTTGATGCTTAACGTAGGTGGTGCCGTATTAATAGTTACGGCCTTGGTGGTATAGCAGCCTGCCGGCAATGTATAGGTCAGGGTCAGTTCGCCCGCCTGTACCGGGGTCAGTTCGCCGGTCGATGGGTTCACTGTGCCCACGGCAGTATTGCTGCTTGTCCATGTACCGCCTGTAGTGGTATTGGAATACGCGCCAACAGAGCTGGAGCACAGGGGTGTAGGACCGGCTATCAAAGGAAGCGAGGCCGCATTTACGGTTATTACACGCGCAGTGTTACATGAAGAAGAGTAAATGTAAGAAACGGTGGTAGTGCCCGCACCTATAGGCGTGAACACACCTGTAGAAGAGTTGATGGTGCCTACAGCAGCATTCGTGCTGCTCCAGGTACCACCCGCTGTAGAATCGGTGAAGGTAACAGCGCTGCCACCCAGGCACAGTACGCCGGGGCCTACTATCGGGCTTATGCTGTTAGAGTTGATGTATACATTACGAACATTATGAGTAGAGGTAACAGCGCCCGTTGAGGCCGTGAAACCGAAGTAACCCGCCGTTAGTATAGGGAAATACACCGTCATGGACGGCAATACGTTATAGTCGAAATATACCCTTATGTTACCGCCGGCATAGGTCAACTTCACATGGTGCCATGCGCCATCATACAAGAGAGATGTCTGGTTGGGCATAGCAGCAAGCCTGTTAGTTGGGTCGCTCTCGGTATATGCCCCCACAAAACCAGCAGGATAACCGTAAAGAGAGATCAGCGGGTCGTCGCCCGGTGTACCATTGTCATAAGTATCGAAGACCAGTACCAGGCCATTAGGGTTGGTAGGCAGACCTATACCACCACCACCAACGAAGCCCGTAAGCGGATCTACCAGCCAAAAGGACATACCATCGGCAGTATTGCCGGGGTTAGGTGCACCGGTAGGAGGAATTATCTGGTAATCGAAATCTACCACGAACGCGCCACAGGCGGTCACGTTCTGTGCGGTAGTATACCATACACGTCCCGCCTGACCTGTAGCATTGGGCGTAAGCTGTATGTGCGGTCCGGGAGCGGTAGCGCTACCACCCAAAGACCACCCTGCAGGCACTACCGGCCCCGTGCCTGTGGCCAGCGACAGGGATACCTGCGAAAATGAGCTTATTGTTGCCGTAAAAATTGCTAATAAGGTCAAAAAGTACTTTTTCATATCGGTCTTTTGTTGCGCTTGAAATGGTCTTTCGTAAATAGAATTCAATGTGTTAGTAATTTGGTTCAAAAATAATGTAATATGCTGGTCAAGAGGTCTTTTGAGATGGTTTTTTTGCTATTTTTTTGTCATAACATCGCTATTTATAGCTGATCGTTAATAATTTTAAATAAAACAAAATATTTACCTATGATTAAGGCGTTACAGAAGCCATTATCGTTAGTTTCCGATCGTTCTTTTTTTGTCATTTCTTAGTGACAGAAGATCATCATACTTACCGGTATGACCATAAAAAGACAGCCAAACCCCGGTAGAGGTTTGGCTGCAAATAGAATTGCTTCAATTATTACTTTTTAGTTGGTTCTTTGCTCATCTGCGCAGGTGGCATCTGAGGCATCGCCCTGTTCATGGAATCTCTCCCTCCGCCGGGCATACCCGGGCGCTGCATCATGGCCGGCATAGCGGGGCGCTGTTCGGGTGGCATATTGTTCACCACCGACGATATCTTACCCTCCGTGAACGCCAGCTCTACTTTTACTTTACCTTCCTCATCGCGGTAATACCATTTTCCTACACGCCTGTCATTAGCATAATGCATTTCCAGGTTCTTGTTGCCATTGGGGTAGTACGAAATAAAATCTCCGTTCCAGTGAGCATGCTTGTCGAACTTGTTCTCTGCCTCGGTGAATTTCGTAAATGAGTTACCCGGCATTTTCTGCAGAGAATCTACAGTAAAACGCCTGAAACCGTTGCGCTCTGTCATCAGCGGATCCTGCTGGTACATACCCCCGCCCGACATTTTACGGCTGTAAAAGGTGTCCATTTCGGCCTCTGTGAAGGCTATATAGCTCTGCTCAGACCGTATCTTGCCGTTCTTGTGCCAGGTCGTCCATTTGCCATCGGCCATACCATGCACATAGTTCATCTCGGCCTCTTTCTCTCCTCCTATGTAAAAGTACGCGAACGGTCCGTTCTTTATTCCATGCTCATATGTGCCGGAGTACGATATCTTCCCGTTAGGGTAGTAGAACACACATTTGCCGTTATATATACGCTGTGGGGCCAGGTCTCTTTCCATACCGAAACCGGCAGACATCGACAGCATACTGGCCCTCCTTTTATCGGTAGCCGTATCGAAGTTCATCAGGTCCCTTGTATAGGCCGTATTGTAGCCGGCTATATATTCTCCTTCGAACGCCTTCGTTCCATCTGGGTAAAGAACGGTCTTTTTTTGTGCGGCAGCTCCCGTGGCCATACACAGAAACGCAACAATGGAAATATTTTTCGTAACTCTCTGGGGAATAACAAGCATCATATGCATTTTTTAGTGCGGGCAATATTACATCAAAGAATAGGAAAAACACAATACGGGCCGCAAAATACTGTTACCGGTTTGTCAAAGTACCCTATGTGTATACCTTACTGCCATGCCATTGCCCCGGAATATTACCTTTGCAGCTCTTATGCATTACGTTTCGGCCGACAAGATCAGCAAGTCATATGGTATAAAACCACTTTTTACCGACATTTCTTTCCACATAAGCGAGGGCGACAAGATAGCGCTCATAGCCCGCAATGGCAGTGGCAAATCGACCCTGCTGCGCATACTTTCTGGCAGGGACACCGTGGATGAGGGTACCGTATGGATCAATAAAGAGGTAACAGTGGCCCTCTTCGAGCAGGAACCGGCATTCGATGAGCAGGCCACCGTGCTCGACAATATATTCCATTACCGCCACCCTGTGGCCGAGGCCCTGCGCAACTATGAGCGCATAGTGGGCGGCACCGAAAAAGACCCCGCCGAATACTCTGCCGCACTGGCCCGGCTGGATGAGTTGGGCGCCTGGGACTTTGAGGCCAAGGTACACCAGATACTGGGCAAGCTGAACATACACGACCTGGCACAGCCGGTAAAAAACCTCTCGGGCGGGCAGCGCAAACGCGTGGCCCTGGCACAGGTGCTCATAGATATAGGGTTCGAGCACAAGCATGTGCTGCTGATAATGGACGAACCTACCAACCACCTGGATGTGGAAATGGTAGAATGGCTGGAACACTACCTGAACCAGCAGAACGTGACCCTGCTGATGGTGACCCACGACCGCTACTTCCTGGAAGATGTGTGCGACGTGATATGGGAACTGGACAACGAACAGCTATTTACCTACAAGGGCGATTACCAGGACTACCTGGAAAAAAAGGCCGCACGAATAGAGAACACCATAGCCAATATAGACAAGGCCCGCAACCAGTACCGCAAAGAACTGGAGTGGATGCGCAAGCAGCCAAAGGCCCGTACCACGAAATCGAAAAGCAGGCAGGACAACTTCTATGAGGTAGAAGCGCGTGCAAAGCAGAAGGTGGTAGACACCCAGATAGAGCTGCAGGTGAAGATGAACCGCATAGGCGGCAAGGTTGCAGAGCTAAAGAAGGTATACAAAAGCTATGGCGACAAGACCATATTGCGCGGTTTCGACTATACGTTCAAAAAGGGCGAACGCGTAGGTATAGTAGGTAAGAATGGCGCAGGCAAGACCACCTTCCTGAACATGCTGCAGGGTATAGAGCCTGCCGACAGCGGCAAGATAAACATTGGCGATACCGTAGTGTTCGGCAATTTCTCGCAGCACGGGCTGGAGATAAGGGAAGACATGCGCGTGATAGAGTTCGTGAAGAACATAGCCGAGAATTTCCCATTGGCCAATGGCGGCACCCTTAGCGCATCGCAGTTCCTTACGCTATTCCTTTTTCCGCCAGAGCAGCAGTATACTTACCTATCAAAGCTGAGCGGTGGGGAGAAAAAACGCCTGCAACTGCTGGCCATACTCTTCCGTAACCCCAACTTCCTGATACTGGACGAACCCACCAACGACCTGGACCTCCCTACCCTGTCGGTACTGGAGAATTTCCTGGGCGAATACCCGGGCTGCCTCATCATAGTATCGCACGACAGGTACTTTATGGACCGCCTGGTAGATCACCTTTTCGTCTTCGAGGGCGATGGTGTGGTACGCGATTTCCCCGGCAACTATACGCAGTACCGTATAGAAGAACGCAGCAAGGACAAGGTAAAGGAGGCTCCTGCACAGGCAGTTGCAGAGACCACAGCAAAACCTGTAGCGAAAGACAAAAAGAAGCTCTCCTTTAACGAAAGGCGCGAGCTGGAACAACTGAACAAGGACCTGCCTGCGCTGGAACAGGAAAAGACCACCATTGCCAACAGAATGTCGGAACCCGGTGTGAGCTATGAAGAGATACAGCGCATCAGCGCGCGTATAACAGAGATAACCATGCTGCTTGAGGAAAAGGAGATGCGCTGGCTGGAACTGAGCGAGTATGCCGAATAACGGCAGCTCCTACCCTCTTCTTATCACGAACGACATGCGGTTGCCATTACCTGCCAGCTTATCGGCTATAACGAACACCAGTGCCGGCATTAGTTGATGCAACAGCCTGTCGGCCGATGTGAGCAGATGCCATTGCAGGTCCATGAACGATACTACATATATCATGAAGTAAGCGGCCACGCAGCATACTATCATCAGCATATCCTTGCCCGGCCACTGCCTGCGCCACAGGCATACTATGCCATATAGCAGTACACCCATTCGTATATAGCCGAAGTTCTTCTCTATATTATCGCTGAAGGAAGTGAATATCTGCCGGTACCGTTCCATATCGGTCAGGTGGTGCCATGTGTCGCCCGATAGACCATGGGCCATATCATTGGCAGGAGCGAAGCCCAGCTTGAATACCACCAACGTCAGTACCGGCAGGGCGATAGCCGCGGCAAAATACTTGTACCTGCCACCAAGGAACAGTTCGCGGAAGTAGAACAGGCAGAATATAGCGCTTAGTACCACACCCTCGTTCTTGGTCCACATGGCACAGCCCAGTGCCGCTGCGGCGATAGCCACCTGCCTATTACCTGCCAGTTGCTGCTTCATGGCTGCCAGTGCACACAGGAAAAAGAAAGCTAGCGCCGTATCGGCATACATAGATACACCCAGTGTCAGGAAGAACTTATCTGTAGCCAGCATGAACAGCACATAGGTAGCCACAATGATGCTGCGCCCTGCATATTGCAGGTATATAAGCACCGGGATGAACAGCATGAAACAAAAAGCAGGCACAAAAGCAATGGCCTCTATACGGCACATGGGCAGTATGCGCGCGAAAAAAGCCGTTATGCCCGGCACCAGAAGCGGATAATCGGGGTGCCCGTGCCGCACATTCAGGAACAGGGTACGCCAGGTATCGCTGGCCAGGTATTTGGCCTGCAGGTTCCATATTGCCCATGCATCCCATCCGCCATATCGCTCGGTCAGTGGGTAGCTTTTTGCCACCATGGTAGCCATACCCACAGCCAGTATGATGAGGGAGAAGAACGGACGGCTGCCATCATCCTCCACCCATTTCATTGTTGCTGCCACACCATATTTCCAGTATGCCCAAAGCGCTATACCCACCACCGGCACTATACCCACGAACGGCACCCCTGCCGCCAGCAGCAGGAAGAACACCATACTCAGCGCCCCGGCGGCAATGCCTATAGACATGATATATAATAGTGTACGCTGCATATTAGGGGTTACATGTCAGGTAATACCGGTATGTATCATCAGTGTTCTGCCACAGTACCCTGCGGCCGGTCGTCACGACCTGCACCGTGCTATCAGCCGCATTCACCCGCAGCAGTGTCAGTGCAGTATCGAAATGCTCGCCCTGCACGAATGAGAGGTACATGGGAGCCAGCGTATAACGGCAAATGGCATACAGCTCGGCATTATTGTCGGGGCAGGAAAAACTCATTTGCGCACCCGGTGGCAATACCTTCGTCATGCCCTGCAGCGCTATTACCTGTTTCTGCATATCGGTCATGGTGGTCTGTCTGCTTCGTTCCACATACATAGCAGTGGCCAGTGCTACCGCCACCCCTATGCATACCAATACTGCTGTGTTCTTAAAAGACATTGCACAGCAAAGAAAGTGAATAGATCGCAAAGGAGGGCAGATCAGTAATTGTCGAACACATAATATACGATAGGCACATCTCGCTCTATCTCCTTGTTGTGCGTATCTATCCTGAAGCCGCGTATACGTTCATTGTTCTGCACTTCCCCCGACAGGAAACGCGAGAACGACAGGTCATTATCTACCAGGTGGCTAATGAGTACAGGGCCTTTTGCTATCGGCAGCACCAGCCGGTATTCCTCGGTATGGCCGTCCATAATCAGCGTGATGTGTACAGGCATGGGCTGCAGCAATAGCTTGTTCACCTTTCCCAGCAGTGTATACCTCACATCGGCCGTCATATACAGTGGCTTCCCCTCCTTGTATGGCACCCACACGGTATCGCCTATATGGCCTGTTGCACGGCCCACCTCCTTCATCCGGGGCAGCTCATGTACATCGGCCTTTTCTTTCAGCATCACAAACCCGCTTTTCTCCGCACCGCTACCCATATCTACCAGGCGGTGTATGGTATAATTGAGATGAAGCGCCGCCTTCGTCACAGACTCGTCCCATATGGCATATCGCGACCCATCCAGCGAGGCGTTCCGTTCCAGTATATACTGCGGCCGCTTGTGCGAAACGAAATGCCGGGCGTTCATCATATCCAGCGAGGCACTGTAGGCGCTATACGATTGCGGTATGGGTCGCGGGCGGTAATGAAGGCCATTCACCAGCAGGTAGGCCGCATCATGCGGAAAGATGTCTACTGTACCCGTCTCCAACTCCGGCAAGGTATCCTTGCCAATGGCCACCTCGGGGTATGTAGCTGTTCGTGGTGCCGAGAATAACTGCTTATAATAATTTTCCGGCCA
Source organism: Nemorincola caseinilytica (assembly GCF_039540515.1). Taxonomy (NCBI): domain Bacteria; kingdom Pseudomonadati; phylum Bacteroidota; class Chitinophagia; order Chitinophagales; family Chitinophagaceae; genus Nemorincola; species Nemorincola caseinilytica. The sequence goes on along the minus strand of NZ_BAABFA010000005.1, from coordinate 111,884 downwards.
TGCATGGTAGCTCATATCATTGAGGGAGAGCCGGGAAAGAGAAGCATCATCACCCGGCAGCGCCCATGCCGAAAGTGCTATGACCACACATGATGCGATAATGGCAACAGTGCTACGGCCATACCCCAATATGCCGCACAGGAACATAAAGAGGAAAGGATATGTAGCGAACAACTGCCGCGAATGCAGCAGGTCGTACCGCACAAAGGAGTTCTTGAATGCAAGAAAACAATACAACAGGCACAACGCCATAAAAGTAGTAGATGCCACTATGTTCTTCCGGTTCTTTACTACGTCATACATATGGCCTGCCAGCATGCAGCCGGTAAGTACAAAGAGGTACATAGCATGCTTATAGGTGATCTTGCCCGGCTGCACGGGCGCGAACATGGCCTCCTCATAATTGGCAATGATGGGCAGGCTGTTCTTTATGTACCCCACCATGTCTATATCTACCATCAGCCAGATGCTGCCAAAGACCACCACGAAAGCGCCCAGCACCCACCATGCATACCGCCTGCGCTGCCACAGCAGTATGGCTATCATAATGGGCAGCAGGAACAGTACTATAAGCCCGTAATTTACCTTTACATAAAAGACAGTACCGGCATAGAACCCACAGAGAACAGCGCACAGCCTGTTGGCATCTTCCCGCAACAGCAGTATACCTATGTACAATATGAACAGCAGCAGGGCAAGCTGTGCAAAATGTCCATACCGCATGATGATGATGGCAGGCAGCAGCAGCAATAGCCACAGTTTTCCCCGGGGCATATACCTGTACATGAGGTAGCAGTACCCGAAAGCTATGGAGAGGTCTGCGCCCAGTATGAGCCACCTGAGGTCGGTAGAATAATGGGTGTCCAGCATGGCCAGCGGCCCGTATGTGAACACTATATCTCGCCCGAACACCCAATGGTGCATATGCGCCTCGTTCATGATGCGCATCCACGAGGCATCCAGCCCTATCCCCACATCGGGGGCAAAGTCGAAGCCGCAACACAGCAGCGAAATGAGTATGCACACCACCAGCCTGCCGCGCTGCGGCCTGCTGTCTATATCACCGGTAGTTACCGGCATTTCAGAACGAATAGGGTTATTGTCTTTCAAATACGGGTAAGTTATTTTCCTGATGTAAGGTACGGCTTATAGGTATGCAGAAAAAGAATTTCTATATCCCTGCAACCCTTTTATACCTCTGTGCATTTAGTATGATATAGGGCGATGCTTCATTGCCGGCAGGAATAAATTAGTTATATTTAATAGAAGACAAACAAGCATCAATTGCGAATAGACCTGTCCGGCACGACCGATGAGGCATACCTGGTGGAATGTTGCAAACGCAACGACCCCGCCGCCCAGCATATACTTTACAACAAGTATGTAGAGGATATGATGATACTGTGCCTGCGCTATATAGCGCAACACGAGGATGCCAAAGAAGCCCTGATGGATGGGTTCCTTAGCTTCTTTCGCGGTATCGGTTCGTTCTCTTACCGTGGCGAGGGCAGCGTAAAGGCATGGATGAAAAAGGTGATGGTGAACAGTTGTCTCATGCACCTGCGAAAGCAGGACCGCAATACCATACTGGTAGCCGACACTACAGAATACGAACATAAAGAGGCCGGCGATGATATACTGGGCCAACTGGCCGCAAAAGAGATACTGCGGCTGCTGCACGAGCTGCCAGATGGGTACAGAATGGTCTTCAACCTCTATGTGTTCGAAGATATGACCCATAAGGACATCGCAGAGATGCTGGGCATTTCGGAAAGCACATCAAAATCGCAACTGCACAGGGCCAGGGCGCTGTTGCAGAAACAGATATCACAACAAACGAAAAGCAATGAAAACGCCATTGGATGAACGGATGAAGGAAGCATCGCTCGGTGAGTTGATGCCGGGCTTTGACAAAAATGCTGAATGGGAAGCATTGCGCGCAAAACTGCATCCCGCACCTGCACGCAAGCGCGCCATATGGCCCATGGCCGCTGCCATAGCCCTGCTTGTGGCCGCAGGCAGTATGATATGGGTAATGAACCACGATAACAGCACCGGCAGCGCAGTGGCCACTACACATCGGCACGATACTCCTGCCAATTGGGCGCAGGCAGGGGTGATACCCGATATGCCGCAAAGGTCTGCTAACATAAGGCCCGAGCAACGCGACCGCCTTATAGTGAGTACCGTGGACAGGAGCACTAACAATGTGACCGCAAGACCTGCCGACCCTGCACTGCAACAGCAGATACAGGATGGCCTGCGCCGCACAGGCGAGTTCGTATGCAATAGTACACCCTGTCCCATAGAGATATGTGTGACCCAGATGCTGCGATGCAGCGACCAGGCACCATCTACCGTTACCAGTTGCAGCGTGCTGGATCCCGACCAGGCCAGGCAGATGCGCATAGGCACCGACAAGATCGTAAAGAGGAACTGCAACGTGACGGTATCGGAGATAAGCCTGGAACGTGTGGCCACCGGGGAAATGATAGTGCTGAACGATCACTCCAGCCCATCCACGGCACAAGACCTGTTCAACTGCCTTACCGGAGACACCAAATGCAGTCTGCTGGCAGGCATATTCAAGACCGATTGCGACAACAAGCACAGGCCCGGCAGCCTGAAGGTAGAAAGCGATGCCGGTAATGTGATACTGGAATAAGCCCCGACCATATACTAGAAGATATTGGCAACACAGGCTGTAATGGCCTTGCCCGGCAACCCTTTGCCTATACCTGCCATATGACCCGACCACGCAAAGAGAACACATCATGTACCCATAATTCCATTTTATCACTTTTTTAAAAAACAAGATCAACAATGAAAAGAACAGCAATTGCACTGGCCATACTGGCCATAAGCAGCACAGCCCTACATGCGCAGACCACTACAGCGCAGCCCGCCACACAGCAGGCCCCTGCCGATGCAGGCAGCTTCCGTTTCACAGAAGAGTCCTTCGACTTCGGCGAGGTGACAGAAGGCCCCGACCTCACACATGAGTTCGCATTCAGCAACGATGGCAAGAAGCCCATCTTCATACGCAATGTCACGGCGGGCTGTGGCTGCACCGTGGCCGAATGGCCGCACGAGCCCGTACTACCGGGTACGCAAGCCAAGATAAAGGTCACCTTCCATAGTGCGGGCAGGCCGGGCGCCATGAGCAAGGTAGTGTCCATCATATCTGATGCGCAGCAGCAGAGCATGGCGCTGCGGATAAGTGGCAATGTAAAGCCCAAGCCGGCAGGCGATCAGCCAACGGCCACTACACAGAAACACTGATGCATTTATCCATGAAACGCACCTGCGCTGCCTAATGGCACGCAGGTGTTATTTTTTGCGGATATTATGCGGTGGCTTGCCGGGAGCTTTCTTTTTTGCAGGCCTGTTCTCCTCATCCGTCTTTGCCGATGTGGCCACCAGTGCGTTCATCTTATCTATCTCCTGCGGGCTTAGGTAGCGCCATTTGCCCACGGGCAGGTCTCCCAGTTGCACGTTCATTATGCGCACGCGCGTCAGTGTCACCACCTTGTAGCCCAGGTATTCGCACATACGGCGTATCTGGCGGTTCAGCCCCTGTGTCAGCACTATACGAAAACGCCTGCCACCCTCCTGCCTTACAAAGCATTTGCGCGTCACTGTGCCCAGCATAGGTATACCATTGCCCATCTGCGCCACGAACTCCGGCGACAGTGCCTTGTCCACCGTCACTATATACTCCTTCTCATGGTTGTTACTGGCACGCAGTATCTTATTCACTATATCGCCATCATTGGTCAGGAATATCAGCCCGTCCGAATCCTTGTCCAGCCGCCCTATGGGAAATATGCGCTTCGGATAATTGAGAAAGCCGATGATGTTGGTCTTATCCTTCAGGTCGGTGGTAGAGGTAACGCCCACCGGCTTGTTGAGGGCTATATATATGGGCCTTTTCTTTGCGGCTCCTTTCAGCGGCTCGCCATCTATGGCTACCCTATCGCCGGCATGTACCCTTGCGCCGGGCAGTACCAGTTCGTCATTTATGGTCACACGCGCCTGTTCTATCAGCTTATCGGCCTCCCGGCGGGAGCAGAAACCAGTAGCGCTTATGTATTTGTTCAGGCTTATACCCTCTTCATGACCCATGGCGCAAAAATATTCAAAACAGCACAGATATACCGCTCCTGCAGGACAACCGTCAGATATTTGTACATTTACGACAACACCACCTTATATGAGATACCTATTCATTCTATTATGTGCGGCCTCTATGCTGCCCACTCATACCAGTGCCCAGGTGACCGTCGGGCCAGCATTAGGTCTACAGTTCACTCGCTATTATGGCACAAGCATGGAGGACGATGTATACCGCAGGCCGAATATCAGGGCAGGCGCGGTAACGGATGTTCCATTGAGGCGCAGGCTGCATCTGCAGACGGGTGCGCTCTTCACTACCAATGGCTTCTTGCGCGCCATACCCGGTATGCCTGATCATATTGTCAGTATACATGCCATAGATATTCCCTTGTTCCTGTCCTGGCACATGGGCATGAAGCACCAGAGCCACTTCTTCATCAGCGGCGGTGTATTTGCCGATATAAATGTAGGCGGGCATGCTACCATCACTTATACCGACCTCTGGGGCAATGTGTTGGAAACACAGAGACCCAGGCTGAGCTATGGCAAAGAATATCCGAATGATGCCAGGAGAATGAGCTATGGTCTGGGGCTGAATGCCGGCTACCAGCTGAAGAGCGGCTTTTTTGTAAGGGCGCACTACCAGCGCGGCCTCACCAATCTCAATCCCGCGCCGATAGATGATACTTATTTCCTGTCAAGCAACAATTATGGGCTTACCATAGGTTACCTGTTCAAGACAAGCAAGGGCAAAGAGGTAAAACAGCAGGAAAAAAAGTAGGTATCATTACCGTTTGTGGCTGTAAGCCTTGTTCAGTGCATCGGTGCGCGAGTTCACCTGTAGCTTTTCGTATATGTTGTGTATATGCTTGCGCACGGTCTCTACGCTCACAAAAAGTTTAGCTGCTATCTCCTTGTACCGGTATCCTTTAGAGAGCAGGTCTAGTATCTCCTGCTCTCGTGCCGATAGTTTTTCCAGTTCATTTTCTTTCTTGCGGGTATCGGCATTGTAGAAATGCCCCAGTACTTTACGGGCCACCTGGCTGCTCATGGGCGATCCGCCATTGTGGGCATCCTTTATGGCCTCCAGTATCTTATCGGGCGCGGTCGATTTGGTGAGGTAACCCGTTGCTCCCGCCTGCAGCGCATTGAATATATTGTCCGCATCCTCCAGCGAGGTACACATTATGTACTCTGTCTTCGGCGCACGCACCTTCAGTTGGCGCACACACTCTATGCCCGACATGCCACCCGGCATATGTATGTCCACCAGGGCCACATCTATACCCATGCCCGGCAGGGCCGCTACAGCATCCTCGGTGTTCTCGAATACCGCTGCGCAGTTATATTCCCCGCCATGCCCGTCTATCAGTGCCATCAGCATCTGTCGCGTCTGTGCCTGATCTTCTATGACCGCAACTTTTATTGTACCCATACCCAAAAAGCAATGATGTAAAAGTACCGATGGCATCCGCGATACCACTCCCACAAAAGTAGTATTTTTCATTACCCTCCCGGCATAGAACACCGATGGCATACCTGTTGTGGTATGCCATCGGTCTATATCATTCAAGATCGTAAAAAATCAAATTCCAAAACTCGAACTTCAAATTCCAGATTCCAAGGAACAAGCCCAATACCTAATACCCAATTCCTGACCCCTCACCATCAAAAAAACAATTCATAACTCATAATTCCGAAGAACTACTTTGTCACGAATTTCTCCAGCATAGCCTTAGCCTCCTCAGAGCGGTTGTAGGCGCCCAGCACCTTGCCGTCAGGGCCTATCAGGAAGGCCTGTGGTATATACTGTATGCCATATGCGGCCGCTGCTTTCGAGTTCCAGAAGCCCAGGTCGCTCATATGGTTCGGCCATGTCAGGTTATCTTGCTTTATGGCGCCTATCCATGCGTTCTTGTCCTTATCCAGCGATACGTTCAGTACCGTGAAGCCGTTCTTGGCATTTTTGAATTTTTTGCCCGAGAACTCTTTGTACATAGCTACCAGCCCTGGATTGGACATGCGGCAGGGTCCGCACCACGAAGCCCAGAAATCTACCAGTACATAGCGGCCCTTGTTCAGCTCCGACAGCTTCAAGGTCTTTCCTTCCGGATCGGGGAATGCCAGTTCCGGTGCCTTCATGCCTACTTTTATCACGGTATTCTCATACTGCGCACTTGCCGAGAATATGACACCGGCAGCCAGTGCGAGTGTCGATAACAGTTTCTTCATTTTGTCCTATCGGTTATTTATGTTGTAAATATAGAGTAAGAAGGTCAAATAATGTGCCACTTACCACCACCTGCCAGCATACAACGTATTTGAGAACATGATATAACATAGCTTTAACACGCATATGTTGCAACACCATGCCCACTGTTTTCAGTACCTTTGCCGCAGCATGAAGCGGTTCGTCACATCTCTGCTGATGGTGCTCTACATGGCTGCGGCCGTGGGGTTCTCCTGCTCCTTCCACTATTGTGGCGGCGAGTACGAGGGTGTCCACTTTACCGCCGATGTAGAGAAGAACTGCTGCGGCGAAAGCGAAGATACCGATGGCTGCTGCCATACCACAGTAGTAAGCGCGAAGTACAAAGACGACCATGCTCCTTCGGCCTTCAAGGTACTACTGGCAAAAGATGCGCCTGCGCTCATACCTGCCGCCATACGATACCTGCGTCATACCGGTCGCACATTTACAGCCACCGCTGCTACAGGTCATTTCTACAAAGGCCCTGCACCTCCTTTACTGCAGGGCATTCCTCTATATTTGTTCATACGCGTACTGCGCCTGTGATACTGATACAGGCAAAATGTATCGCTACACTTCTATCGCTTTCACGGTACTCACGCCCCACCTCTTTATATGAGAGAGGCCTGCCTGCCGGTAGGCCGGGCCGGGGAAAGGCTTAAAACCATTATCAGCATGACGCTCTACATCAGGAATATGGTATGCAACAGGTGCAAGGCATCTGTACAGGGCATATTCGAGGCCGCAGGTATACACCCGCAAAGCATATCGCTGGGCGAGGTGGTAGTGGCCGATGATGCTATTGCGCCTGCCCTGCTGCAGCAGATAGCCGGCAAGCTATCGCAGACCGGCTTCGAGCTGATAGACGACCGCAAAGGCCGGATGATAGAACGCATAAAGAACGTGATAGTAGACCTGGTGCACTACACCGACGACAGACCTCGCGAGAAATACAGCGAGATACTATCGCGCGAGCTGCACTACGACTATTCGTATCTCAGCAAGCTGTTCTCCGAGGTAGAAGGCATCACCATAGAGCAATACATCATAGCCCAGAAGACCGAGAAGGTAAAGGAATACCTGGTATACGACGAGCTGTCGCTGGGGCAGATAGCCGAGATGATGGGCTACAGTAGTGTGGCACATCTATCGGCCCAGTTCAAAAAGGTGACAGGCATGTCGCCCAGCGAGTTCAAAAAACTGGGTATACACCACCGCAAACCGCTCGATGAGGTAGGCAAATAAGCGTTTGTCCATAATTCCGAAAGATCTGTACAAGATGCTGTAAACAGCAGGCTGTCCTTCCATTCTACCTTTGTATCAACAAAAAACGAACAAAGCAAAAATGAAACATGAGTATAACATAACGGGCATGACATGCACCGGTTGCATCAGCTCTGTAAAGCAGAAACTATCTGCCGTACCGGGCATTATGGAAGCCGAGATATCGCTTACCGCACCACAGGCCGCCATTACTATGAACAAGCACATACCTACCGCAGTACTGCAAGAGGCGCTGGGCAATGGCAAGTATACCATCACCGATGCGCAGACCACCATGCCATCCGCCGTAGATACCGAAACGAAGAAAGACTCTTACTACCCTATCTTTCTCATATTCGGCTACATAGCGGGTATTACCCTGCTCATACAACTGGCCGGTGGCGGTTTCCACCTCATGCACTGGATGGGCCATTTCATGGCAGGGTTCTTCATCGTGTTCTCTTTCTTCAAAATGCTGCGGCTACAGGCCTTCGCCGATGGCTACCGCACCTACGACATAGTAGCGCGGGCCATACCGGGATATGCCTATGTATACCCCTTCATAGAGCTGGCGCTGGGAATATCCTACATCATGGACCTCGCGCCACTGGCCACCAATATCGCTACACTGGTGATAATGGGTGTAAGCACTATAGGTGTGGTACAAAGCCTTGCAAAAAAGAAAGCTATACGGTGCGCCTGCCTGGGCACAATTATAGATCTGCCTCTCAGCAAGGTCACACTTTTCGAAGACCTGCTGATGGTAGTGATGAGCGCCATAATGCTGGTGCTTGCATTATAGCACCCGAACAATAACATTTATTGAACTGTCAAAAAACGAACAACAATGAACATCATAAAAATAGTAACGACCATACTGCTGATGCTGGCAGCGACCTTTGCCATGGCACAGACAAAGAATGAAAAGATAAAAGTATCGGGCAATTGCGGCATGTGTGCCAAAAAGATAGAGACGGCCGCAAAAGATGCCGGCGCCACCAAGGCCACATGGGACAAAAAGACCAAGGTGCTCTCTGTGACCTATGATGCGGCCAAAACAACTAACGACGGCATACAGAAGAAAGTGGCATCGGTAGGCTACGACACCGAGAAGTACACGGCCGATATGGAGGTGTACAAGAACCTGCACGAGTGCTGCCAGTACGACAACAAAAGGTAGCATGTAAAATGTGTTTCATAACATTCAACAGAACATCACCTCCCCTCTGGGGAGGCCGGGAGGGGCTGAACACAAGACATCTATAACATTCAAAAAGCTCAGAAAATGAAAAAGATAATATTCGTATGCATCCTCCTGTGGAGCACACCATCCATAGCACAGATCCGGTCGGCAACGCTGGTGGCCAGCGGCCTCACATGCAGCATGTGCAGCAAGGCCATATTCAAAGCGCTGGAAGCAGTACCCTCGGTAAAGGCCGTAGATGTGGACATAGAAAGATCCAGCTACGCTATTGCCTTCAAAGACGGTGCCACCATATCGCTCGACGAGATAAAGGCAGCCGTAGAGAATGCAGGTTTCTTCGTGGCCTCGCTACAGGTCACCGCGTCCTTTACCCAAACAAAAGTGGCCAACGATACACACCTGGAGTTAGGCGGTTCGGTGTTCCACTTCGTGAATGTACCCGAACAGGTAGTGAATGGCGAAAAGACCATAACGGTGATAGACAAGGATTTCCTGCCTGCCAAAGACAGGAAGAAGTACACGAAGCACACAAAACTCACCTGCTTCGAAACCGGGCATGCGGCCGCATGCTGCCCCGGTGGCGCTGACGCTCAAAAACGGATATACCATGTTACGATATAGAGGGCTGCTTTCTACCGCACTGCTGCTGCTGACAGCATATGCGGGCCGCACACAGGAGCTCTTTGTGTACTCAGAGCCTGCCAGCAATATGCCGGCACGGTCCACAGGTTTGCGCCTTACCAACTGGATGATGGATGAAACAGAGGCCAGCAAGGTGAACTACCACATGATACCCGAGCTGATGTGGGGCGTCAACAAACGCCTGATGATACATGCCGAAGGCTTCATCAGCAACAGGAACGGCACACTCGCTGCCGAGGGTGTGGGCGCATATGCCAAATACCGCTTCCTGAGCCACGATGACATTTACCGTCATTTCCGTGCTGCTGCCTTTGCCCGCGTGGCCACCAACAATGCCGACATTCACCAGCAGACCATACAGGTGAACGGCCACAACACCGGCTACCAGGCAGGTGTGGTAGCCACACAGTTGCTGCACAAGACCGCCCTGTCGGTAACGGCCTATTACGAGCAGGCATTCGACAATTTCGGGGGTAAGGAAAGCAAGCTACCTGCAGGCATGGCCGATAAAGCGGTGAACTATATACTATCGGCAGGGCGGCTGATGCTGCCCACGAAGTACAAGAGCTACAAGCAGACCAACATGAACCTGATGGCCGAGCTGATAGGACAATCACTGCCGCAGGCTGGGCTGCACTCGGTAGATATTGCGCCGTCCATACAGTTCATCTTCATGAGCCAGGCACGGCTGGATATTGGCTACCGTCAGCAGCTATACAGCAATATGACGCGTACCGCCCCCAATGGACTCCTGATAAGAGTGGAATACCTGCTTTTCAGCCTGGGTAAAAAGTGACCTCAGGACCACCGATCGCCTTTCCAGGTGGTCGGTGGTCCTTTATCTGCCTCTACCAAATACCACCTTCGTTATATACCTATATCCCTCTATATCGAAGCGCACCATATACAGGCCGCTCGGTTTAGCTGTGGTATGCAGCGTAGTGGTATTGTCCCAGCTATCGGCTGTCACATCCATGCGCTCTACTACCCTACCTGTTATGTCCATGATGCTCACATGCATCATCTTCCCGGCATCGGCATTCCAGCGAATGGTAAGCACACCATCCGGCGATGGATCAGGATACACCATGTACACGGCCGCATCGTTCACCCAATAAATAGTGCGTATAGGCATTACGAACCGGCTACCGTCTTTCATCACAGCCGTTAGCCGGTAATGTACCGGCGTACCTGTACCTATATCACCCGGCATGTCCATATAAGTATATCGTTGCCCATACCTGTTCTCTGCCTTACGGTCATTTATCACTGTATAGCCGCCATCGTTCACGGCCCGTTCCAGTATATAGTGATCCGCCACACCATCTATCCACGATGTCCATTGTACTGCGGCACGGCCACTGCTTACCATATGTGCATCCAGCGTCACTAGTGCGCCCGGCACATCTGTAATATCCAGCCGCCTTACGGGCGAATACCACACCCTGTCGCTCCCTGCCAGCAGGTATCGCAGTCTGTAATACACTACCTGCCCCAATGCTTTTGCAGCTGTATCGGCATAGCTGTATCGCGCATTAGCGGCATGTACCGCATTCGCCTGGTAAATGTCCGCAAAGTTGTAGCCGTCGTCAGACCGTTGCAGCATGTATGTATTCACCGAGACATCTATCAGCGATACCCATTCTATCATTGGCTTGCGTTCACTGTTCCTGTAGGCTACAAAATTCACCGCATCTGTATTGGCTGGCAGTTCGCGCGTAGGTCCACCATCGTTCACCCACAATTCCGAGAAAGGCTTTATACTCACCTCTGCACGGTACCCCTTTTCATAAGGCACCCACTGTACCTTTTTGTACGGATGAAAAACGTAAGTGCCACCTGTATCATCGTCCAGCGTCCCATTCTCGGCACTATGATCGTTGTTGTTATAGTATTGCGTTACACCCAGCGAATATGCATCTGTCAGCGGCGCACAGGAAGGACATGTGGTATCTTCCAGCACCTTTACTATATCGGCATCCTCTATGTATAGCATCGTGCGCACACTATCGGCAGGCGGCACTGCCGATGTGATGGCATAGCTGCGGGGCATTATATACTGTGTGCGCCCTGTGTTCCACAAAGTATCATGGCCATAAAGAGTAACTATGACATTGCCCAGGTCATTCGCAGGGCGCAGCGCAGCCACTAGCCCACCCTGCGCCAGGTATTCTGTCCATACGCCGCTGGCAGGGTTCTCGCCCAGGCTCACCATCTGTTCATTCAGGGGGTAAATGGGGTGCCCTCTGTCATAGATATGGATATCGTCTATCGCCAGTCCCTCAAAGGTCACGGCAGGATCGGCAAAGAGTATGAACCTCAGATGCAGCACCTTTCCCGCAGGTGGCTGCGGCAATGCTATAGTAGCTACATGCCAGCGCGTAAAGCCCTGGCTGTTCCATATACTGAAAGGTGCATCGTACCAATGGAACCCATCGCCCGCCGCCCCCAGCTTGCGCCACTCTACGCCATCGAAGGAGTATTCCAGGTAGGCGCCATCGCATAGTATATTCCCGCAGTTCTCCAGGTCTTGCGCCATGCTCAGGCTCAGCATCGGCTCGGCAAGGTCTGCTATATCATAGCAGGGCGAATACAGGTAAGAACGTTCCAGGCTGTTATACCTTTCGGTCAGGTTGCTTTTCCATGCCTTTGTACCACTGGCGGCTTTGTTGATGCGGCTTGCCGCAGGTGTACCATATTGCCACGAGCTCATAAAGCCCGATGTATAGAACCCACCATCACCATTCTCGAAATTCTCCAGGTAGGGGTACGAAGAAACAATGCGGCTATTGAGAAACTCATACCCCATGATGCTGTCATTGGGCTGGTAGCTGTCGCCTGCTGCCGTCAGCCATATATTCAGCTTGTGCGTGGCCGATGCAGAGATATCCATCTGGTCGGCAAAGATGAAATTCACAGAATCCTTCGCCCCAAGGCTCGGGATGATGCCACTATGCACCGCGCCGCCATCCAGCGTATAGTTCACCTGTACATTCGCCAGGGGGTGGTTCACACCATTGCGCACTTTTACGGTAAGTGGTATGGTACCGGGCAGGCCACAGTTATTGGGCTGCGGCGACACCACACCGGCCAGCATGGCATCATTGGTAACGGTATAGATGCGAAAGTTATCGAACGTGATGCCGCTGCCATAGTTACGACCGGCTATCAGCGTGGTATCGTTCTGGCAAAAAGCCACCTGTGTACTGGCAGAGAAATTGTAGTTCCCCTTCCGCACAGCATCTGTCAGTGATAGCGAGCGCACACGGTTTGTCGTACCCGGGTACACCGACATGTCGTACTTGTGCATATCCACCCACGGCAGCGCGTCCACGCCGCGCGCGCGTATCACATTGCCTGCCTCCCGGTTGGGAATTCCATGCAGCACATGGTCTATATCCATACGCACCTCATCGGTAGCAGTATCATATGTTGTCAGGTTAAAGGTACCGATGAGCATATTGTTGCTACCCTGGTTCATAGGCATGAACTGGTCCAGGCTCATGGAGCGGTTGCCGCTTATCACCACCTCGTCATATACATACGACCGCACCCTGCCCGAATCATCATCATTATAAAAGTCCCAATGCCCATTGGGCGATATACCCAATGAATCATGTACAACAGAGAATTCTCCCACATCTTCGAAACCATCTATGAACGGAGTTGAAAGATCCACAGGCGTATTTGCCAGTACCTTGAAGGTATAGGCCAGTGTATCATTGCGTGGCTGCGGATCGGCCACTGCATTGTTGTGTATGGCCAGCAGCACATTGTACACACCGGGCATAGCCAGCGGCAGGCCGGGAATATCTACCACGGCAGTAGCATTGGCGGCCAATACCCCCGAGGGGTTCGCGAATGTGTGCCATACACCACCATTGATGCTGTAGGAAAAAGTATAGTTGCCGCAGGGCACACTATACAGGTTGCGCACCTGCACTATCAGGTTCGATGTAGCCCCCGGCGATGTACTGGTAAGCAACCGACCGCTCCTCGGCGACACCACTCTTTCCACCATCAGGTCTCCTGTAGATGCTGTCGATGCGCAATCTCCATCACCGGCCCTGCGCGTGACGGCAAGGCTGCGGTACCCGCGCAGACCATTGACAATAGGCTGCACCGCCACGAACGATACTTCTGTCAGCGACATACCCGCGAACGAATAGGCCGTATCGCTCACCGTATCTGCTATCGCCATCCATGGACCTGTTTTCCGTAACACCTCATATGCTGTGGCATTGGGTACGGGGTTCCAGTGTATGTTCACATAGCCGGGGCATTGCGAGGCTGCAAGCACCACATGCGGCGTATCCGTTATAGCGAACCTTTCCGATGTCGCTACTTCCGATGTACCGTTCCTGCTCAACCGTACCCTACAGTTACCCGAGTTGAAGCCCGGCGTTACGAACCCGCAATACCGCTTCCATGCCGGTACAGCCCCATCTATCACACTCCAGTTATCGCCATTATCAGGCGAGAATTCCACTTTAAAACTGTTGCCATCGCTCACCGCGTTCCAGAATACGCGTATGCTATCCACGTTCGACAACTGCTCGCCACCTATAGGATAGGTAAGCTGCACCTCCTTCGGCAACAGGTCGTACACCAGCACAAAATGCTGCGGACCGAACGGAACAGAATGCCCTTTTATGGTAATGGTATATGCCCCTGCCGTGGGCGCATCTATCGTCACCTGCTCTACATTGTTCAGGTGGTCGGCCCTTTCGGTGGCCGGGTTCAGCAGGTTGGCCAGTGTGGCATCGGGCACCAGTGGCAGCCTTTGCACACCTCCCGGCATGGTCACTGCCAGGTCCAGGTCGTTCACCAGTTGTGTGGCCGCCGTAGGGCTGGCAGGTATATCGTTCCAGTACAGGGTCACTTTCGCCCCGGCTATGCCTGCAGGTATGTTTATAGTTATGTCCCTTTGCTCGCCTGCGCTCACATCGCCTGTCCCATACCTGTTATCGTCCAGTACCTTTAGCGCCCTGCCCACATCCATCATCCCGAACCCGAAGCTATGGTCCGGCCCGGGCTGGCCCAGGTCCATGGCAGTAGCTATCATGATGGCCTTCAGCAGGTCGGCGCGGGGCTGGGCGCCCTGCAGCCGCTTGTAGTGCTGCGTCAGTACGGCCAGCCCGCTGGCTACCTGCGGCGATGCCATGCTGGTACCACCCGCCCAGCTATAGGTATCGTAGCGCAGGCAGGAGAACACACTTGCCCCCACGGCCACTATATCGGGCCGTATGCGCCCATCCCTTACCGGCCCACGCGACTGGTCGCTTGCCTGCAGCAGGTTGTGCGTGGTACTGCCCACCACCAGTGTGTTCTTCGCTGGTTGGTACCCACCACCCATCGTACCATACCCCTGCGGATAGGGAGCACAGGTCATATTGCCATCATTACCTGCGGCAAATACATGCTGCACCGTAGGATATTGCAATGCCATCGTATCCAGGAAACGGGAATAAAGGTCGTAGGTACCGAAGTACTCACAGTCGCCCGCCACTACGGTATAAGAGTTGTTGGTGATGGTCATATTGTGCTGCTGCAGCATAGACCCTGTGGCCGATAGCACAGTACTAAAGAAAAAATCCAGCAGCTTCACTTTTGGTGTCATACTGGCGGCCAGTGGGTTCACTATCGCGGCCCCACCTACTATACCATTTATATGTATACCATGATTGGTCACCTGCGCCGGGTTGTAGTTCACTATCCTGTCGCGCAGGTCGTTATGAAAAATGCCCGCTGTATTATCTCCTACGCCTACGGTCACGCTGTCACCATTCAGCCCATAGCCGCCCCAGAGGGACGTAGCTATGGCATTACTGCCCTTCACTGCCGGTATCGATTGTTTGTCCAGCGGCACCGGCTCCATATGGGGTGTTATATAGCGTACCCCATACCAGCCTGCCAGGTCGCGCAGCCTTGTCGCCGGTACCGATACTATATAGCAACCATACTCCATGGCATCGGCCATCTTGCCGCCAAGTGCCAGTACCAGTTGTCGCATTTCAGCCACATCCACTCCCTCATATACCGATAGCAGCACCTTTACATCCCCCCTTTCTACAGCGGCCTTTCGCCACAGGTAGCTATCGGCCTTCCATTCGGGCTGTGCCGGTAACACACTGTGTACCGGCAGCGCAGTGGTACGGACCTTGTCTACCCTTTGTCTTATTATTGCGGTAAAAGTATTGTCCGGCACATAGTCCAGCAGTGTAATGCCACTCGCGGACAGCGCTTCCCGTTCAACCAATGAAGGCATCTTCGAGAAATGTACCAGCACTTGTGCCGGTAGTGGAGCGCTGTTCACCTCATCGGTCCATGTGGCATTGGCGGCCACCGGTACTACATCGCCCGTTCTTAGCCGTATGGCATCCACCGGCCGTTGCTGTTGTGCATGGGCAATAAGAGTAAAAAAGCATAATAGTATAGTATAGGGTATGAGGCAGTATGAACGTTTCATCGTCATTTTTTATCTACGAAACCTTAGGGTTATTTATCGTAGTATAAATATCACGCTTTTTTAGCTAATAATGTCGCCATATGTATATATAGTATCCGCGCGGTCGCACGGACATCAACGCTCCCTCTCCTTGGGAGAGGCTTCACAACCGTTGCGAGGTATACAGAACGTACCTATAAAAAGCATCCATCACTTTACGCGCAAAGAAGTGCTGCACCTTTTCGGGCAGCATCTTTTTACAGCTTACTTTTTCCGACACCTGTATGATACCCTTATAACTTACCGCAAAGTAGCAAAACAGCTTATTGCCCGAGACCGGTACGGGCGTAGCATAGCCCGTTACCCCTATACCCCAGTCACTATCGAACATCCCGCATACATTCACCGCCATCTGCTCTGCCACCTTTGCCGATACACAGTTATGGGCCTTGGCATGTATCGGCTCCACCCGCAGGTGCCTGTATTTCTGACCGATATTGTAGGCAGTGATACCTCCCTGGTAAAATCGTTCGGCATCGGCGATACCGCACAACAGGAACTGCAGCGCCCCCGAAGTCACACTTTCAGCCACCGATACGGTCTCTTCATGTTGCACCAAATGGTCTCTTATCACACCGCTTTTCTTCTCATTCAGCATAGTCATAGTGTTATTTAATGGTAGCGCTGCCTAGTGCCTGCAGCATCATAGCATTGTGTACCGCTGCACCCAGGGTATTGTTGAAATAGGCATACACGTTCTTCCCCTCTGCAATGTGGTCCTTTACCTTGTCGGCATACCCGCGCAGTATATCGTTCTCATAGTCGCCCTTATAGTCGCCCCTTTCGCCATGAAAACGCAGGTATACCGTATCGGTCTGCATATCTATCTCCGGCGTGGCCGACCGCGGCATATCGTGTATCACTATCGTTGCCCTATACTGCTCCAGCATCTCATATACCTCATCTCGGTACCACGACCTGTCCCTGAACTCTACCGCCAGCGCCCAGCCATCAGCTTTCCCGCTCTGCAGTATATCTTGTAGCAACCGCTGCACATGGCGCATATAAGATGCCTTTATACTAGCGGGGAACTGTACCAGCAGGCATCCCTTTTTGGTGCCCACCATATTTATGGCTTCCATGTAGCGCCCTACATCGGCCGGTTCGCATACCAATTCCCGCACATGGGTCATACCCCGCCACAGCTTGAAGGTGAACCTGAAATGCTCCGGCACATCATCGCTCCATCGTGCTACCGTCTTTGGCATGGGTATCTTGTAGAAAGTACTGTTTATCTCTACACTGTTGAACAAAGTAGCATAGTAGTGCAGCCTGCTCTTGCTCCTGTACGCTATGGGGAACTGCGCCTTGCCTGCCACAGGCAATACCACATTGCTGGTACCACAATAAAATTCACCTGTCGGCCGTATCACTTTTCGCAGTTTTTGTCACCACACTTATTTTCCCGTTCCGCTCCATATGTACAGTATCTACATCATCCATGACCTCTGTATGAAGCAATTGGCGCACGGCCTGTATTATATCGTCCTTGCATACCAGGGCCCTCACCATATTGCGTTCTATGAATGCTCCCTTCTCGTACAGCAATATCCTGCTCCCCTCCACCAGCCTGCTGATCCGTTCATTATGTACCATTACCGATGCCATAGACCGGTGCAGTACCACTAGCACCGTACATGTGACCACTATTGGCATCATGGGCGATACCCCGGTAGCGGCCCTGCTGAGTATAGAGCCCAGCAGCAGCGCTATGATGTTGCCCAGGGGTGTGCCCATACCAAAAGACCGCCTGCCCGATATACGGATAAGCACCAGCGCCACAAAAAAAATGATAGCACCCCTGCACACCATTTGGGAAGTCGTAAGATGGTCGTTCTTCTCCCACAGAAATGACAGATCATCCATAACTCACATTTTTGATCGTTACTTCTAAGTTACCACCAGAGTACGGCACCTTAGCCACCTGTATGTGAACTATGTAACGGAATGCAGCAGTTATGTAAATGGATAACTATTGTCATTGCCATTTAACACATTAAAAATGTTTCACTATAAAATTCGACCTCACCCACATCTGGGAAGGCCCGGAGGGGCTAAACACGGAGACATCTCACTTTTAATCACATATTTCTTAAAATTTTCTAAAAATATTTTCCGCTCGCATAGGGGTATCTTCTTTCTCGGTTGTCTATGATATAGTGAGCACCCGGAAAGAAGCGATATTTTTGATACCAGATACCAAAACAGCAGGAATGGGAAGTGAGACCACATTCATTACAGGGGCATTGAGCACACAAGCGGTAGAGGACGCATTCAAGTCCCATTTCCAGGGCTTGCTGCGATATGCCCATACTATCATAAGAGACGAGCTTATGGCAGAGGAAATGGTGCAGAACGTATTTTACAAACTGTGGAAGAACAGGGAGGACGTGGGCATAGACAGGTCCATATCTGCCTACCTGTACCGCAGCGTATACCACGAATGCCTCAATCATCTGAAACACCTTAAAGTAAAGGCCGCCTACCAGGCGCATGCAGCAAGAGCTATGGAGAACCTGAATAATGCAGCCGACAAGCTAAGACTAAAAGAACTGGAAGAAAAGCTGGAAACAGCCCTCAAAGAGCTGCCCGAACAGTGCCGCACCATCTTCCAGATGAGCCGTTTCGAAGAACTGAAGTATATGGAGATAGCCGGCAGGCTGGGCATTTCGGTAAAAACGGTAGAGAACCAGATGGGCAAGGCCCTGAAGCTGCTGCGCAGCAAACTGGCCGACCTGCTACCTATATTCTTCATTTTTTTATTCAACCTCTAAACAACAGGCAACGTGAACAATAAACAACAGAACATGAGTGATGATGTGCTTGTGAAGCACCTGCTGGGCGAGGCCACACCCGAGGAACGCCAGGAGGTACAACAGTGGATAGCCGCCAGTGCCGACAACCGCAGGTATTACGAGCATTTTAAACTGATATGGGACGAAAGCAAAAAGCTGGATGCGCCCCTTAACGTAGATACAGATGCCGCATGGGGCAGGTTCATGCAGCGGGTAGAGCGCGAGGAACAGCAGGCCACTATAGCGCCACCGGCATCGCCGGGGCCATCGCGCACTATACCGCTATGGTCGCCACGGTCGCTGATGCGCGTGGCAGCTATGCTGGTACTGATGGTGGGCGCAGGCTGGCTTATATACAGCATCACCGGCACCGGCGACCAGGTAACACTGGCCTCTGCCGACAAGGTGATGAAGCATACCCTGCCTGATGGCACCGTGGTCACCCTCAACAGGAACTCTACCCTCTCCTATCCCGGCGCATTCACCGGCGAGACCAGGAATGTCACCCTCAGCGGCGAGGCATTCTTCGATGTCACCCCCGATAAGACCAAACCCTTCATCATAGATGCAGGCAACTCTTCGGTCACCGTAGTAGGCACCTCCTTCAATGTGAAGACCCGTAAGGATATCACAGAGGTGATAGTGGAAAGCGGTATAGTAGAGGTGGCAAAGAAACAAAAGGCCGTCCGCCTCAATCCCGGGCAGAAGGCCACAGTAACATCTGCCAGCGACGCCCCCGTTATGGAACAGACCACCGACGACCTTTACCGGTATTACCGCACCAACGAATTCGTGTGCAACGGTATAGCGCTCTACAAGGTGGTGAACATACTGAACGAGGCATACAATGTGCATATAGAGATAGCAGATCCCAAACTGGCCTCATTACCCATTCATACTACACTGCATACCAACGACCTGGGGCAGAACCTCGACGTTATCAAAGAGACATTCAAAGATGTACTATACCTGGAACAGAATGGTAACAGTATAAAATTCAGGGCCAGGTAACTATAAGAGTACCGGGGCGGCCGCAAAAAGGTCGCCCCGGTGCTATTCCCGCAAAGCTGTACATGCCTGCATTATGTACATCTTTCAAATAATGATATTTTTGCCGCACATGCACCCCACTCACCGCATCCGCACAATATTATCCATTCTTCTGCTGCACATGGCCATCGTAGGCCATGCGCAGTCGCTTTTGCAAAAAACGGTATCTGTAGACGCCCGCAAGCAACGCCTTAGCGAGGTGCTCAATACCATAAGCAAGCAAGGGAATTTTTACTTTTCCTACAATGGCAACATCCTGAAAAAGGACAGCCTTGTATCGGTAACGGTAAAGAACAAGACCGTAAAACAGACATTGGACGGCCTGCTGGGCGACAGATACCGCTATACCGAGACCGATAAATACATCATCATTCATACCGATGAGAAGGAAAGATCCTACATCATCAGCGGGTTCATTACCGATGGCTCTACCGGGCTGGCGCTGGAAGATGTAAGCATCTTCGAGCGCAACCAGCTGGCATCGGCCATCACAGGCAAGGATGGTTATTTCCGCCTGCACCTGAAGGATAAAGGCCGCTTCAACACCGCCGACATCACCATCAGCAAGGGGTTCTATATGGATACCACCCTGTCGCTCATCAAGGGGTTCGACCAGGAACTATCCCTTTCCATAAGCCCGCAGACCTATTCCCTGCCCGACCTGGTGGTGACACAGAACTCGCACATGGAGCGCACATGGTTCGGCAAGTTGCTGGTTTCGTCGCGCATGCGCACGCAGAACATGAACCTCGCCAAGTTCTTTGTCGATAAGCCCTACCAGTTCTCCCTTATACCCGGCCTCGGCACTCATGGCCGCATGAGTGGACAGGTAGATAATAAATTCTCCTTCAACCTCGTAGGCGGCTATACTGCGGGCACCCGTGGGCTGGAGATAGGCGGCATGTTCAATATAAACAAAAAAGATGCCCAGTATGTACAGATAGGTGGTTTCCTGAATGTGGTGGCAGGTAGCAGCAAGGGCGCGCAGATAGGCGGCTTCAGCAACTATGTGCAAAAAAGGGTGGATGGTGCGCAGGTAGCAGGCTTCCTCAACAAGGCAGGCAATGTGGATGGCACCCAGGTAGCGGGCTTTTTCAATGCTGCCTTCGATACTGTGCAGGGCGCACAGGTAGCGGGGTTCATCAATATAGCAGAGGCCTCCAATGTGCAGACCGCAGGCTTCATCAATATAGCCGGCGATGTGGATGGCGCGCAGGTAGCAGGCTTCATCAATGTGGCAGAAGAGGTAAAGGGGTTTCAACTGGCGGGCTTCATCAATCTGGCAGAAAAAGTAAAGGGTGTGCAATTCGCCGGCTTCATCAATATAGCCGATAGCAGCGACTGCCCCATAGGCCTCATCAATATCATAGGCAATGGCGATGCATCGCTTGGCGTTACTGTCGATGAGCTGGGCACTACTATGGTGGCCCTTCGCTCGGGTGGGCGCATACTATATGGCCTGCTTGGTGTGGGTACCAATTTCCATACCGACAGTAAATACCCTATGCTGGCTACAGAGGCTGGCATCGGTGCGCACCTGCCATTTTCCAAACACTTCCGTGTCAGTGCCGAGATCACTTATCTTGCCTTAGGCAATATTGCCGATAACCAATTCTTCGACAATGCCATACGCCTGCTGCCTGCCTATCGTATAGGCCGCTTCGAGGTATTCGCCGGGCCCAGCATCAATTTCGCCTACTACACCAAAGACCGTCCCGAGACCGTTGCGCTTGATGGCAATGTACTCTGGCGCGGCAACACCTTTGCCGGCCCTTCCGAGTTCCGTATAGGCTACAGGGGTGGCCTGCAATTCAAGTTATGATACAAATTGAACATTGAATTTTGTCGTCTGGCAGTAGGTAACACCTCCCTCTCCTTCGGAGAGGGCTGGGGTGAGGCTTAATAGAATCGGCATAAATAGAATAAAAGGACATCAGCCCGAAGGATGACCCGATACCCCATCATGGCCATCAGGTGATCCTTCTGGCCATCAAGGTTCACCCCTTATGCTGCTCTATCACTGCCTTTAGCTGCTGTGCGTTCACCACGCCCGACCGCCGCCACAGCATCTTCCCATTACGAAAAAGCATAAGCGTGGGCACACCCTGTATATTGTACGCTCCGGCCAGCTCCTGGTTGCGGTCCACATCTATTTTCAGTATAGTGGCCGCATCGCCTATGCTGTCTTTCAGTTGCTTCAGTATAGGGGCCATCATCTTGCAGGGGCCACACCATTCTGCCGAAAAATCTATCAATACCGGCTTATCGCTATTTATCAGTTCTGCAAAAGATCTCGTTGCCATAGTTCATTTTTTTATAGGATGTTACACTCCAGGGTCTACTGCTCATACTTCCTCAGTGTGAACCACGGTCCTGCATTGTACACATCGGTAAACCCACCCGACCGCAGCATGGCCCTGGCAGCAGCGCTGCGCATACCTGTAGCGCAGCAGGTAATGATGGTACTGCTCTTATCCAGTTCATTCACTTTACTGCCCAGTGTGTTCAGCGGTATGTTCTTAGAACCCTTTATGTGGCCTCCGGCATACTCGGCCGGTGTCCTTACATCTATTATAGTAGCTCCGGCAGCTATCAGCGCACCCATATCCACTTTGGGGCCGAACAGTCTTTTTAATAAACCTATCATCTGTTGTGTATTTCCATGCAAAGTTCTGCCGATGTAACGACTATTACCGGAAAAAGTATGTTAAATGACCACGATCAGCCCTACCCATATACTATGTAGCTGCAACAAAGTATCTTTGTTACAGACGCTTGCTCACATGAAACTATATCGCAATGCAGCCATACTGATAGTGGACGATGACGAGGATGACCATATCATCCTTTCCGGCTACCTGCGCGATGTGCCTGCCAATACCTTCAGCATCACCTGGGCCCCTACCTATAGCGAAGGGTTGGCACAGCTATCTACCGACAAGTACGATATAGCCTTTGTAGATTATCGCCTCGGTGCGCGATCGGGTGTCGATTTCCTGAAAGATGCCCGCGACCTGCAGCTTGATACTCCTATAGTGCTGCTCACCGGCCAGGGCAATTACTCGGTAGACCTCGAGGCCATGGAGCTGGGCGCTGTGGACTACCTCATAAAGGCCGACCTCAATGCCGAAAAGGCCGAGCGCTGCATTCGCTATACCATAGACCGTGCCAACAACCTGCGGGCCCTGCGCGATAGCGAAAAAAAATACCGCAGCATATTCGAAAGGTCGAAGGACATTATCTTTGTGGCCGATAACGACCTCCGCATCACCGACATCAACAAGGCTGTGGCTACCATGCTCGGCTTCGACCCTGACGAACTGTATGGTACTCCCCTGCCCGATATCGTCTATTACGAAGATGCCAGGCGGTATCTGCACTTTGCATTGGAAAAAGGCACCTCTGTTACCGATCTGAGCCTGGCCATGAAAAAAAAAGATGGCGGTAAATTGTATTGCACCCTATCATTCTCCTGCGATGCCGATGAGAATGGAGAAAAGGTAGTACATGGCATGATACACGACATGACCACTGTGCGCAAGGCCGAGCTCACCACCCTGCAGAACGAAAAACTGGCCGCTACCAGCAGGCTGGTACGCACACTGGCACATGAGGTGCGCAACCCGCTGAACAATATCACCATGTCTGCCGAACAGTTGGGCGACCCATCGGCGGCAGAGGACCACCATCTGTACCTCGACATCATAAAGCGCAACAGTGTTCGCATCAACAACCTGATAACCGAGCTGCTGCACTCGCACATACCACGAGACAATGCACGCCGCAGCAGTTGCATGCAGGACATACTGAACGAGGTGCTCACCACCGCCATGGACCGCCTGACGCTGAAGAAGATACAGCACAGCGCCACTACACCCGATACACCCATATACATACCCGCCGACAGGGAGAACCTGAAGATAGCCCTGCTGAACATAGTGATAAATGCCATAGAGGCCATGACCGAGGATACCGGCCGCCTCACCCTCGATCTTTCGGTGGTGGACGATGATGCCGTACTATCAATCAGCGACAATGGCTGCGGTATCAGTGAAGAGCATATAGACCGCATATTCGAGCCCTACTTCACCCGCAAGCGTACAGGCACGGGCCTGGGTCTTGCTTTTACGCTCAATATCATTCGGGCGCACAATGCCACGCTCGATGTCAGCTCTACCCCGGGCAATGGCACCACCTTTACCATCACCTTTCCACAGGCAAAGAATGACGCGTGATGTTCGGTAGTAAGCCGTAACTTTGCCCGCGTTTCAAAGAACAGGCAAATGATACAAAGACATATGCGTCAGTGCATTGTACTGGCATGTGGTATATTGTCGCTGTGCGGGGGTACGGCAGTGGCAAAGGATAAGAAGAGACCGGTCCGCAACAGGGCCCTCTACCTTAGCTGGGGATACAACACAGCTTGGTACACACGTTCTACGGTGAAGATAGACCAGCCAGCCCTGGCCAGCAATTACGAAATGGTAAAAGTAAAGGCCCACGACAACCCGGGCTGGAACCACCGCCTATTCCACCAGCAGCTCACCATACCGCAGTACAACTACCGCCTGGGCATGTACTTCAACAAGAAGCAGGACCTGGCCATAGAGATCAACTTCGACCATGTGAAGTACATCATTGCCGACGAGCAGGATATGCAGCTCAAAGGCATGCTGAACGGCGTGAATACCAACGAGAACATCCGGTTCTCGGGTCCCAAAGGCTTCTATTACTTCCTGAACAATGGCGCCAATTTCTTCTGTTTCAATATAGTGAAACGTGTGGGCCTCTATACTACCAAAGACAGGAACCTGTATGTAGACCTCACAGGCAAGGCCGGCATAGGCCCCGTGGTGCCGCATGTAGAGAACAGTCTCTTTGGCAAAAAGAACGATAAAGGCTTCCAGCTGGGCGGCTGGAACACCGGGCTGGAGACCGCCCTACGTGTCACCTTCATGCGCTATGCCTACTTCGAGTTCGCACAGAAGGTCGATTATGCCCGCTATAGCCACCTGAAGGTATACGAAGGCCGTGCCCGGCAGGCGTTCGGTACATACGAGCTCATACTAAGCCTGGGGGCCATACTGCCTACCACCCGGAACAACCCGCTCTTCACCCGCATTCCCGAAACGCATGAAGATGTAGCACCCACGGCGCGGTAGCAGGCATCTGCTCCTGTGGCCGTTACATCGGAAATAGCTATTTTTGCAGTGCATATAGCATACAGCAAGATGTTCAGAGAGGTATTCGAAAAGTATAGTTGGGAAGATGTGCTGCGTGATATATACGCAAAGACAGCGGCCGATGTAGAGCATGCGCTGAACACACGCAAAAGAGGCCTGGACGACTTCATGGCCCTTATATCGCCCGCCGCGGCTCCCTACCTGGAGCAGATGGCACAGTTGAGCCACCGCATCACGCAGAAGCGTTTCGGCAAGACCATACAGTTGTACGCCCCTCTCTACCTTTCAAACGAGTGTCAGAACATCTGCACCTATTGCGGTTTCAGCCTCGATAACAAGCTGCGCCGCAAGACCCTTACCGGTATGGAAATGATGCAGGAGGTAGAATACCTGAAACAGCAGGGGTTCGACCATGTACTGCTCGTGACCGGCGAGGCCAACAAGACCGTAGGGGTAGATTACCTGCGCAATGCCATACGCATGCTGCGGCCCCACTTCGCCAATATATCCATAGAGGTACAGCCCCTGGACCAGGAAGATTACGAACAACTCATAGCCGAGGGGCTATACGCCGTACTGGTATATCAGGAGACCTATCACAAAGACAATTACAAACAATACCATCCCAAAGGCAAGAAGTCCAACTTCGACTACAGACTGGCCACCCCCGACCGCCTGGGCAATGCAGGCATACACAAGATAGGCCTGGGTGTGCTCATAGGCCTTGAGGACTGGCGTGCCGATAACTTCTTCACAGCCCTGCACATCAGTTACCTGGAGCGCAATTTCTGGCAAACGAAATACAGCATTTCCTTTCCCAGGCTACGCCCCGCCGAGGGACTCATAGAACCGAAGGTGGCCATATCGGACAAGGAGCTGGTGCAGCTCATTTGCGCATGGCGCATCTACAACGAAGAGCTGGAGCTTTCTATCTCTACCCGCGAAAGCGCCCTCTTCCGCGATCATATCATTCAGCTCGGCGCTACCACCATCAGTGCGGGCTCGCGTACCAATCCCGGTGGCTATGCTGTAGAGCCCGAGTCGCTGGAGCAGTTCTCTATAGACGACGACCGTACCGTGGCACAGGTACGCGATATGATACAGCACAAAGGCTACAAACCTGTGTGGAAGGACTGGGACCGCTTCGAGACGAACCAACACATATCACATGCTGTCTGAGCAGGAGCATATACGATACAGCAAGCAGACCATACTGCCCGAGATAGGCCCTGCCGGCCAGGAGCGGCTTCGTGATGCACGCGTACTGGTAGTAGGCGCCGGTGGCCTGGGCTGTCCTGTACTACAGTACCTTGCTGCGGCAGGTATAGGCACCCTTGGTATAGCCGATGGCGACAATGTGGACATCAGCAACCTGCAGCGGCAGGTACTCTATACCACTGCCGATGTAGGCAAGGGCAAGGCCGCCACTGCAGCCGAAAAGCTCACCGCCCTTAACCCTCATGTACATTTCCATGTCCACCCCGTCTTTATAGACAGCAGCAATGCGCTCGATCTTATCAGGGAATATGATATAGTGGTAGACGGCTCCGACAACTTTGCCACACGTTACCTCGTCAACGATGCCTGTGTCATGCTGGGCAAGCCCATGGTATCGGGCGCCATATACAAGTTCGAAGGGCAGGTATCGGTCTTCAATTATAAGGGAGGCCCCACATACCGCTGCCTTTTCCCCGAGCCTCCGGGCCCAGGCGATTCGCCCAATTGTGCCGATATAGGCGTTGTGGCCACACTGCCCGGCATAGTAGGCACCACACAGGCCAATGAGGTCATAAAAATGATCACCGGTATCGGCGATGTATTATCAGGCAGGTTGCTGGTCATAGATACACTCGGCATGTCCATGCATACCTTCAACTTCAGGCTGAACGAGACCAATCTCCTTATCACAAGCCTGCCTACCCTTTCCATGGCCTGCGATATACAGGTCATCCCGGTCGATCACGCCACATTGCAGCATATGCTGGCCACTGTACAAGGTTTGCAATTGGTAGATGTGCGGGAGGTAGAAGAGCATGCTATAGACAATATAGGCGGTATCAACCTACCTCTCTCTGCCAATAGTTATGGGAAATTAGAACCCTCGCTTCCCGTAGCCGTATATTGTGCCTCGGGTGTGCGCAGTGCGCTCTTTGCCAAAACATTAGCTCAGAACGGCTTCAGCCTGGTATACGACCTGCGCGGAGGAATGGCCGCCATCGGCCGCTAGGGTTTAGCTATCGAAAATTTGCCATCTATCACCGATACCGTATCTGCCACAAAGTTGAAAGTACCCTTGTATAGCGAACCTGTATCTGTGACAACCACAAAGTTGCCTGTAGATGCATAGTGGCGAATATTTCCGCTATAGTAAGTAGCGGTATTTATAGGTGGGTCTATCTTGTATGTCCCCTTCCCTTTGAAATCGGTGATGCTGATGTTTATGGTACTGCGCTGGTTATCCTTTTCCTGTGTGGCTATCACCATAAGGTTGAAGATAGACGTATCTCCACCGGAATTGACCACCTTATAGCTATATGCCGAATCTGTCTTCCACTCTACGGTATTCACCAGGGCGCTCATGTTCAGCTGCGACAGCAGGCTGCTGTCAGGCTTTGCTGTATCCACGTCCGCAGGACCTTTCTTTTTCCTGCAAGCCCCCATGGCCGCCAGGCCGGCTATTATGGTCATCAACAGAAGCCTTCTCATAACTAAGGGAATATCGGTATTAACGCAAAAAAGCTCCTTTTTAGTGTTCGGTCATTATACGGCAACGATCGCAGGCGCCTTATGGGTTATTGGCCACATAGTTGCCATTGTTCACCGTCACACCGTATTTGGTGTTGAACTTGAAGTAACCTGTGGTCTCCAGACTGGTAACATTAGAGATAGCTATCACGCCACCCAGCGCAGAGTCTACCAGCCCACCATGATAGTATATGGCGCTTGCCTGGCCTTGTACTATAGAGTAGGTACCGGCCTCGCCCTTATAGTTCCTTATATAAAGCACTATCCTGTCGTATGGGTTCACATTATCCGATGTATAACCGGTAATGATGATACCCCTCAGCGTATCGGGCAGCTGCGGCGCTATAGTGGCCGTCCTTACTGCCGACGATATGAATTTGAAGGTACCTATATCGGCCGTCATGGACGGGTTCGTTGTTGTTACATATCCACGGTTCTTATTACACCCTGTTGCTACTATACCACATACTACTGCCAATACTGCCGGAACCAAGAATTTCTTCATGCTTTGATATTTGCGCTAAGATAACTCAAGATCTTTTAATAATCAATATGGCCTCCTTCACCTATGTCTCTCTTGTTCGCTACCTGGCACTGTGACATATTAATTTTTCACAAAATACACCCACCTACTCTCTATACCCCCATAGCAACAAATTATTCAAACGTTTGTTTAATTTCAAACAAACGTTTAATTTTGTGCCGGAAATAAGGAGAGATAAAAATGGAATTCAGCGAAAAACAATTGTCTATCATAGCCGCGGCAGAGCGCCTCTTCTCTGTCAATGGCTTCGAGGGCACATCTGTAAGAGATATAGCCAATGAGGCAGGGGTGAACGTGGCCATGATATCCTACTACTTCGGCAGTAAGGAAAAACTGATGGAGGCCGTCTTCGAGGAAAAGACAAAAAAAATGCGCCTGAAGGTAGAGAACCTGCTGCAGGACACGAAAATGACTACCCGCGAAAAGGTGAACATACTGCTGGAAGACTATGTGGAAAAATTCCTCAGCAACCCGCAGTTCCACAAGATAATGCTGCTGGAACAGATAGTGGACAAGCCCGGCGGCGTGGCCGACCTGATACTGGGCCTGAAAAAACGCAACCACATATCCATCAAAAAACTGATACTTGAAGGGCAGAAAAAGGGAGAGTTCAAAAAGAACATAGACGTAGTGCTGATGATGAGCACCCTTGTGGGTGTAGTGAGCCAGATGATAATAGCCCGCAGGTTCTACCGCGAGGTCAACAACCTCGAGCACCTCTCGGAAGAAGAATACAATAATTACATACGCAAAAAACTCACAGTATATCTCAAGAACCTTTTTAAAATGATACTTACCAATGAAGCATGAACAAAAGATAAACCTGTTAGCAGCGGCCATTTTAGCAATGGCGGCCATTGCCCCCGCACAGGCGCAGAAGACCCGCAGCCTCTCGCTCAACGAGGCCATAGAACTAAGCCTGCAGAACAGTGGCAAAATGAAGATAGCCTATGCAAAGGCCGATGAGGCCAATGCCGGGCTGCACGAGGCCAAGGACCGTCGCCTACCCGACCTGAAGGTACAGGGCGCCTACATGCGCCTCAATACCCCCGATGTCACCCTCAAGCTCAACACCGGCAGCAGCCAGCAGCAAGGTGGCGGCGAGCAGAGTGGCGGCGGCACACCCAAGGTAGACCAGGTAGCCTATGGCATGGCCACCGCTACCCTGCCCCTATTCTCGGGCTTCCGCATAAAATATGGCATAGAATCGGCCCGCTACCTGGAGATAGCCGCCCGCCTCGATGCCGAGAAGGACAGGGAAGAAGTGATACAGAACACCATAGAGGCATACCTCAACCTCTACAAGGCCAAACGGTCGGTAGAGCTGGTAAAGGAGAACCTGCAGCGCGAAGAGAAACGCGTAAAGGACTTCGGCAACCTGGAGCAGAACGGCCTCATGGCCCGCAACGACCTGCTCAAGGCCCAGCTACAGCAATCCAATGTAGAGCTGGCGCTCATGGAGGCCGAGAACAACCTAAAGATCACAAACATCAATATGGCACTGCAACTGGGCCTGCCCGAAGACAGCGATCTCATTCCCGACTCTACCGGCATGGAGGCCACACCCGAGGCCGGCAGCGTAGCGCAGTGGGAGCAGATAGCACTGGAGCAGCGCAAGGACCGCGCCGCACTCAATGCCCGCATCAATGCCGCCAATATGGGCATAAAGGCCACTAAGGGCGAATACCTGCCCAGCGTTGCCCTCACCGGCGGCTACATAGGCGCCGATGTGCCCAACCTGCTCACCATACCCAATGCCTTCAATGCCGGTATAGGTCTGCAATACAATATAGCCGCCCTGTGGAAGACCGGCGCCAAGCTGGATGCCGCCAAGGCACGCCTGCACCAGGCACAGGCCACCGAGGGCATAATAGCCGACCAGGTACGGCTGGAAGTACACCATGCCTACCAGGGCTACCTGCTGAGCCTGAAAAAGATAACGGTATACAAAAAGTCGATAGAGCAGGCAAACGAGAACTTCCGCATTACAAAAAACAAATACGACAACAACCTCGTCACCACCACCGACCTCCTCGATGCCGATGTGGCACAACTGCAGGCCCAGCTCAACTATGCCTTTTCCCGTGCCGATGCCATGCTGGCCTACAAAAAACTACAGCGCGCAGCAGGTGTACTGGGCAGCAATAACTAAAACATCATACCATCATAAAAAGAACGATCGACCATATTAATAACGATATCAATCACATATTATGAGCAACAAACAGCATACCGAGAACGAAGCACCCAAAAAGAACATGCGTTTCATCATCATTCTCGCAGTACTGGTACTGGGAGGTAGCGCATTCGGCATCACCAAATACATACATGCACAGCACCACGAAGAGACCGATGACGCGCAGGTAGATGCTCACATCAGCCCTGTCATACCACGCATATCGGGCTATGTTACAGACGTTAGGGTAAAGGACAACCAGGTAGTGAAGAAAGGCGACACACTGATAGTGCTGGACAACCGTAACGAACTGATACATGTGGCCCAGATGGAGGCTGCCCTCAAAGCTGCCGAGAACAACCTGTCTGTGGCAAATGCCAGCACATCGGCCTCCCGCGCCAATGTTACCGCCTTCGAGGCCAATGTCACTACTGCCAATGCACAGATAGAGGCCGCTAAAGTGACCCTGCGCCGCGCCACACAAGACTATGAGCGCTATGCCAACCTTATAAAGGACCACTCCATCACCCAGCAGCAGTACGAGCAGGCCGAGGCGGCCAAGCTCACTGCCGAGCGCCAGCTGCAGGTGCTTATAGACCAGAAAAATGCCGTGATACGCCAGGCCAGCTCTGCATCATCACAAAGCAATGCTACAGCCCTGCAGGTAAATGTGGTGAATGCCAACATACAGCAGCGCCAGGCAGACCTGGACAATGCAAAGCTCACCCTTTCCTATACCGTTATCACTGCCCCGCAGGATGGCCGTGTATCAAAGGTGACAGTACAGCTAGGCCAGTTGCTGCAGGCAGGTCAGTCCCTGTTCAGCGTAGTGCTCGACGACCAGCCATGGGTAGTGGCCAACTTCAAAGAGACACAGATCAACAAGATGCACGAGGGCCAGGAGGTCACCTTAAAGGTCGATGCCTTCCCCGGTCACGAGTTCCATGGCAAAGTGGCCTCTTTCGCACCTGCTACCGGTTCACGTTTCGCACTACTGCCTCCCGATAATGCCTCCGGCAACTTCGTGAAAGTGGTACAGCGCCTGCCTGTGAAAATAGAGTTTGCGCAAAATGACCAAATGGTAAAAGAACTGCGCCCCGGCATGAACGTGGATGTGGACGTGCATATCAACTAATTACTATCTACCATCTCAGAACCACAGTTCAAAAGGTATGGACCGGGACCATATCACCCAATAGCAGAAAAGGAAATGGACCATTAGCTCGGCGGTCCGGGTCCGGCCTTTTGAACTCAGAATATCTTTAACTATATGCAACAAGAGTCACTTGTAGAATACGGTTCACGGCGGGTCATCATCACCATCACGGCCATCTTCTGCGCCCTGCTGGAGATAGTGGACACCACCATCGTGAACGTGGCGCTCAACGAAATGAAGGGCAACCTGGGCGCCACGCTCAATGAGATAGCATGGGTCATTACGGCCTATGCCATCGGCAACGTCATAATAGTACCCATGACCAGCTGGCTGGCAGCACAGTTCGGCAGGCGCAATTATTTTGCGGCCTCCATCATCATCTTCACCATCTGTTCCTTTCTCTGCGGCAATGCCTCCAATATATGGGAGCTCGTCCTGTTCCGCTTCCTGCAGGGTATAGGCGGTGGTGCGCTGCTCGTTACCTCGCAGACCATCATCACCGAGAGCTACCCGCCCGAAAAACGCAGCATGGCACAGGCCATATATGGTATGGGTGTCATCATAGGCCCCACACTGGGCCCACCCCTTGGCGGTTTCATAGTAGACAACTATTCATGGCCCTACATTTTCTATATCAATATCCCCATAGGTATCATTGCCACCATCCTCACACTGCAATATGTGCGCAGCCCCAAGTATGCCGAGAAAAAATCGGGCAGGGATGTGGATTGGGCAGGTATAGGTCTGCTGGCCGTGGCCGTAGGCTCCCTGCAGTATGTACTGGAGCGTGGTCAGGAGGAAGATTGGTTCGCCAATAGCACCATTACCATGCTCGCTGTGGTATCCGTGTTCAGCTTCTTCTTCTTCATTTGGCGCGAGCTTACCACCAAGAACCCCATAGTAGAGCTGCGCGTGCTGGGCAATGGCAACCTGCGTGTGGGCACCATACTATCCTTCATACTGGGCTTTGGCCTCTATGGCTCTACCTTCATCATACCGCTTTACACACAAAGCATACTGGGGTGGACGGCCCAGCAATCCGGTGCGCTCATGGTGCCCGCGGCCATCACCACGGCCTTTATGATGCCGCTGATAGGCAACATGCTGCAAAAAGGGGTGAAACCGCAGTACCTGGTGGCCATAGGTATGCTCATTTTCTTCCTGTACAGCTTCTGGGGCTACAAGGTACTCACGCCCGATACCGGTAAAGATGCCTTCTTCTGGATGCTCATTTTCCGTGGTATAGGCATGGGTATGCTCTTCATCCCCATCACGGGCCTGTCGCTCTCTACCCTCAAGGGGCAGCAGATAGGCCAGGGGGCCGCCTTTACGGGCATGATGCGCCAGTTGGGCGGATCGTTCGGTATTGCCCTCATCACCACCTTTATGGCCCACCAGAACAATGTGCATCGCAACGACCTGCTGGCCCATGTACAGGCCAACGACCCTGCGGTACAGCAAAGGCTGCATGGCATGGAGCTTTCCTTCATAGGCAAGGGCCTCCCGCCCGATGTAGCATTGCAAAGCGCCTACAAGGCCATGGAAGGTATGATAATGAAACAGGTGGCCGTAATGTCCTACATGGATGTGTTCCTCTACATAGGCATCATGTTCCTCATTTGCATACCGTTCGTACTTATGGTAAAGGCAAAGCAGAACAAACCTGTAGATATGTCAGAGGCCATGCATTGACCGGATCTTATAAATAGGCATAAAGTAAAAGACCTGCTACATAGCAGGTCTTTTACTTTATAAGCTTTCCATTGCTGCTGTTAGTGCATCAAAGGTCAGCGGCTTGGGAATGAATCGATTTACTATGGAATAATCACCCAGTTTCTTATGGTCGCTGTCGAAGGTAGAAGAGGAAACTATGAATATCAGCGGCCTGCCCAGGTCATGCATCTCTTGTTCCAGATAGCTGTCCAGAAAACCGAAGCCATCCATAGTAGGCATATGAATATCCAGGAATATCATCTCCGGCAACCTCGATGGGTCATTGCGGTTCTCTGCTATGTATGCCAGCGCATCTTCGCCCGAGCTGAAACCGACAACATTCTTCGCCAGGGCCTTCTTCTGAATTATGACCGTGGTAAGCGTCCTGTCTATCGGCGAGTCATCTATCACAAATACTGTGCTAAACATTCTTTAATATGATTGATCTGAAAGAACTATGGAATTCTTATCTGTTAACGAATACCAAATGTAATAAATATTTTTTGTTAACACAAACGCATAAATAAAAAAATCTTGTCCAGATGTTCTTCATTATCTTGCACATAACATTTTAAATTTGCGTCGATAAAATATTCGATCGATGAGTGATACGGAAGCCAAATACGCCATAAGGCTGTCGTTCGAGACCATACAGCTACCACCTTTCCGCGATATACTAGTATTGGGAAAGGGGGCAGAGCATGGCCGGTCCGGGCTGGCGCGCGCGCTACAACTGCTAGCCCCCGATCACTTTGAGACCATCGATATTCAGGAAGGCAATGTAGAGGCCGTTTATATAAACAGGCAGGTATTGAAGAAAATATCGCAGGAAAAAATGATACTGGCCCTTAGCAAAAAAGTGTTTCCCTTCGTATCGGAAGGCGAGTTGCTGAAGGTGGACGTAAAAATAGATGTTAGCGCTAATACTGTCGAGTACGAAGCATAGATAGAATATGATCATCAGGAGCCTGATACAAAAAGACTACATAACCACAGGGCCCTACGCAAGCACACAGTCCGTAAAGGATGCTGTCATAGAGCGTAGTGCCGTTGTAGTAATGGAAAACGGCACCGTACATGGCATCCTCACCGCCACCGACCTCCTGTCGCGTCCGCACAACTTGGTCATAGACTGCATTTCCCCCAAGCCTACGGTCACACCTACACACTCTATCAACGAGGTGCTTTATGTCATGCGCGGATCGAAATTCCGCATACTACCCGTGTGCGAGAACAATTCTTTTGTAGGCCTCATCAGCTATGACGACCTCATAGAATTCATGTCCAGGATCATAGATGAGCAAAAGACCATAGTACAAAGCATTGCGCACGACCTCAAAAACCCCATCAGCAGCATCATGGGCCTTTCTTCCCTGCTCAGAAGCAACCTGATGAAAGAAGAGAATATAGAGCTGCTCGACTATACCGATAAGGCCTGCCAGTATGCCTCTGAAATAATAAACGACCTGCTGCTGATACCACAACTGGAGGGCGACCAGGACGAGAAGAACGAATTCGAGCTCACGGAGATAAACTCCTTCCTCGAAGAATGCCTGGAAAGCATGCACACACTGGCCGAAAGCAAGAACATAGTGATGGTGAACGAACTGGCCCCCGAAGACTATTTCCTGCCCATACACAGGTCAAAGCTGAAAAGGGCCATCAACAATCTTATTTCCAACGGCATCAAGTTCACCCCCGAGAACGGCACCATAGGCATCACATCGGTAAAGGATGGCAACGAATTGCTGATAAAGATAAAGGATAGCGGCATCGGCATACCTCTTTCCACGCAGCCATACATATTCAACAAATTCACCAAGGCCAAACGGATGGGTACCAAAGGAGAGCGCTCTATAGGCATGGGCCTCTACATCACCAAGCAGATAATAGAGCAGCACGATGGCTTCCTATGGTTCCAGAGCGCAGAGAAGGCAGGCACTACTTTTTTCATACAGTTGGGCAGCAACCAACAAAACTGATCGCCGATACGCCTAATAGATACGCACAGGTACAGATGTTAAAAAGACAGAAGGCCATGGCCCATTATCTTGCCGCCAATGTATCTTTGCCGCATTCTCCCATAATATCACCCGTATGCTGAAAAAGAGCTTCCTGTCCGTATCATTGGCACTGTGTGCCCTTACTGCTGCCCGTGCACAAGATCATTCCGATCTCGATGTCACCGTCAACAAGTTCCAGACACTGTACAACAATGAGGCGTCCAAAGACATCTTCAATATGTTCTCCGACAGGATAAAGACCCTCATGCCGCAGGAACAGACCACGCAGACCATGACCCAGCTACACCAGCAGCTAGGCGACATGAAGGGGTATTCCTTCGTGAAGCAGGAACAGGGTATCAGCTTCTATAAGGCCGACTTCGAAAAGAGCAGTATGACAATGGCAATATCGCAGAATAGCGATAAAAAACTGGAATCTTTCCGCTTCATGCCCTGGCAGGACGAGCAGGACAAGGACAAGGTCTCCGACCTTGTATACAAAAGCCCTGCGGGAAAGATATATGGCACCTTCTCTATGCCCGAAACGGACAAACGCGTTCCGGTGGTGCTCATCATAGCAGGCTCAGGCCCTACCGACCGCAATGGCAACCAGACCTTGTCGGTAAAGGGCGATACCTACAAAATGCTGGCCGACTCACTGAAAAAAGCCAGTATAGCATCTGTACGTTACGATAAGCGGGGCATAGGCGAAAGCAGTGGCGCCCTGAAGAACGAGGCCGATATGCGCTTTGAGGATATGGTGAACGATGCCGCCGGTATAGCCGCCATGCTGAAGACCGATAAACGCTTCTCCTCCGTTATAATACTGGGCCATAGCGAGGGCTCGCTGGTGGGCATGCTGGCCGCCATAAAGGAGCCTGTGAATGCCTACATATCGGTGTCTGGCCTTGCCAATAGTGCCGACAAGATACTGATACGGCAGATAGCCGCACAGTCTGAAGAGCTGTCGCTCAAGGCCGCTTTTATGCTCGATAGCATGAACAAAGGAAAGAAGATAGAGAATACCGACCCCGAGCTGGCTACCTTGTTCAGGCCATCGGTGCAGCCCTACCTGCGCTCGTGGATGAAGTACGAGCCACGCACCGAGATACAGAAGCTGAACATACCTGTGCTCATAGTGCAGGGCACCACCGATATACAGGTATCCGAAGGTGAGGCCGTTACCCTGAAGGAAGCATATCCCAAAGCTACCCTCAGCGTTATAAAGGACATGAACCATGTGCTGAAAAAAGCCCCCATGGACCGCAAGCAGAACATGGCCACCTATACCGAACCCAAGTTACCACTTGCCCCGGGCCTTATGAGTGCCATCACAGCGTTCATCAGTGCTTCTACCCGGTCTTAGTCCTGCTTTAGGGGTACAAGCTTATTTTGTGTAATGCGCATCTCATAGGCATCTGTATCATCGGCATAGTATAGACGCATCAGCGTATCGCCAAATATCGTATCTCTTCGTACTATGGCGAGGTCATGCATCATCTTGTCGTGCGTAGCCCCCTTGTCAAAGAAGATAGTATCGTGTACTATAGTATAGTTCCCTTTATGCCGGGTCACACCAAAACACCCTACTGTCTTCAGGTATTTGCCATTTGTTTTCAGCCGCAGCCTGGTCAGGCAACCTGCCACACCCTCCCGCTCGGCCACCAGCATGTCATCTCCCTGCAGTGCATCATAGTTTATCAGCCCTAACGGAGCGTATACAGCGCTCCCCAGCACTATGCACAAGATAGCTACCGTTAGTAGCCGCCTGCGATCGCCAAAGCGTTCTATGATGGCTTTCCCAACCTGTGCCACTAGTAGCACCGACAGCACTACGAACAGCAGGAACATAAAGAGGAACATAAAAAAACTTGCCGCTCCCTGCCAGAAGTAAAAAGTATTCACCAGCAGAAAGAGAACTACCGCAACGCCGCGTATCGCTTTTTGCGCCATACGGTCAAGCTACGAAAATTTCATATAAAAAAACCTCGGCAGTATATCTGTATGATACAGGCACAAAAAAACGTGTTCTCATGCTGTCATGAGAACACGTCCAATATGTTCGGTACAAGGTATGTACAGAGAATTATTTCTTCGCTTTGGCAGGTGCTGTCTTCTGCTGGGCGGCCTTGCTCTTCAGCGCAGCCTCGGGCTTCTGAAAGAACATCACAGAAAGTATGCTCAGGCCGCAAACTATGCCTATCAGTGTCCAGGTACCTTTTTCCATCACGTCGCTCGACTGTTTAACGCCCATTACCTGCGAGCTCACAGAGCCGAAAGAACCCTGCAGGCCACCGCCCTTGGGGTTTTGCACCAGTATGAAGAATGCCAGAACAACACAAGCAAGCAGTATGAGTATAGTAATTATGGTGATCATGTTCGTTTTTCCTTTAAGATCTCTTCTATTTTGCGGGCAAAGTACGCATTTTTTTGAGGATTTCGCAAACTTAATTTGCGATACATATCCACCGCCTTGTCGTACTTACCCTGTTTTATATATATTTCCGCCAGCGATTCGCTCGCCAGCCCATCTTCTTTGGTTATAGAGTTCACCGCCATCTCAAAGACGTTCTCGGGTATCTCCTCGTTCTCCTCTTCTATCGCAGCGGCCAGTTTTTCTTTCTGCCACATGGTCTTCAGCGCCTTCTGGTCGCGGTTCTCTTCTTTTTGCCGCTCGGTAGTGCTCTTGAAGTGCAGCAGCCATTCCGAGAAGCTCATTTGCACCATCAGCGCCGTAGCGGCATCCTGTGTACGCAGACTGTCCAGCTCATCGGGTATCTCGGTCGATATCTTTTCGCCCTGCTGCAGAAAGTAGTCTTCCGTATATACAGGGTATATCAGTGGTTTCTCGTTCTTGTGCGGTACATAGGCAGGCATTTCGTCCAGTTCCTCAGCCTCGGCATATGTGTCCTCTTCTACTACCGCCGCCGGGGTACTTTCCACGGTCGTTGTATCACCGGCCTTTTTCTCTTCGGCTGCCTCTGCTGCTACCTGTTGCGGCTCTGCCTCCCCTTCTCCCTGTGTCCAGAAGTTGTTATGCCGGCTCTCCAGTTCCTCCAGCACTTCCTTATTATCTATCACCTCATCTGCCGATGGTGCCGTAGCAGGGACAGGCTCGGCTATAATGTTCTCTTTTTCTATTTCGGCCATGGTAGCCGCCGCATGTTGCTGCAACACTTCCGGCACGGGTATTTCGGGCACCTGTGTTACGGGCGTTACCATATCTGCGGTCACATCTTGTGGTTCTTCTGCCACTGCTACTATCTCTGCTGCCTTTTCGGTCACTTCCTCTGCCACAGGGGCTACAGATCCGTTCACCTCTGCATTGGGCTCCTGTATCGCCTCTTCGGCCACTGCTGCTACCTCGGCGGCTACTGTTTCCGGCTCTTGCACAGGCGCTGCAGGCTCCTTCTGCTCTACTATCACCTTCTGTGCCTTTAGTATAGGCCTGTCATTAGCACGGCTATCGGCTATATCACCTGCCTTGCGGCCACGGGGCACTGTGGCCGCACCGGCGTTCAGAAGGTCGCAGAACAGTACCCAGTTGCCCACATAGGGCATCGCTGCCGACAGCATGGCCGGGGCATAGGGTGCGGCCTGGTGCTTTATGTATGCCTCCAGGTAGCGCGCCGGCACAAAATACGGGAACGACTGCCTGAACCCCGCTATACCGCTATGGTCGCGCTCTGTTATGCGACCGGGATTCTCCAGCAGGTCCGATATATATGCTATGGAGGCTTGTTTTGTCATTCTTCTACAGGGCTACCAATTTACAAAAGCTTTATTAAAAATATCATCGGCCAGCTGATTTCCTATATCCTCTATCAGTGCCCCCTCTACGCTCTGCAGCATCTGCGATGCATTGAAGTCGGAAAAACGGGTGAATGTCTGCGAAAAATTCGCCTTCTCGTTCAGCCTGTTCTTGAACTCTATCTGTACCGATATCGTCAGCCTGTTCTTCGTAGCCACCTGCACACCCTGTGCGGCGGTCACCGTTACCTCGTAGGCCGTTATCTGGCCCGTCATATCATAGTCCGCATCATCATCGGTCACAGGCTTCAGGCCCGTTTGCGATAGTATGCGCCGCTGTATCTTCTGGCTCAGGGTAGCGCTGAGGCTGGGCACCACATTGCGTGCCTTGTTCTCCAGCTGGTGTATGTTTATGGTCTTGCCTTCTATGGTGGCCCCTGAGAAGCTATATACCTTGCAGCCTGCCAGCGGCAGCAGCAAAATGCACAGCAACGACCATATAGATAAAGCACCCCTCATACCAAAGTGGGCAAAATTAATGAATAATGTGACAGGCGGGATATATGATACTCATACACATACGCCTCAACGGATATTTTACCGGCATTATTACATCCATATCCCTTAATTTTGTTACAGACTTTAGGGGTGCCAGTATACCACCGGCTGAGATGATACCCTCTGTACCTGATCAGGGTAATGCCTGCGAATGGGAAAAGTACCGATCTCCTTTACAGCATTTCGGCTGTGCCATACTGTTCTCCCCTGCTGCACCGAAAACTGCTGTTATGATAGTATATGTGAACAACAGGCCATGCGACCTTACCGACGGTTGCGACATAGCGGCCGCGCTGCACACGCTGGGCATACCCGCGCAGAACGGCACCGCCATAGCTGTAAATAGTGATGTGATACCACGCCCCCATTGGCCCACCCATACCCTTAGAGACAACGACAAAGTAATGATAATAAAAGCCACACAAGGCGGATAAGAAAAATAGCAAATTCCAGAGATCAAATTCCAAATAACAAATTCCAAACATCCAAAAACCCAATTCCTAATACCAAATCTCTAATAACTAATTCCCCCAATTCATCATTCAAAATTCATCATTCAAAATAAAAAGCTATGCGGAAAGAAAGGACACCACAGGAAGGAACCATCAGTACAGGAGTATTTCCTTCGTCTAAAAAGATATATGTTGCCGGCAAGCTGCACGATATAAAAGTGGCCATGCGTGAGATATCTGTAAGCCCTACCCGGACAAAGACCTTCGGGGTGGAAGAGCTACAACCCAACCCCTCTGTGACCGTATACGATACCAGCGGCCCATATACCGATCCCGATACCACCATAGAGATCACCAAAGGCCTGCCCCGCCTGCGCGAGCAGTGGATAAAGGACAGGAACGATGTGGATCTGCTGGACCGTTTCTCATCCGACTACTGCAACGAGCGCCTTGCCGATAAAAAGCTCGACGAGCTGCGTTTCGAGCATATAAAGATGCCCTACCGTGCCAAAGCGGGTCAGAATGTTACGCAGCTGCACTATGCGCGCAAAGGCATCATCACCCCCGAAATGGAGTACATCGCCATTCGCGAGAACCAGCGTATAGACGAGGTGATGAACAACAGCGAGCTATGGGCGCAGCACCCGGGCCACAGCTTTGGCGCCAATACGCCTGTCAGATACATAACGCCCGAATTCGTGCGCAGCGAGATAGCCTCAGGCCGTGCCATCATACCCGCCAACATCAATCACCCCGAAAGCGAGCCCATGATCATAGGCCGCAACTTCCTGGTGAAGATCAATACCAATATAGGCAACTCTGCCGTCACATCCAGCATAGAGGAAGAGGTGGAAAAGGCCGTATGGAGCTGCCGCTGGGGTGGCGATACCCTTATGGATCTCTCTACCGGCAAGAACATCCACGAGACCCGCGAATGGATCATCCGCAACTGCCCTGTACCCGTAGGTACGGTACCCATATACCAGGCGTTGGAGAAGGTGAATGGCAAGGCCGAAGACCTTACATGGGAGATATTCCGCGATACCCTCATAGAGCAGGCCGAGCAGGGTGTAGACTACTTTACCATACATGCAGGCGTGTTGCTGCGCTATGTTCCGCTTACGGCCAAACGTGTCACCGGTATCGTATCGCGCGGGGGCAGCATCATGGCAAAATGGTGCCTGGCCCATCACAAAGAGAATTTCCTCTACACGCACTTCGAAGAGATATGCGAAATAATGAAGGCATACGATGTCAGCTTCTCCCTTGGCGACGGCCTGCGCCCCGGCTCTATAGCCGATGCCAATGATGCCGCCCAGTTCGGCGAGCTGGAGACCCTTGGCGAGCTTACCAAAATAGCCTGGAAGCACGACATACAGGTGATGATAGAAGGCCCCGGCCATGTGCCCATGCACCTCATAAAAGAGAATATGGACAAACAACTGGAGTGCTGCGCCGAAGCCCCCTTCTATACCCTGGGCCCCCTCACTACCGATATAGCTCCCGGCTACGACCACATCACATCGGCCATAGGCGCAGCTATGATAGGCTGGTATGGTACGGCCATGCTGTGCTACGTCACCCCCAAGGAGCACCTGGGCCTGCCCAATAAAAAAGACGTGAAAGACGGTGTGATAGCCTACAAGATAGCTGCCCACGCCGCCGACCTCGCCAAGGGCCATCCCGGCGCGCAGTTCCGCGACAATGCCCTCAGCAAGGCCCGTTTCGAGTTCCGCTGGGAAGACCAGTTCAATCTATCCCTGGACCCCGATACCGCCCGCGAGTACCATGATGAGACGCTGCCTGCCGATGGCGCCAAGGTGGCGCACTTCTGCTCTATGTGCGGCCCCCACTTCTGCTCCATGAAGATAACGCAGGACATCCGCGAACATGCACTCAAGGGTATGGAAGAAAAGTCGAAGGAATTCGTAGATGCGGGAAGTGAGATATATTCCTGAGTTGAACCTTGATCCATAGGATGGCTTGATGGCCTTGATGAAGAATATTTCCAATTGACCATATCTGATGTTATATAAAGAAGTGACCGAAAAGATAATTGGTGCAGCCATGCAGGTACATAGCGCTTTGGGTAATGGCTTTCAGGAAGTGATCTACCAAAGAGCATTGGAGATAGAGATGTCGATATCAACGCTCAATTTCGAAAGAGAACGTGAATTACCGATATATTATCGAGATGTTCAGATAGGAACGAGAAGAGTAGATTTTTTTGTAGAAAATAAAATAATGGTGGGACTGAAAGCGGTGGCAGAGCTTAATGATGTTCATTTAGCGCAGGCTATGAATTATCTGGAAGCATACAATATGGAAGTAGGCTTGCTGATCAATTTTGGCGGAAGAAGTTTACAGTTCAAAAGAGTACACAATAATAAAATATTAGGTTAATCATGTTTACCCGATCAAGTAAATCTTTTAATCCAATAAATCAAGGTTCAATACTACTCTCCATCGCCGGCTTCGATCCCTCAGCCGGTGCTGGCCTTCTTGCCGACATCAAGACCTTTGAGGCCAATGGTGTATACGGTATGGGTGTAGTATCTGCACTTACATGGCAGAACGATGTGGAGTTCGACCGCGTGGAATGGGTGGATGTGGCCCGCATAGCAGAACAGGTCACCGTACTCCTACGCCGGTTCGATATACGGTATATTAAAATAGGCTTGATAGAGAACGCAGAAGTATTGACCAGGCTGGTAGGTTTCTTGAAGGCAAGCATAAAGGATCTGGTCATTGTCTACGACCCCATCATCCGTGCCAGTGCGGGTTTCGAATTTCATCACGATCCCTCTGCATTCAGAAACATCCTGAAAGAACTATACTGCATCACACCCAATATACCCGAGGCCCAGTGGCTCTTTGGCAGCGAAGACCTGCACGCACGCCTTGAGGAGGAAAGCGAAACATTGAACATCTACCTGAAGGGTGGCCACAGCGAGGGCGATACGGTAATGGATATGCTCTTCGTACCCGACCATACCTATGTATACCCCAACGACCGCATACCCAATGGCGCCAAGCATGGCAGCGGCTGTGTGCTCAGTGCGGCCCTTACAGCACAGTTGGCCCTTGGTCACGACCTGCCCACTGCCGCAGAGCGTGCCAACCGGTACACCCGGGCATTTCTTGCCAGCAGCCCTACCTTGCTGGGTCACCACAAACCGCTAGTAGCATGAGAAAGATAAGCAAGCTCCACTTCATCACTACCTCTGCCGCCCTGGCCGAACAGGCCTGCCGTGGCGGTGTGGATTGGATTCAACTACGCCTCAAGAATGTCTCGTATGAAGAGTACCGTAAGGTGGCCTTGGAAGTTCAGGACGTATGTAAACGATACAATGCAACCCTCATCATCAACGACCTGCCCCGCCTGGCGCTGGACATAAATGCCGATGGTGTGCACCTGGGTAAAGAAGACATCATGACACCCGAAGAAGAAGCCGCCCTGCTGGCAGGTGGCCACATCATAGGCTGTACCACCAATACGCTGGAAGATATCCTGCACTTTAAGAACAAACCCGTCAGCTACCTTGGCCTCGGCCCCTTCCGCCATACCACTACCAAGCAAAACCTTAGCCCCATCCTGGGTTTGGGCGGCTATAAAAATATAATGGAAAGCCTCCGCACCAGCAGTCAAAAACTGCCGCCGGTGATTGCTATCGGTGGTATTATTCTCTACGATATACCCTCTCTTTTCGAAACAGGAATTCATGGGATCGCCCTTTCCGGCGCCATTGGTAATGCTTCCGATATAAGCGCCAAAGCTGCCGAATTCACAAAACTTGTAAATGATCCAACTGCCAGTAACGATCCTTGGGGCAACAGCGATGCTCAAACAAGAGATATCATCGCTGGTGGCATTGGCGAAATTATTGGCAACATTACATTCAACTAAACATGAACGATACACTCAAAATAGCCGACAAAGTATTCACATCGCGCCTGTTCACAGGCACAGGCAAATTCGGCAACCACCAGTTGATGGAAGACGCCCTGCTGGCCTCGGGCTCCGAGCTGGTCACAGTGGCCCTCAGGCGTGTGAGCATCGATGGCGAGGACGATGATATCCTGCGCCACCTGCACCATCCGCATATCCACCTCCTGCCCAATACATCAGGCGTGCGCAATGCCGATGAGGCCGTATTTGCCGCAAAGCTGGCCCGCGAGGCCCTGCAGACCAACTGGCTGAAGCTGGAGATACACCCCGACCCCAAATACCTGATGCCCGACCCCATAGAGACGCTCAAGGCCGCCGAAAGGCTGGTGAAGGAAGGTTTCGTGGTACTCCCCTACATCCATGCCGACCCTGTACTGTGCAAGCGGCTGGAAGAGGTGGGCGTGGCCGCCGTTATGCCCCTGGGCTCGCCCATAGGCAGCAATATGGGCCTCAAGACATTAGAGTTCCTGCACATCATCATAGAGCAGAGCAATGTGCCTGTGGTGGTAGATGCCGGTATAGGTACGCCCAGCCATGCTGCGGCGGCCATGGAGGCCGGTGCCGATGCCGTACTGGTGAACACCGCCATAGCCGTTTCCGGAGACCCCGTGCGCATAGCCACTGCCTTCCGCATGGCGGTAGAGGCCGGGCGTATGGCCTACAACGCAGGCACCGCAGCCATACGCACCCAGGCCGAAAGCAGCAGCCCGCTTACCGATTTCCTCAACTGATGATATTTGGTCACAGGTGCATTCGTTCATTTGCAATAACTTTATAGCATGGATAAGGCGCTTATCGTAATTGCCGAAGATGATGTTGACGACAGGTTTCTCGTAAAGGCCGCTTTCGATGAGAGCGGCTATACCGATACGCTTGTATTCGTAGAGAATGGCGTGGAGCTTACCGACCTGCTGCAAAAAAAACTAAAGGAGGGGA
This sequence comes from Nemorincola caseinilytica, assembly GCF_039540515.1. Classification (NCBI taxonomy): domain Bacteria; kingdom Pseudomonadati; phylum Bacteroidota; class Chitinophagia; order Chitinophagales; family Chitinophagaceae; genus Nemorincola; species Nemorincola caseinilytica. The sequence continues at coordinate 66,890 of NZ_BAABFA010000005.1, read as the reverse complement.
ACATGCCCCATCTCATACTCCTCGATCTGAACATGCCCAAAAAGGATGGCCGCGAGGCCCTGCGCGAAATAAAGCAGGACCCAGCCTTCTGCAAGATACCTGTCATCATTTTCAGTACCACCAACAATATACAGGAGATAGCCCGCTGCTACGAGACGGGCGCCAATTCCTACATCACCAAGCCCAATAGCTTTGAGCAGCTTATCAACATCCTCTCTACGGTACGCAACTACTGGATAGAGATAAACAGCAGCGCTATATAGCTGCGCTCCCTACCTGCTGCACCCACATGCAGCCATGATCGGCAGCGGCATATCCCCGCAGCGTTATGGGTAGTGGCACCACCTCGGCCAGTTGAAAGTCTATGCGCGCCTCGCATATCCCATCTTCCTCATGCAGGTACGTTATAGGCAGGTGCTCCATGAAGCTCACCAGGCCTTTTTTGCCATGCCATTTATACACGGCCTCCTTGGCACACCATGCCAGGGTTATCAGCCGGTGATCGTTCCGGCAAAAGGCCTGCTCTGCCTCCGACAGGAATTTTTGCTGTATACCCACTATGCGCGGTGTCCACATCTGTATATCTATACCGGTATCCTCGCGGGTATCCAGTATGGCCGCAGCATACGGCCACGAGTGCGATACAGAGAAATAAAAGCTGTTATCGTCCAGCCGGGGCTTGTTATGCTGGTCGCGCACCACCCTGTGCAGCGGAAAATCCCGCTCCAGGTGCCGCAGCAGGTAGCGGCCCGCCAGGTGCTCCATGCGCCGTTTCTCATTGTTTATTTCCGGGTACAGCCCTGTATGGCCGGTAAAGAAAGCCTCCGCCTCCTCTATCTTCCATACGGCGGCAAGGCCGCTGTCGCTTATGTCCCATTCCCTTAGCAACGGCATAGGCCACAAAAGTATTCAGTAGCTGCACAAAACGCTCATTTAATAACTACTTATATGTAGTACAGGCACCTCTAATTTGAGCCGCAAAAGTTATCTTTGCGCAAAGCCTTTCCATTAAAATATCATATTTGATATATAATGGTCGGCAACGCTTTATACCAACGACAATTTAATACTATTCGCTTATGCCATCAACTGTAGCTACGCCCAGGTCCGCACGCATATCATTCGAAGAATTCAAGCAGGAAGCCCTGCAAGACCTCCGCATGGTCGTAGCCAGCCGCGAGGCCAGCCTCATAGGCAGGCGCGAGGTGCTCACCGGCAAGGCCAAATTCGGCATATTCGGCGATGGCAAGGAACTGGCGCAGATAGCCGTGGCCAAATGCATCAGGCCCGGCGATATCCGCAGCGGTTACTACCGCGATCAGACCCTTATGTTCGCCACCGGCATGAGCGATATACAGCAGTTCTTCGCCCAGCTATATGCCGATCCCAATATCGCTAACGAGCCCGCTACCGGCGGCCGCATGATGAATGGCCACTATGGTACCCGCTGGCTCGATGATGATGGCGAATGGAAAGACCTGATGGCCACACCTCAGTCCAGCAGCGACATATCGCCTACTGCCGGGCAAATGGTACGCGCACTGGGCCTTGCCTATGCGTCCAAGATGTACCGCAATAACGAAGACCTGCATACCGGTTTCGAAAAATTCACCAACAAGGGCAATGAGGTGGTATTCTGCACCATAGGCGATGCCTCTACCTCCGAAGGCCTCTTCTGGGAGAGTGTCAATGCCGCAGGCGTACTGCAAGTACCGCTGGCTGTCTTCGTTTGGGACGATGGCTATGGCATATCCGTACCCCGCTCCTACCAGACCACCAAGAACTCCATATCCGACGCCCTTGCAGGCATGCAGTGGGACGAGAAAAAAGGCGGCATCAATATCTACACAGCCAAGGGCTGGGACTACGCCGGCCTCGTGCAGACCATACAGCAGGGTATAGCCCGCGTACGCGAAACACATATACCCGCCATCTTCCACATACAGGAGATGACACAGCCACAGGGCCACTCCACATCGGGCTCGCACGAGCGCTACAAGAGCAAGGAGCGCCTGGAGTGGGAAAAAGAATGGGACTGCATAGCCCGCATGAAACAGTTCATCCTCGAGAACAAGATAGCTACCGAGGAAGAAGTGGCCGAAATAGAGCAGGAAGCTAAGGAAGAGGCCCGCCTGGCCAAGCAGCGTGCCTGGGACAATTTCCTGGCGCCTGTAAAAGAGCAGGTGGCACAGGCAGTGAACCTCTGCACACAGGCAGTATACGAGGGCGGCGCCAATGCCCAGGCCATAGCGGCCATATCTGTAGAGCTGAATGGTATAAAAGAACCCATTCGCAAAGACGTGATGCAGGCCGTGAGCAAGGCAATGGCCCTTTGTACCCCGGGAAGCGAGGCCGTACGCGGTCTGCGCAACTTCTACGAGCATCTTCGCCACGACAATAAACAAAAGTTCTCTTCTCACCTGCATTCCGAATCGCGCTATAGCGCCATGAAGGTGAATGAGGTGCCTGCCGAATACGATGCCGAGCCACTGCAGCTCAATGGCTACGAGGTGCTGAACAAGTACTTTGATCACACACTGGCCACCAACCCTGCCGTACTTGCCTTTGGCGAAGACCTCGGCAAGATAGGCGACGTGAACCAGGGCTTTGCAGGCCTGCAAGAGAAGTATGGTACCCTTCGCGTTACCGATACCGGCATACGCGAGGCCAGCATCATAGGTCAGGGCATAGGCCTGGCACAGCGTGGCCTGCGCCCCATAGCCGAGATACAGTATCTCGATTACCTGCTCTATGGTCTGCAGCCCCTCAGCGACGATGTTTCTACCATGCTCTACCGCACCCGCGGCGGGCAGAAATGCCCCATCATAGTGCGTACCCGCGGCCACAGGCTAGAGGGTATATGGCACAGCGGCTCGCCCATGGGCATGATCATAAACTCTATTCGTGGCATGTACCTATGCGTACCCCGCAATATGGTGCAGGCCGCAGGCATGTACAATACCCTGCTGCAGAGCGATGAGCCCGGTATAGTGGTAGAATGCCTGAACGGCTACCGCCTCAAAGAGACCATGCCTTCCAATATAGGTACCTATACCGTTCCCTTCGGCGTGCCCGAGGTCATACGCCAGGGTACCGATATCACTATCGTATCATATGGTTCTACCCTGCGTGTCATAGAAGAGGCCATCACTACCTACCTGGAGCCGCAGGGCATCAGTTGCGAGGTGGTAGATGTGCGCACCCTGCTGCCGTTCGATGTGGACCATATCATAGTAGAGTCGCTGAAAAAGACCAACCGCATCGTCTTCGTAGACGAGGATGTGCCCGGTGGCGCTACGGCCTATATGTTCCAGCAGGTCATAGAGATCCAGGGTGGTTACCGCTGGCTCGATGTCGCTCCGCGTACCATTACCGCGCAGCCGCACCGCCCGGCCTATGCTACCGATGGCGACTACTTCTCTAAGCCCGGCGCCGAGACCATAGCCCAGGTCATAGAGCAGATGATGAGCGAGTAGCTACAGGTATCGCAACAATATCGTTCTCCATATATACAGTAAATGATGCGTTTTTTGCTGTTGCCCGTTTTCGTGTTCCTTTATGCAGTAGCAAGTGCGCAGCCTGCTGCCATATTGTATAAGAGTTACGCACAGCAGTGGCATTATGTCGATTCCCTCGGCAGGAACACTCGGGACCTCAGCCACGAGCAGCGCATGACCATGCTCGACCAACAGGCCGGCTGGGCAGATAACAATAGGGACATAACACTGGCCAGCCTGCTGCGTCGGCGCAAATATGCTATAGAGATAAATACGCTATCTGCCGAATCTCCGGCGCTTGAAGAGAAAATGCTGCAGCTCGTCATCACCGCCCGCAATAACGAGCTGAGGGCAGTAGAGGCCGATGCTATGCAGCTCATGGCACATTATTGGGTCAGGTTCCACAAGCTCAGTCTCGCATTTCAGAACTACCAGGCGGCCTACCACATATACAAGCCCATACCCGCCGCCGAATTTCCCAAAAAACGCGAGTATATATACGAGCTTGGCGGCATGTACTATCGCTACGAGGAGAATAGCACCGCACTGCGCTACCTCAAAGAGGCACTCAACACTTCCGCCCCCGACGATGCCTTCGTAGACCCTATACTCAACAATATAGGCCTCTGCTACCGCCGCATGAAGGAGTACGACAGCGCCGAACATTATTTCCGGCTCATATACCACCATGCCAAAAGGATCAATAACCCCGCATGGGAAGGTATAGCTACGGGCAACATAGGTATCACCTACTTCTACCGCAAAAAGTACGATGAGGCCATACCGCTCATAGAAAAGGATATAACCCTCAGCACCGCCACCGGGCAGATCCGCAATGCTGCCGAGTCGTACTACATGCTATCCTGCATATACTTCGAGCGCAACGACCTGGCCAAAACACGCCAACTGCTCGAAGATGCCCTGCGCCTCTGCCGTCCACGTCCCTTCTGGCCCGACCATGCCCTTGCCGAAAAAATATACCGCCAGCTATACAAGACATACGCTGCAGAGGGCAATATGCGCATGGCCTACCTCTATGCCGACTCCACACTGAATGCTAAAGACAGCGTTGTGGCCATGCACAATGCCGAGAACCTGGCCCGTGCCCGCGAGCGCATAGAGTTCATACAGAAAAAACTCGAGGCCGAACAGCTCCTGAGCCAGAAGCGCGCCCAGCTCATCATCAGGAACAGCCTTATAGCCGCTATAGTATTACTTACCATCATCGGCATCATGTTCATCAACCGCCAGCGCCTGCGGCAGAAAAAGCTGCTGGCAGAAAAGACGGTGGCAGAAAAAGAGCTGCATCATGCCGAGGCGCAACTGGACAATTTCAAACGCAGCGTACAGGAAAAGAACAACCTTCTGGAACAGTTCGCCATCGAGATAGAACGCATAAAACAGGGGCAGGTACAGGAGTCCGATAATGAACTGCTGTCACAACTGGAAAAGGCCACCATTCTCACCGACGAGCAATGGGAACATTTCCGAGAGGTCTTCGAGAAGGTACACAAAGGCTTCTTTGCCAACCTCAAGAGAAAGATACCCGACCTCACCCCCTCCGAGGTCCGCTTTCTGGCCCTTACCAAGCTGAAGCTATCCCCCAAGGAAATGGCCTCTATGCTGGGCATATCTGCCAATGCCATCCGCATATACCGCCACCGCCTGCGCCGCAAGCTGGACATGGACAAGGAAGGCATGATAGAAGAACTGGTAGACGACCTCTGATCTACTACTATCCGAATATAGGCCCTGCGACACTGATCGGAACATGGCCCCCTGTCTTTATATTTGACACATGTACAAAAAACTCTATCTCGTCGGCCTATGTGTCTATGCTTTGCTCTTGATGATGTCCGTGGTCTTCTATAAGGAACGCATCATATTCCTCGATGCCGCGTTCGCCGTTTTCCACATCGTCAAAGACGGCGACCTCGCTATACAGATATTCCGTTTCGGCGACGGCCTGGCCCGGTTATTTCCACTAGCTGCATACGGCCTGCGGCAGCCACTCCATATCATCGCTTTGTTATATTCTATAGGATCCGTACTGGTATACCTCATTCCCTATATCATCTGCGGTACGGTACTGAAACAGTACAGGCTGGCGCTGGTCATTCTACTGGCCAATATCCTGTTCGTGTCCCATTCTTTCTACTGGCCTACAGCACAGGTACCACAAGCCATAGCTTATTTGATGCTCCTGTTATCTATACTATGGGACAAAGACCTGCATCGACCCAACATTGCTTTATTTGCCGTCACTGTAGCGCTGATGATCACTATTGTATTTTTTCATCCCCTAATGGCGCTATGCTTCTTCTACGCTATGGTCTTTTTCCTGATTAGGAATATGACAGGCATCAACCGAAGAACACTGTACACATTGTGCATTTTGTTCGTTACCGTCTTTCTTATAAAGAACATTTTCTTCCGCGCAGAATATGAAAAGCATTCGCTTAGCGGGCTTAAGAACTTCATCAAACTTTTCCCCAACTATTTCGACACCTATACAAATAGAAGGTTCCTCGCTGCCATCATAACAAAATATTATTGGATCGCTATTATATGCGCCATCGTGTCGGTACTCTACCTAAAAAACAGATCATATAAGAACCTGATCTTTTTCCTGGGTACCACTTTGGGTTATATCACATTGGTCAATACCTCCTACCCCACTGCCGAAACACCGGCATTTTATTTAGAGGTCCTATACCTTCCCCTGGGTCTATTTCTTGCGCTGCCCATCATATTCGATGTACTCCCTGCCATCAAAGAACGATATGCCATCACGCTAATGGTGGCAATAATGATCACAGGATGCTACCGCATATATGCTACTCATATACCATATACCGAACGCCTGGAAATGGAGCGGGAATTTCTCAAAAAGCATGGGCATACTAAAATGATAGCAGGCAGTCAAAAAATGGATATTTCATCGCTTCAAATGTTATGGGGCACTCCCTACGAGTTCTGGCTACTGTCTACAATAGAGAACGGGTATTCTGCCTCCATCATTATAGATGATACTCCCTCCCAAAGAGCATGGGCTGCAGAGAAGAACAAAGAACTGATAGTGAACTGGAACCACTTCTCCTACCAGGAACTCGATACACGATATTTTCGTTTCAATGACACCATCTCCGGCTATAAAATAGACCCCGACCTATAACATCGCTTATACTTACTATCTACCTTATCATCACACATATTTCTCTCTGAAACACCCATGTAACATCACTGAAATGCATTTGTAACACTCTGAAACACAAGTGTAACGGCAAATATTTGGAAGCCCCCATATAGCCACTCTACTTTTGCGGCATGACCTCCGGCTCCGGCGAGCAACACCTAGGCTACCGCAGATACGCTACATATATCGGCCTTATTATTATAGCTGCGCTAATGCTGATAGCCGGTATATGGATATGGTTCGAGAAAGAACGGTCACAGATCGATGATAAGATCTACCGTACCAGCCACCAGCTTATGCCCTCCGACCCATCATACGAAACTGAGAATACCGGTACAGTACCGGGCACTACTCATAAAGACATAGATGCATTCTATATAGACCATTACAGGTACGAACGACCCGCAGAATGACATTGTGAACTACATAACGATAACGGGCAACGTTATCACCTCATACCATGGCATACTCATTCACATACTTATGAGTATATCAGCCATAGGCGGCTGAACGGTATTACCCCGCCGTTCATGCCGCCACCCTTAGGGGTCTATCACTCAAAATTTTCTTTCATTTTTTCTTCATATTTCTTTTTCTGCTCCTCATCGCCTTCCATCTTGGCTATACGTCCGGCAGCGGTCTTCAGCAGCGGCATACGGGTGCCGGCCCTTGCGGCCACATCCTTATCTTCGTCCTTTAGCTTGCCCTTGTACTCTCCCACCGTCTGAAAGAAGCTTCCCCCCAGCATAGTACGGGTCATTTTACTGGTCTCCCACACCGTAATGTCGGCATATACTTTGGCAGCCCGGCCAAATGCCTCATTGCTGCTCACGTTCTTCATATACGCCCCCAGCGACATCCCAAAACTCATCTTCTTGCGATACGCCCCGGCTGCGTTCGCCTCATACAGGGCCACATCCTCATCGGTCCCCTTCTTACCTATCAGGGTCCATATCACGCTCTCCAGCGCACCGCCGGGCTTAGTGGCCAGCAGCTTTTTGGCTATCGCATATGCTGTATCCTTGTCCAGTTTGTCCAGTGCCTCCAGTGCAGCGCCTGCCACCATGTATGAGCTATCGTTCACAGCTCTTAGCATAACGGTCTTTGCAGCGTTCGTTTTCCATGCGGCCAGCACATCAAAGGCCGCAGCGCGCACCTGGCGGTTATCATCATTGGCAGCTATATCGGTTACCCTGGCGGCCCAGCGTTTGCGGTATTTATCGCTCTGCGCCCGCTCTATCTGCCCCAGTGCATATTTACGCAACTGGTATACACTATCGTTCAGGCCCATATCTATTATGGCCTGCGATGCACTGTCAGACATAGCCTTACCTGCCGCGTTCAATGCCAGCCTGCGGCTTATATGGTCTTTGGCCGCACCATATTGCATTGCCCAATGTATCGGTTTCTTGTTCTCCTTTATCTCGCCGGGCAGCACATGCGCATTGTCGGGTATCACTACAGGGCGCACACCATTGCGGTATGGGTAGGAAAATGTATGTGTACGCTTATTTATATCCCAGTCCACTATCGTCTCTTCCGTTCCATACATCACCGCCGTCTTTAGCGGCAGCCTGTACATGAATACCGAGTCTTCCTGTACCTGGCTCACTTTTACATTCAGCACCTGCGCCGCATCGTCATAGTTGTGCTCTACCTTCAACACAGGGTGGCCCGCATGGTAATACCATTCGTTGAAGAACCAGTTCCAGTCCTGCCCTGTGGCCTCTTCTACTGCCAGCCGCCAGTTATGCGCCTCTGCCGATCGCAGTGCGTTCTGTGTCAGGTACAGCTTCATGGCCTTGTCAAAGGCCGCATCACCTATAAGGCGGTTCAGGTAGTGCAGTGTTGCCCCACCCTTGTTGTACGATATGGCATCGAACATTTCCTCCCTGCTGTCGTAGTAGAAGCGCGCCAGCTGCGGATCATTGCCCCTCGATGCAGCTATATACAGTTGCAGATCGTTCCAGGCCAGCTCCGCGCCCGATACCTTACCATGTTTCCAGTTACGCCACAGTTGCTCGCCATAGTTGGCAAAAGACTCGTTCACCGTAGTGTTGCTCCACGATTCGCAGGTCACATAATCGCCGAACCACTGGTGGAACAGCTCGTGCGATACTATATCCTCGTTCTCCTTGTCCATCAGCTCACGGTCGGTCAGGTTCATGAACTCGCCGAACAGCGATGCCGTAGTATTCTCCATCGCCCCCGATACATAGTCCCTCACCACCACCTGGCTGTACTTGTTCCATGGGTAGGCTACTCCTGTGCGGGTAGAGAAATACTCCATCATCTCCGGCGTATGCTGAAACATCTTGCGCGCATATGGCGCATATTCAGGCTCCACATAGTAGCTCACTTCCTTGTTCTTCCACTTATCCTTTATCACACTGTACTTCCCTATCGCGAACATGGTAGCATATACCTGTATGGGCATATCCATTTTCCATATGTCGGTGCGCATACCGGTAGGCTTCATCACTACCTGTTTCACCAGTGCGCCATTGCTCAGGGTGGTCAGGCTATCGGGCACGGTCAGTTCTATCTGCGTGGTATGGCGGCTGTTGGGCTTGTCTATGGTCACCATCCAGTGCGAGTTCGCCTCGGTCTCGCCCTGTGTCCATATGTGCGCATGTTTGTTGGGCGCCTGTCCATCGGTATTTATGAAATATAGCCCCCTGTCATCGGTAATGGCCGCACTGCCTCCCGTTTTGGAAGCATACGGCATAGCCTTGAAAACAAGATACAGCGTCACCGTATCAGTAGCGGCATATGTCTTGTCAAATGTTATCCTTAGCTTGTCCTTTTCATAGGTATACCGCAGTGGTGTATTACCTTTCTTACTCACCAGCAACACACTATCCATGCGCATGCCTTTCGCATCCAGTTCCATGGTGTCTGTAGCGTAAAAATAAGGGCGCAGCTTTAACCACTCCCGTGCATCTGCGGTCTTTTCCTTGCGGTCGAAGGAGAGCGCTATACGGGTATTGACGATGTCCCACACGCGTGTGGCCGAGGCCTGGTAAGGCATGGGGCCTGCAGGTACAGATATCCTCAGCGTGTCCAGGTATACGGTACTGTCCTTTACAGGTTCCTGTGCATATAGCATCACCGGACCACACAGCAGCAGGCCTGCGAATATGTTTCTGATCATTGAGCGTAGCTTGAAGAAAGACAAATGTAATTAAAAACCGTCCCCACCATATCCCTTATTAAAGGTGATAGCGTTACAAAAAAAGGATCACTGGTCGCCCAGCTCTTCCTCTGCCGTGGTCTTGAAGGTGAAGAAACGCTGGGAAAGATAGCTGAGAACGGCCGTGATGACACTGATGAACACGAACGATATATCGGCGCGTACCATGGGCAGCATTATGGCAAAGGTCTTGATGAGCACATAGGTAAGCAAGATGAAGGTGGCCGTGGCCAGCGCATACCTGAACAGTTGCTTGCGCCCCCTTATGTTCGACTCGGGGAAAACTATATAACGCGACAGCATGAAACCTATGGGAAAGCTGACGCAGAACGATATGATCTGTGCACCTACGGCCGCCGTTATGTTCACATTGCCATATATATGCGTGCTTTCCCTGCGCAGGATAATATTGAATGCAAAGGAATATAGTACAAGCGAAAGTACGGTATTGGTACCGCCGCATGCCAGGTACCGGAATGTCTGCAGCGGTATGATACGGGCAAAGGGAGGATGAAAGAAGTCTATCGTCTTATTAATGATATTTCTGGCGGCAGACAGCAAGGTTCAAGTAAAATTGCCGCAAATATAGCACATTTGCCCTACATGGCATGTATCTGCGCATGCCCGGGCCTATAATTTCTCCCCTTGTTCGGCCAGCCGGAAACCGGCTTTCATCACCTTTTGCTGTTCTGCAGTATCCCACAGCAGTGGGTTGGTATGGTTAAAGTGTATGAAATGTACCTTGCCGCGCGCCCGGTACGGCATACCTTCCGTGAATAACTTTATCGTCTCCTGTACAAAGGGGTGCGGCACTTCGCTCATACTACGACCGGGCAATTCCCCGTCTCGGTAAAAGGTACCGTCTATCAATACCACATCGGCTGCCGTGGCCACATTGCGTATGTCCGTCTGCCATTTCTCCCATTTATCTATATCAGGAATGAAGATGTAGTTCTTCTCTCTCGTACATACGCCCAGTCCCACCGTCTCCGAATATTCGTCCCTGTGCGGCACCCTGAAGGCGTACACACCCACCCCGGGCGCCAGGTCATATGCTGCTTTTTTCTTCCCGGCCATGTCGGCACTGTCCATCACCTGCGCTATGTCCACCAGCTTTATGTTGCCCAGCCTCACCAGTTGGCTCCATGGGCCATTGTCGGTAAGGTATTGGCGCATGCGCGGCATCACATATACCGGCATATCCCTGGTATTCATCACTTCGCGCCCCAGTTGCATCAGGCCGGTATAATGCCCTATGTGCGCATGAGTAACGAAGATACCATCGGGCAGATACTTATATCTGCCACGCGTAAGCTCGCTGAAATATTGCAATTGTGCCGCTATATCGGGCGTGGCCTCCAGCAGCCACCATTTACCGCTGGCGCTGTCGGCATATGCCAGGCTGGTCACATACCTGCGCTTGTCTTTGCTCGCCCATGCATCAGCGCAGCATTTTTTGATACAGCCTGCATGCGGATAGCCGCCATCCTGCGCCACACCCAGCACATAAATCTGTGCCCGTGCGCTATGCGCCAGCAGCATCATTGCCACTATATACAGGTACCTTCGCATACACCAAACATACTCAAAAATGCCGGTAGCAGGAATACATACATCCCCGTTACCGATACCTCACCGTACAGCACACATCATTGCAGCTCGAAAACGACAGGCAGGTTGAAGATAACCTTTACGGCCCTGCCGTTCTGCCTGCCGGGCTTCCAGGGTGGCATACTGTTCACCACTCTCAGGGCCTCCTCATCGCAACCGCCGCCTATGCCGCGTACCACATGCGCATCGGTTATCTTGCCATCCTCGTTCACCACAAAAGATACTATCACCCTACCACCTATCCCGAATTCCCTGGCCGCATGCGGGTAATTGATATGGGCCGCCAGATAGGCCTGCAGGTCTCCGCTGAAGGCAGGCATCTGTTCTACATAGGTCAGCGGTTTATCGGGCCGTGTATCGGCCGGTGGCGTTATGGTGTTGCTGCCGCCGGGCCTTATATCGGGGGTTATGTCCCCCTCTTCTCCTATCACATTCCCTCTCCCCACATTGGCATGTGTCAGGTCGCTGGCATGGGCCATATGCCTGTCGTCCGGTATGGGCTCATCGGTCACCACAGGGTCGGTCAAAAGCCTTGTAGGCCGCGCATGTGGCATTACAGCCCTCGGTGGCGGCGGCGGTGGCGGCACCACTACAGGCGGTGGCGCAACATACACATCCGTCAGTATGGTCCCGTCCAGTATTCGTTCGGTGGTAGCCTGTACATCCTGCTTGTGCAGCAGGCCATACAGAATGATGGCGGCAAGTGCACCATACAATATGGCCACGGCCTTGCCTACCCTTTGACCATAGCTCTTGCGCAGCTGGTAGCCTCCATAGCTCTTGTTGCGGTTGTCGAAGATGATATCCAGGTAGTCGGCATTCTTTAGGGCGTTGATCTCCATGATAGTTCGTTTTAGGTTTCACTCATAAGATGCGCATACCCATGAATTTCCATAAACGCCATACGCAAAAAAACAGAGGCGTCCTGATCGGCGCCTCTGTTATATCAAAGAAATAAATTACTGTTACTCTATTCCTGTAAGTTCTACATCGAAAACCAGTACCGAGTTAGGTGGTATCTGCTGTCCGCTGCCGCTGGGGCCATAGCCCAGTGCCGATGGTATGTAGAACGTGCCCTTCGTGCCTATCTGCAGCAGTTGCACACCCTCATCCCAGCCCTGTATCACCTGACCTATACCCAGCGTGAAGTCGAACGGACGCACATGGCCGAACTTGGGGTCGGTGTTCGAGTCGAACGCGCGGCCATCCAGCAGGCGGCCTGTATAGTTCATCGTCACTTTCTTACCCTTTGCGGCATTCGGGCCCAGGCCCTTTTGCGATATAGTGTAATACAGCCCCGATGGTGTACGGGTGGCCTTTATCTTGTTCTTCGCCAGGTGGTCCTTTATCTTCTTCTCGTCTATACTGGCCTGATCGGTTATATCTACTATCTCCACATCGAATATCAGTATAGAGTTGGCAGGTATCTGCGGACTCCTGTCCTGGCTGCCATATGCCAGTGCCGATGGTATGTAGAGCGTGGCCTTGGTGCCCTTGCTCAGCAGCTGCAGACCCTCGTCCCAGCCTTTTATCACCTGGCCCCTGCCTACCGTAAGGGTAAAGGGTTCCACATGCTTGAAGGCGGTATCGGTATTAGAGTCGAACTTCTGACCGTTTATCAGCATACCTGTATAGTTCACGTTCACCATCTGCCCGGCAGCTACATTAGCTCCCGTGCCCTTTTTGGTTATAGTGTAGTACAGTCCGCTTTCCGTTTTTGTCGGTGTCAGTTTCTTCTTCTTGAAGTACTCCTGCAGCAGTTGCTCATCTATACCCTTCTGTTTGCCGGCCATTTCCTCGTCATACTTCTTCTGCTCCTCTGCCGTCCTTACCGATACCACCTGTACCTGGTACACCATCTTCTGGCCAACGCTGGGCTTCATGCCGGGCATCTGCGGTGCATTGCCTTTCAGCAGTGTGTCCACAGGTACTGTCAGCAGGGCGCTGTCGCCTGCGGCCAGCATCATAAAGCCTTCCATCAGGTCGCCGTTGCGGGTAGGTGCGGTCATCTTCACAGGCACAGGCTGGGTAGCATTGTACATCTTGCGCGAGTCGAAGATGGCGCTATCGCCCAGGTATACATGTATGAACATCTCTACCTGGTCGCCAATGCCGGCCTTGCGGGTACCATCGCCTTTCTTTATTACCTTATACTCTATGCCGCTGGGCAGTGCGGTATAACCATCTGCTGCGGGTGTCTGTGCATTCGCAGCGCCGGCCATGCCTACCGCCGCCATCAGGGGTAAAAGGGTCTTTTTAGTTCTTATCTTCATTTGAGCAAATACATTTGGTGTAAATATATCAAGGGTTATGTTAGCCATCTTGTTAAAAGATCGACTATCTGCCAGGCGCTGCCGCAGACATGTCGGGCGATGGGGCAGAAGCCGCTGACGCATCTGCTACCTCTACCTCGAATATCAGTATCGAGTTAGGAGCTACCAGCGGGCTGGGGCTGTTAGGACCATATGCCAGTGGCGAAGGCAGGTAAAGGGTGGCCTTAGCGCCCTTCTTCAGCTGCTGTACACCCTCGTCAAAGCCGGGTATCATCTGGCCCATGCCCACCTGGAAGGTCAGCAGGTCGGTACCGTGGTGACCTATCGCAGTATCTATGTTAGAGTCGAACGCCACACCTTCCAGTGTTTTGCCGGTATACTTCATTTTCGCGGTCATGCCCTTGGCTATCTGTGCGCCTGCGCCCGGCTTGTGTACTATATAGTATACGCCCGATGCTGTTTTCTGCGGCTTCAGGTTGTTCTTCGTAAAGTACTCCTGCAGTTTCTGGTCGTCCAGCGGCATCTGCGCGGCCTTCTGCTCTTCCATCTTCTTCATCTGCTCTGCCTGCTTGGCCTGCATTTCCTTCTGGAACTCCTCTTCGTTCTTTACCGATACCAGCTTCACCGATATCTTTATGGTATTGCCTTTCTTCATCCACTCTGGCACGCGGCCTATCTGCTCGGCAGGCATTTTGCTCAGTATCGTATCGCAAGATATGTTCACTATCGCGCTATCGCCGGCCGACATATGGGGGAATATCGCCACCAGGTCGCCTATGTTGCGGGCGCTGTCCAACTTGGTTATCTGCGCCTGGCCCTGCTTGTAAGAGTCGGCCACTGTCAGTGTGTCTACTTTTGCCACCAGGTGGAACTCTATGATGTCGCCTATGGCTGCGTTCTTGCCTTCTACATCCTTCACGATCTTGTACTCAAGGCCGTTCACTTTTTTGAAGTCACCTTTACCACCGCCGCAGGAAGTGATACCAAGTGTAGCTGCGCCCAGTAAAGCGATAGGAATGATCCTCTTTGTCATGTTCTTAGTTTTTATTAAATTGTTTTGTTATGTTATTTTGGGTGAATATCCGACAAAATTCTCTTAAAATGTAAAATTGTTTCCTCAAAACTCATTTTCGATCGTCCGCCCGATGCATTGAAGTGACCGCCTCCATCGAAATGCAGCCTGGCGAATTTACTCACGTCGAAATTGCCCTTGCTGCGGAACGATAGTTTCACCTCATCGCTACGCTCGGTAATGAGGGTCGCGAACCTTATGCCCGCTATGCTCAGCGGGTAGTTCACCAGCCCTTCGGTATCGCCGTTCTGCACATTGAAGAGGTTCATATCCTTGCGCGACAAGGTTATCAGCGCCGCATCATACTTGCGGAAGATCTCCATCCGCTCTATCAGCACATACCCCAAGAAGCGCATGCGCCCCTCGCTCCACGAGTCATACACTTCCTCATGTATGCGGGTATGGTCTATACCGCGTGTCATCAGGTCGGCCACCATCAGGTGTACGCTGGCCGTAGTGGCCGGGAACCTGAACGAGCCCGTATCTGTCATCACACCTACATACATGCAGGTGGCTATATCTTTTGTTATAAGGGCATTATCGCCGCACAGGTTTATGAAGTCATACACCACCTCGCATGTGCTGCTTTTCTCCGGCATGCTGATGCCGTACGTCCACTGCGGTTTGGGAAAAAGGTGATGGTCCAGCATTATCTTCGGCTTGTCCAGCTCTTCCACCAGTTGCTCCAGATGCTTGGTACGGTTAAAGTCGTTGAAGTCCAGCCCAAAGATGATATCGGCATTTTTCAGCGCGTTCTTTGCTGTGTCGGACTGCGCCTCGTAGTTCACCAGCTTATTGCAGCCGGGCATCCACCTCAGGAACTCCGGCACCTCGCTGGGCGCCACAGCCGTCACCGTATGGCCCCTGCCCACCAGATAGTGATACAGCGCCAGCATACTGCCTATCGCATCCCCATCGGGCTTGTGATGGGTGGTGATAAAAACTTTGCACGGATCTTTCAGTAAAGGTAAAGCGTCGTGTATCGGCAGCATCTGGGTAGTCCCCACCCACGCTTTTATTATTGAGCACCGGGTTTGGGGCTGCAAAAATATGGTTTCTCCCTGTTATGTCAAAAGTTATTGTTTTGTTTACACATTTACTTCCCTTACCCTTCCATCCTTCGCATCATTGTTCAGACAAACCTTAGCATTTCATTATATACTACTAATGTAACTTGCATACACTTCAAAAAAGACGGCACACCCATTTTTATATCACTGGAAATTGACAACCCATCTCCTCCCCATCGGGGATGTCGGGAGGGGCTCCAGCCTAGAAGGCTCTATGTGAAGACCGAAAAGAGGAAAAAGGAAAATGAATATGATACATTTATTGATGCTGGCCATGCTGCTGGGCCAACCGAAAAACAAGATCATCCACTGGTCTGAGGACCGCAAGCTCACCATGGAGGATTTTCAGAAAGTGGCCCATCACAGGAACACCAACGAATATTCAGGTCAGACATGGAGCGGTATAGAACCCGAATACCATACCGATGGCTACAAGCTCACCTACAAGGTACCCGCACTCTTCAACCGCGACTCATCATGGATGGTCTACTACGATGCCAAACACTCCGGCGACCTGGATGTGGAATGGATGAACCGCAGGGCAGGTACCTATGGCCTCTCGCACGAACAGAAGCATTTCGACATAACCGAGGTGTATGCGCGTAAAATAAGGAAGATGTTCCGCGAGGAAGTGAGCCGCGGCAATATAGACCGCATAGACGACCGCCTGGAGCGTTACTTCCGCGAATGGGAGGAATGCCAGGACCGCTACGATAGCGAGACCCAGCACTCGCTGAACCAGCCTATGCAGGCCAAATGGGATACCAGGATACAGGCCATGCTCGACGAGCTCAGCGACTATAAGGAAGATGAGGGCGAGGTGATACTCGGCCAACGCAGGCGGTCGTAGCGCCGCCTCACCTGCCACCAAATAGCGATCGTTTCTTTACAGGACGGTCGCTTTTTTCTTTCCTGTCCTCCTTCGATGCCCATTTTATTTTCACCTTGCCATCGGGGCCGTCCACGGCCCTCAGGTGCAGCACTATACCCTGCATACTGCGCTCCTGCCGCAGCTCGTCGTCTACCACCAGTTCATCCTTCTTGGGGTTGCGTAGCGGTATGTCCATCAGTATGTCGGTACCCGTCTTGCCTATGGCATAGGTACCTTTCACATGCATATTTATGGCGTTCGATTCTATGAACATCGGGTGAATGGTGATCTTATCTCCCTGTATCGTAAAACGGTTATCGATATCGCGGAAGGCGATACTATCCAGGTTCCTGTTCCTGAACACGAAAGTGCTGATGGCCTTTAGCGGAGCGAAACCGATCAGCGTACCACCCTCCAGCCTGAAGGCCGCAGTACCGTTTATGGAATAAGGTACGGGCTCGCCATTTGGCCGTAGCGCTCCCGATACTTCTATATCTGTAGATAGCTTGCCGCCTATGTTCCTGTCGGTTATAGAGCTCTGCCCAAAGTTCTCGAACGCCGTGAAGAATTGCCGCACATCCACATGCTCCACGGTCGTGTTCAGGGTATAGCTGATCCTGTCCGCCTCCTGTTTTACATGCACATTCACCTTTAGTTTCCCATTGGCATGCTCCACACTCACGTTCTTCAGCGCTATGTCCGCCCCTATCATTTCCACATCGCCCCTTAGCTGTTTTGCCGTAAAATGTCTGTACGTCAGCTTATCTACCCGCACATTCATCCTCACACTACTTGCATCCAGAAATCTATCCAACTGATCCGATAGCCTGGCCGTACCCGTGGTATTGGTCCCTACCTGCACTGCCTTTCGTGCTGCCAGCAAGGGTACGAACTCGTTCAGGTCTATCTGGGGGCTTTGTAGCTGCCAGTCCCATATTATCTTCCGTGGGTCGGTATAGTACAAGTTCAGAAAGTTCAGCAGCCGGCCCTGCATGTTCAGCACCGTATTGCCACGCTGTAGCCGTGCATCATCTATAAAAAGGTCGCTACCGCCAAAGCGCAGCGTAGCCCCGCTATTGCTGAATATAAGCCCGCGCGGCACATAGGTCATACCCGCATCGCTTACCTTTATGGTGCCATACATATAGGGTCGTGTGGTATCGCTGCGGTACACCCCGCCCTTGTACAGTATGTTCACCTCGGCCTTTCCTTTGTCGAACCGGAAACTGCTACCTCCCGTCAGTGCGTTGGCCTGCTTCATATCGAATGTGGACCGGAAGCGCCCCTGCAGTACCGGCCTCATTATGTTCGATATGCTTATCGTATCGGCCCTGAAGGGTATGCCATGCCACTGCCCTGTCAGCCCCTTCAACTCTATGATGGCATTATCGTCCTTATAGCCGCCATCCTTCACACGTTCGTTATTGTAGATGCCGGTGAATGTGCAGTGCTCTATTGCCACATCGCCCGTCATGAAGGTGTTATCCTTCACCTGCCATGTCACGGTCACATAGGGCGTATCGCGGTACTTGGCATGCCCCTTCAGTACGGCCTGCACATCTATCTTTTTCTTAAGATCATACTTATCCAGCCTGTTCACTATGGGCGGCGTCAGGAAGGAAAGGGCATTCTTATACATGATGCCATTGGCCTTTATATCTATGATAAAGGTGGCCGGGGACTCTTTCACCACTATGGTGCTGCCTATCTCTACCTTATCATCGTCCAGCATAAAGGGGCGCATGGGTACGGTCACCGTCTCTGTCCTGTTATCGTACGATGCCGTAAGATGGGTCTTCAGACGTTTGTCTTTCAGAAAGCTGCCCCTGTTGGTATTGAACATCATGTTCTTTACATGCACACTCAGGTGTATGCGCGCATCCCAGCCTGTGGGCCGGTATTCCAATTCCGATGCCGCCTTGTGTATCACAAAATGAAAGTCCTTGAATTTCACCTTGTTCTCTATCAGCAGCTCTACATTCGTCAATTCTATTTGCCCCAGCCGTGGCAACTCTTTCTGTTCGCCATCTTTCTTTTTCTCCTTTTTACGAAAGATGCTCGCATTGCCATAACCGGTACTATCAGTATACAGGTGTACCCTGCCATTCTCCACGTTCACATGACGTATGCGCGGCTTGCCCGATAGCAGCGACCTCAGGTCCACTGCCACGAATATGTTCTTTGCCCGCAGCAGATCGCGCTTATGGGTCTGCCACAGGCTGTCTCTTAGCGAAACGTCCTCCAACTCTACAGTTACATGGGGGAAACTCCTCAGTATATGCGGCTCCATCTGCCCTATATGCAGCTCACCATTTATGTTGTCTTTTAGCTGTTCCAGTACATACCCGAACACCCGCTCCTTATTGCGCTGTACATATATGGCTATGCATACGAAGAGGATGAGCATCAAAGCGACCAGCGAACCTACGACCTTTAGTACCAGCTTTACCCAACGCATGCAATAGAAGTTTGTGAAGAGGGTCATTGACCGCCCATTATTAGGAGGTCATTCAGGCTAACGCACGATACTGACCGGCTACTGCTAGCGGCCGCCTATATGCAATTTACCATTTATCTACCGTGAAAACTATCGCTTACGCAGTTTTTAACAATGGCTGTATGTAGCCACTATTCCTCTTTGCACACTATCTATCTGAGCATCATTTCATTACGGCCTGCAGGGTCTTTCGGGTCTCCTGGCGCAGCAGTATCTGTTTGTCCTTCGTGAGCCCAAAGAATATCTCGGGCGTGTAATGGCGCACCGTCAGCAGGCTCACCGACTCATTTATAGATACTTTGTAGTCCTTGCCCAGCGCCACCAGCAGTGCTTTTATCTTGTCCTCCCTGTCGTCTATACAGGCCACAAAGCTGATGGCCGCATTCTGTATCAGGTTTATCTTCACTTTCAGCTCGTGGAAGATGGCATAGATACGGCTCAGGTTGTCCTCGGTTATAAAGGAGAAGTCGCGAGTGGTCACCTGCACCAGCACCTGCTTATCCTTCAGCACTATCAGCGGCGGATACGCTACATTACCCGTATCGCCCTTTATCACCGATCCGCTCAGTTCCTTATCCAGGAAGCATTTTACATACAGGGGTATATTATTATTGTGCAGTGGCTTTATCGTCTTCGGATGTATTATCTGCGCACCGTAAAAGGCCATTTCTATCACCTCGTTATACGATATGGCCTCTATCTTCACCGTATCGGCAAATAGCTTGGGGTCTGCATTGCGAAAGCCGTCCACATCCTTCCATATCGTTACCGACGAGGCCCGCAGCATAGCCGCCAGTACGGCCGCCGTATAGTCCGACCCTTCCCTGCCCAGTGTCACCGATGCACCTGCCTCTGTAGACCCTATAAAACCCTGTACCACTACTATTTTACCCTGCCGCAGCTTGCGACCTATTATGGCCTCGGCCTCCAGCTTGGTATAGTTCCAGTCTATGGCCGCATCGCGGTAAGTATCGTCCGTGCGTATCACCTTGCGCACATCCACCCACTCCGCGTCCATTCCATTTTGCAATAAAAAATGATGGAACATGCAGGTCGACAGCAGTTCGCCCATGCATACCACCTGGTCATAAGACTGATCATAAAAAGCTGCATCCGCATCACCCACCGCCTTCTTCAGTTCATTGGCCAATGTGGCCAGGGCCTTCTTAGCCATTTCAAAATGCATATCATCCAGCAGCGCAAGGGCATAGGTCATATGCTGGTCTATAAGGGTATCTGCCAATGCCTGTGCTGCCTTCATGTCTCCCTTGCAGGCATGGGCCAGTATATTTTCCAGTGCATTGGTGGTCTTGCCCAATGCCGACATCACTATCAGCAATGGTTCATTCTCATTCTGTACTATGGGCAACAGGGCCGTCATCCTGCCCGCATCTGCTATCGATGCCCCTCCGAATTTGTAAACTTTCACTTTATGAATTAGGAATTGGTTATTAGGTATTAGGTATTAGTTATTGGGAATTGGAAAATCAAGATCGATCGAGCTATAGAAATAATATGTGTAAGGCAGAAAAGAATATGAAATGCGAATATAAATGCTAACAACTTATGAAACAGACGACAGGAACCTGAATTACCCAATACCTCCAATTCCTAATACCTAATTCCTAATACCTAATTCCCAACACCCATTCATAATTCCTAATTCTATATCACCTTCTTCCCCTTCATAGCATCTTTTAGCGCACCTTCCATCACACGCTCTGCATATGGCCGCGATACCTCGTTCAGCAGTTCTGTATGGTGCTGTACGGCATCCTTATCAGCCGCAGCTATCGCCTTGCGCAGTTCCTCCATCTGTGCGCGGGTGGCCGTCAGCTCTTCCGGCTGCAGCGCCTCGCTGTATTTCACTATGAATTTCTCTGTCGTCTCCAGCATCTGCTCTGCTTCTGTAGTGGCCTCTACCAGTGCGCGGGTGCTTATGTCCTCCTTGGCATGGGTCAGACTGTCCAGCAGCATCTTTTCCACCTCCTCGTCCGTAAGGCCATATTGCGGTTTTACCTCTATCGTCTGTGCCACACCGCTGCGCAGTTCGGTCGCGCTCACGCGCAAAATGCCATCTGCATCTATCAGGAAGTTCACCTCTACCTTCGGCAGGCCCGCAGGCATGGCAGGTATCCCCGTCAGGTTAAATTCTGCCAGCTTCCTGTTGTCCCTTACCAGGTCGCGTTCGCCCTGGTATACCGATATCCGCATACCGCTCTGCCCGTCCTTCTGGGTAGTATACTGGCGGCCGGCGCGGTTAGGTATCTTCGAGTTGCGGGGCATCAGCACATCCATCAGCCCGCCCATGGTCTCTATCCCCAGCGATAGCGGCGTCACATCCAGCAGCAGCATATCGGTATTCTTTCCGGCCAGTATATCGGCCTGTACGGCCGCGCCCAGCGCTACCACCTCATCAGGGTTCAGCTTGTCATACACATCCTGCCCAAAGAACTGTTTCACGCTCTCCTTTACCAGCGGCACACGCGTGCTGCCACCTACCATCACTACGGCATCTATCTGTTCCTTACGCACACCTGCATCGCGCAGCGCATTGGCGCAGGCCGTCATGGTACGGTCCACAAGGGGCTGTATCAGTTCATTGAACTGTGCCTTGGTCACGCTCATCGCTTTCCCGGCTATCTCCCCGGTAAAGCTATCATTATCTGTAAGGTGCTTTTTTGCCTCCTCTGCCGTTACACGCAGTAGCTGCATCAGTTGTTTGTCGGTCTTGTCGGCGCCTATCTGCCCGGCCCAGTATTGCGCCAGGGTATTATCCATATCATCGCCTCCCAGGTAGGTATCGCCATTGGTCGATAGCACCTCGAATATCCCGTTGCTTATCGTCAGTATCGATATATCGAACGTTCCGCCACCAAGGTCATATACGGCTATGGTACGCTCTTTGCCGGTGCCCGTACCCAGCCCATAGGCCAGGCTGGCCGCCGTTGGCTCGTTTATGATACGCAGTACATCCAGCCCTGCCAGTCGGCCGGCATCACGGGTGGCCTGCCGCTGTGCATCGTTAAAGTAGGCAGGCACCGTTATCACCGCCTTCGTGATGGTGGTCTTCAGTATATGTTCTGCCCTTCCTTTCAGTTCCTTTAGTATATAAGACGATAGCTCTATGGGCGAGTAGAACCTCTGCCCCACCTGTATCTTCACCAGCGCATCGGTATCATCATCTATCACATTATAAGCAAAGAAATTCGTCTCTCCCTTTACATCCTTGTAAGACTTCCCCATCAGCCGCTTTACCGAATATATGGTACGTTCCGGCTCGGCCACCAGTTTTTCCCGTGCGGCATTGCCCACGGTCGTATTCCCATATTCATCAAAGTGAACTATCGATGGCACCAGTGTCAGCCCATCGGTCTCCTTCAGGGCCAGTGGCTGGCGGGTATCGTTGCGTACTATGGCTATCAGGCTATTGGTAGTGCCCAGGTCTATACCTACTATTATCTCTTCTGTCTGTAAACTTCCGGTCGCTATGTTGATGGCTACTTTGCCCATTATCTCTGTTTTGAAGCGCCAAAGGTACTATAACCCCTGCGTACTGCCATTGAGTATGCTTATAGGGGCATTAATATAACTGCGCGACAGCGCGGACGTAAGACCTCCCTCTCCTTGCGAGAGGGCTGGGAGAGAGGCCTCTTTGTGGTCAGGTCTTTATCTTATATTTTTGCGATCATGCAAGCAACACTTAGCGAACAGGAAATAGTACGCCGCGAAAAACTGGCGGAGATACAGGCCATGGGTATAGACCCCTATCCTGCCCCATTGTTCCATATCACACATACTGCCAAAGAGATAAAGGAGAACTATACCGAAGAGACAGCAGATAAATATAAAGAAGTATCATTTGCCGGACGCATCATGAGCGTCCGCGATATGGGCAAGGCCAATTTCGCTGTGCTACAGGACAGTACCGGCCGCATACAGGTATATGTAAAACGCGACGAGATATGCACCGGCGAAGACAAGACGGCCTACGATATGCTTTGGAAAAAACTCCTCGACATCGGCGATATCATAGGCGTAAGGGGTTTTGTCTTCATCACCCGTACAGGCGAGATATCTATACATGCCACGTCTTTCACGCTGCTTTCCAAGAGCTTGCATCCGCTACCTGTAGTAAAAGAGAAAGATGGTGAGCAGTTCGATGCCGTTACCGACCTCGAGTTCAAGTACCGCCAGCGCTATGCCGACCTCATCGTTAACCCCGGCGTACGCGACACCTTCGTGAAGATAACCAAGATGAAGAATGCCATCCGCACCTTCCTCAACGAGCGCGGTGCGCTGGAAGTGGACACCCCTGTGCTGCAGAGTATACCGGGTGGCGCGGCAGCACGCCCCTTCATCACCCACCACAATGCCCTCGATATGCCCCTCTACCTGCGCATAGCTAACGAGCTTTACCTGAAACGCCTCATAGTAGGTGGCTTCGAATGGGTATACGAGTTCAGCCGCAACTTCCGCAACGAGGGTATGGACCGCACCCACAACCCCGAGTTCACCATCCTGGAGTTCTATGTGGCCTATAAGGACTACCTCTGGATGATGGAGACCACCGAGCAACTGCTGGAGCAGACCGCCATAGCCACCAACGGCACCTCTGTGACCGAGGTCAATGGTACAAGTATCGACTTCAAAGCGCCCTATGCCCGTGTGAGCATATACGATGCAATAAAGCAACATACCGGCACCGATATTAGTGATATGGACGAAGACGGTCTTCGAGACCTCTGCAAGAAACACCGTATAGATGTAGATGCATCTATGGGTCGTGGTAAGCTCATAGACGAGCTGTTCGGCGAAATGTGCGAGCACCACTACATACAGCCCACCTTCATCACCGACTACCCCGTAGAGATGAGCCCCCTCACCAAGAAGCACCGCAGCAAACCCGGCCTGGTAGAGCGTTTCGAGCTTATAATAAACGGTAAGGAGATAGCAAATGCCTACAGCGAGCTCAACGACCCTATCGATCAGCGTAAGCGTTTCGAAGACCAGGTGGCCCTCATGGAGCGCGGCGACGACGAGGCCATGTTCATCGATCACGACTTCCTGCGCGCCCTGGAGTATGGTATGCCACCCACGGCAGGTATCGGCTTCGGTATAGAGCGCCTGGCCATGCTTCTCACCGGCAATGTATCTATACAGGATGTACTCTTCTTCCCGCAGATGCGCCCCGAAAAACAGGCAGCTGTAAATGTAAGTATTACTTAAGCCGCAATACCCGCGCGACCGCGCGGACATTAGCACCCTCTCCTTCGGAGAGGGCTGGGGAGAGGCTCCCCTTGTGGTTAGATCCCTTAACATGAAAAACATCTTATTCATCATATCGCTATTAACAGGTACGGCTGCCCTCGGGCAGTCGTACTCCGATAGCATAGTGACCTACCGCAAAAAGTACATAGAAGAGCTGCTGGCCGAAAAGCGCCAGCCCATAAAGCCGGCCGATGCAGGAAAGATCAGCTTTTTCCCGCCCGATGTCACCTATCGTGTTATCGCCGAAGTGAGGGAAACGCCCGGCAGCACACCCTTCATGATACCCACCCACAGTGGTAAGCAGAAGCCCTTCCGTGAATACTGTACGCTCACCTTTACCGTCAAGGGGCAGCAGTACACCCTGCATGCCTACCAGGGTATAGACCTTGTGAAGGACACCGTATACAAAGACCACCTCTTCATCCCCTTCCGCGACCGTACCAATTACGACCAGACCTATGGCGGTGGTCGCTATATAGACCTCTCCATAAAGGACATCAGCGCAGGGCGCATTCTGCTAGACCTCAATAAAAGCTACAATCCCTACTGTGCCTATGCCGAAGGGTTCAATTGCCCCATACCACCCAATGAGAACACACTACCCATAGAGATACCCGTGGGCGAAAAAACATTCGTACATTAGTAGCACACACTACTTATATATGGAACTGAAACAACTTTTCGAACAGGCCGTTGCTAACAGCAAGCTAATAACCACCCGCCCCGATAACGATACCCTGCTGCAGCTATACAGCCTATACAAGCAGGCCACCGAGGGCGATGCTCCTGCCGATGGCCCCTCCAACCCCTTCGACTTCGTAGCCAAAGCCAAGTACAACGCCTGGGCCTCACTCGACGGCACATCTGCCGACACGGCTATGCAGCAGTACATAGATGTTGTGAATAAGCTGAGGGGATGATATACCATCACTACATCTATTACTACCATCACGAACTATGAACAAATATACAAAAGGATCTATCCTGGCATTAGCCCTATTTGCGATAGCCTGCAAGGATGGCAATGCTACCGGCAACAACACAGAGGTACAGGCAGAGACCGCCGACACTACCGCACCCGACCATGTACGGCAGCTTTTCGCCGACAACAAATGGCTCTATCCCATCCATATCGATACCACAAGTTTCACCATCGATAAAGGCCTGCCCATCCCCACAAAAGACAAGATAAAGCTCGGCATGGCGATGGCAGACACCATCATTTCCCACATCGAACATGGCGAACGGGCATCGGCATATAGCGTCAAAAGAGTGGCCATTTTCAAACAGGAAGGTGGTATACGTTGCGTCGTAGACCTTCAATGCTTCTCCAACAATACCGGTTCGCAGCAAGACCACTATTCAATTTCATATTCCCCCGACAACAAAGTAATGATCCGCCAACGCCTCGGCTACCTCATCCTCAAAGGAAACACCTTCCATTTCCTAAGCTGGGCATAACATCGTTGCTAAAACCTGGATACCACTGGCGCGAGAGTTAGCGCAGCGCTCTCGTGTCTATACAGATCAGCCGGTCTCCAGACCGGCCAAGCACTCGATCAAGCTCATCCCTCCATCCTTCAAATCAAGGTTCAGAAAAGGTTCACAACTTCCGCTTCACCCACGCCCTGAAACGCTCCCAGCCCAGCCCCTGCGGCTCCTTCAGCGGCCCGGTATATGGTGTGCCCCGCCTTATATAGTACTTATTGAAGGTCGACTGGTTCATCCCCCACTTCATCAGGAACTGTTTGCGGCCATCGTTCTTCTTTATCCGCAGTGTCGATTTCGATTGGAAATGATACACCCTGCTCCGTCCTATGCCCTTGAATATGCGACAGCCCGCGGCCCACATCTTCATCGCAAAGTCGTCATCGCTGCTCACACCCGGACTCAGCTCTATGCTGTAGCCGCCCGTTATCAGCCAGTATTTGCGGTGTACAATGGTAGGCGGCCATGTGCTGCCTGTCCAGTCGGCCTTGGGTATGGTATTGCATTCTCGCAGTAGGCCCGCCTCGTCAAAGGTCTCTATCGTCTGCCCATGGTCGCGGTGTATCACACATGGGTTGTGGTAGTTTATGGGCTCTATCATAGTGCTGGAGAACATGAAACAGTCCGTGCCCGCCGCCCTTATCTCGTCCGCTATATGCACATCCCACTCGGGGCACACATACATATCATCGTTCATGTATACTATATGATCGTGCTTTGCCAGTCCGCCCGCCTCGTTCACCGCCATGCATATACCCGCATTATCGGGCGTATAGGTATGGTCTATACCCTCCTGCTGCGCCCATTGCAGCGTGCCGTCACTGCCATCATTTATGTGCAGTATCACCTGGTGCCGGTATGCCGAATTCTTTCTTATGCTCTCCACGCACAGTCGTGCAAAGGCCAGGTTGTTCCAGGTAGGTATGATGATAGATAGCTGCAAAGCGAATATTTATTAACACACCAAAAGTATAAAGTTGCCACTGAAAACCCGCACCGAATACCCTACTTAGCCATATCGTTCGTAACTTTATATAAATATCCATCCCTATGCGGCTGCATATCCACCCCGACAACCCTCAGCCACGCAACCTGGCCACCGTGGTAGAGTGCCTGCGCAATGGCGGGGTCATCATCTACCCTACCGATACCATTTATGGTATCGGCTGCTCTATACAGAGTGCCGATGCCATCACCCGCATAGCCCGCATCAAGAACGTGGATGTAAAAAAAGCCCAGTTCTCCTTCATCTGTGCCGATCTCAGCCACCTGTCAGACTATGCCCGCAGTGTCGATACCCCCATATTCCGTATGCTGAAGGCCGCCCTGCCCGGCCCATACACCTTCATACTAGAGGCCAGCAAGCAGGTACCCAAACTCCTCAAGACCAAAAAGGACACCGTTGGTATACGCGTACCCGATAACCGCATTTGCCAGGCCATAGTAAAAGATCTGGGACACCCCATCATGAGCGCCTCTCTGCCCATGGATGGCCATGTAGAGTACTATACCGATCCTGAAGTGATGTACGACCTCTTCGGCCACCTGGTAGATATAGTGGTGGATGGCGGTCCCGGACATATACTGGGATCTACCGTCATAGATTGTACGCAGGGCGCACCTACCCTCATACGCGAGGGCGCCGGCCCGTGGGAGCACCTGCTGGGATAAGCTATTGACAGTTCAGGACGGAAATACCTCTGCCGGGTCGCGACTAACGACTATCTACTAACGACTAACGACTTCTTTGCCTATTTTTGCGCCAAAACACATCTACAATGAACTTGTCAGACAGACTCGCACAGCTAAAGGGCGATACAGAAGCAAAGAACCTCAAGGCCGGCCAGGAATTCCTGGCTGCCAACAAAGCAAAGCCGGGCGTTACAGAACTGCCCAGCGGCCTGCAGTACGAAGTACTCACCGAAGGCAGCGGCCCAAAGCCCACCGAGTTCAATACCGTTACCTGCCACTACCATGGCACACTCATAGATGGTACCGTGTTCGATAGCTCTGTGAACCGTGGCAAGCCTGCCTCCTTCCCGCTCAACATGGTCATCAAAGGCTGGACCGAAGGCCTGCAGCTTATGGGTACCGGCAGCAAATGGCGTTTCTTCATACCGCCACACCTGGGTTATGGCAACCGCCAGGTAGGCCCGGTCATAGGCCCCAACAGCACACTGGTATTCGATGTAGAGCTCATCAGCATCAACTAAATAACACGCTCATTCAATAAACAACACACCCGCACGGTCCCCGAATCGTGCGGGTGTTATTATCTTGGGAATATCTGTATTTCGTACCTCGGGTAATTGCCCATATGCCTGTAACTTTACCACCTGCGATAATACCCCATGAGAACGACCATAAATTTGCTATTGCTGCTTGTACTGGCATATACCGGCAATGGACAGACCAGGACATCACCCCCTAAGCCCTCTGCCACGCCTGCGGCCAGTGAATATGCGACCATAGACAAAAAAGCGCTGGAGATACCTGCCGGCGAGGCCACCACCACGCAGGGTGTCGCACGCTATATAAACTCCGGCTTCGGCACGCAAAAGGAAAAGATAAGGGCCATATTCATCTGGACGGCATCTAGTTTCGAGTATGATGTAGACAACATGTACGCCCTCAACTTTCACGAGAAAGAGCAGGATAAGATAGACAAGATAATGAGGCTGCGCAAAGGCATTTGCGAGAACTATGCGGCCGTCTTCCACGATCTGTGCCAGAAATGCGGGCTCACATCATGGCTCATAGGCGGCTATACCCGCCACAATGGCCAAACTTCCGATCTGCCGCATCAATGGTGCGCTGCACAGGTAGATGGCCAGTACTACATCTTCGACCCCACCTGGGGCTCGGGCTACATCAGCAACAACAAATTCACGCGGCGCATAGACAATACCTACTTCATGAGCCTGCCTGCCGACATCATTCGAACGCACATGCCCTTCGATCCCATGTGGCAATTCCTCAATTACCCTGTCACCACCCAGGAATTTGCAGAGGGCAGAACAGAAGTGAACAGATCAAAACCCTTTTTCAGCTACCCTGATAGCATAGCCGCTCACGAGAAACTGCCACGCCTGCAGCAGTACGAGGCCGAGGCCCGCCGTATGGAACAGAACGGCATAAAAACACCCATGGCGTTCAATTATTTCTCTAACCTGAAGCACAATATAGATGTAGAACGGCAGAACCGCCTGGTGAATGTATACAATGCTGCCGTTACCGACCTCAACAGCGGCGTACGCGACCTCAACAATTTCATCAATTATCGCAACAGGCAGTTCACACCGGCCCGCACAGATGCCGAGATACAAGGCATGCTAGATACCGTGGACCGCAAAATGCTGCGCGTACAGGTAAAGCTGAACAGCATACGCGGGCAGGATGTCAAAATAGACGAGCTGGCAGGCCCATTGGAAAAGAATATGGACGAAGTGAACCGAACCCTTATAGAGCAGAAAGACTTTTTGCAGAAATACCTCAGCAAGGGCAAGACCGGTCGCAAAAGCATGTTCTACAAGTACACCTGGATGGGTATACCGCTCAACTGATATCCTTCTTACACTTTATGCATTGTCATACCCTGCCTATATGGCTTTGCAGGCTATCTTTCAGTACATGCAGGGGTGTGGCTATGGCGTTCACATACTGGTAGTTGCCCTCGCGGTCGTTCTTTATAGATAGCTGCACGCCGCTGGCCTCGCTCTGTATGGCATTTATCACAAAACTATTGCGGGCGCTGTTGTAATACAGGTATGGTGCGCCCGACGACCCGAAGCGGAAATAGCCCTTTATGAGGTAGCGGTATCGCTCAAAAAGATAATTACCACCTATATCGTCCTGGAATACCCCGAAATGGTCCAGCAGGCCCTCTATGCGTGCTATGTTCAGCAGGCGCCCTACTGCGCCACCGGGCGAGCTCTGCAGGCAGTATAGCTTTGCATTGTCCTCTTCCAGCAGGTCGTAGCATACCGGTAGCGATGGTATCTTTGCTATCACTTCGGCCGGGGTATCCACTATGCGGTACAGCGCCACATCCTCGGTATAATAGGCGGCCACCAGTTCTACAGGCAGCATAAAGGTATACTTATGCGCATCGGCATCGTACAGTTGCATATTGGCGTCGAACTGGCGGGTAATGTCGGCATCCTTATAGAACATGTTCTCGCGAAACTGGAATATCACATGCGGCGTACATATGCCTTTCTGGGCAAGTGTCACCCACCGGGTATCAAAGCGTTTCTGCTTCAGTATATTGGTGATGGTATGCAGGTTCGCAGGATCGCTATTGGCCAGGTAGCGCTTGCGGGTATATTCATCGGTAAAATAGTGCTGTTCCATCAGCCGGTTCTGCGATCCGTCCAGCTTCTGCAGTATCTCGGCACGGTACAGGTCGGCATCTATCGACCGTACAAAGCCTGCCTGCATCCTCAGGTTGTGTGCCACGCTCAGGAAGTAGCCATTACCTATATGAAAGGTGCATATATTGTTCTCAAATGTGCGGCGGTTGGGCTCGTCGGCATTGTATATCCACATCATACGCATCAGCGGCGATGTTTCCTCGTTTATCAGTGCCAGCTTCTGGTGCACCAGCTCATCATTGG
The DNA here is from genome assembly GCF_039540515.1 of Nemorincola caseinilytica. NCBI lineage: Bacteria > Pseudomonadati > Bacteroidota > Chitinophagia > Chitinophagales > Chitinophagaceae > Nemorincola > Nemorincola caseinilytica. Next base: position 36,235 of record NZ_BAABFA010000005.1, on the reverse strand, counting down.
CATCCTTATTTATATCGAATTGCAGGAACATGATATGGTCAAGTACTTGTGTGTTTAAAAATAAGTGTTTCCTCCTTATCCGGAACTTTAAGTTATGCACCCGTGTTAGAACCCGTGCTCTCGTTTTTTAATTAGCTTTGCCCTACTATTTCACACCAAGTATGTTGTTTTGAATTTCGCAAGTGTAGTAGGCCAGCAGGCAGCAAAGAACGGGTTATTAAGAATGTGGGGAAACAATACTTTCCCCCATGCACTACTTATCACAGGCGCCGAAGGTACCGGCGGCCTGCCACTGGCACTGGCGCTGGCCCAGTATATCTTCTGCGAGCAGAAGAGCGAATTCGACTCTTGCGGCAAATGCCCCGGATGCAGCAAGGTGGCCCGGCTGGAACATGCCGACCTTCACCTCAGCTTCCCATCCATATCGCACAGGCCGGGGGTAAAACCCATGAGCAAGCAGCATATGCAGGAGTTCAGGGAATTTGTGAAGCAGACACCCTATGGCACCACCTTCGAATGGCTGCAGTTCATAGGCGCCGAGAACAAGCAAGGCAACATCACCGCCGACGAATGCCGCGAGATAATAGAGACCCTCTACCTGCGCTCATACGAAGGGGGTAAAAAGGTATTGCTGATGTGGCGGCCCGAATACCTGGGCAAGGAGGGCAATATATTGCTGAAGCTGATAGAAGAGCCGCCGCAGGACACGATAATGATATTCGTGGCCGAACAGCGCGAGAATATACTGGCCACTATACGGTCGCGCACGCAAGAGGTAAGGCTGGTACCCATACCTGCCACAGACATAGCCGATGCGCTTACCGCACGCACCGCCACCGATCCTTCCATAGCCGCACAGGTAGCCCAGATAGCCATGGGTAGCTATACTGAGGCCCTGCGCCTCATTCGCCATAGCGAGAACGATCTTTTCCCCGAAGTGAGGCAAATGTTCAACATCCTGTTCACCAACAATGGTGCCGGTGTCTCCAAATTCGTAGAGGATTGGTCTAAGGCCGGAAGGGAACAGCAAAAAGATCTGCTGCACTACATCATACAACTGCTGGAACATGCCATAAAGGCGCGCTATGCCCCCAATGCGCCCATAGCATTGCAGGCCGCCGAGGCCGAATTCGTAAGGAAACTCGCAGGCACCAAACTATCGTTCGAAGGCATGAACGATATGACAAAAGTACTTGGCGATACCATCTACTACATAGAAAGGAATGCCCATAGCAAGACCCAGCTACATGCCATGCTCATAAAAATGCACCATATAGTACTGGGTGTAAAGATGCCCATATGACCGTCTGAACGCTACCTGGTGGTGGCGCCAAAGTATTGCTCTGCACGCGAGTTCATGCTGAAACCGGCATTGGACGCACCATTACCGGTGAAAAGATAATTGCGCCACGCAGGGTTCATCATTTCGCCCGGCACCGTAGAGTGCAGCAGCATATAGTCTGTCATGGCTTGCGAGCGCTTGTAGAAAAGGAACAGCGAATTGGCCAGCTCCTTCTTGTTACCGAATTGAGTAAGATTGTTGTACTGCCATATCTCGTATGGCAGCGAGCCCGACTCGCCTGTAACAGTTATTACGTCAGTAGGCTTGCCATAGCGCAGGTATATAAAGCCCCTGTCGGTCTCATAGCCTGCATTGCCGTTCGCATTGAATTTTTTATTCACCTCTACCACCCTTTCCGAATACTCCTTCCACGCCTTTGCCGGGTCTTTCGGGTCCTTATCCTGGAAGTAGTTGAAGATGAAATATTTCATATACATCTCATCCGGCTTTTTCAGAAAGCCATTTATAGTATTGGTCTGCATGGCGTCGCATACCGGCAGCAGCATCTTCAGTATAGATCGTAGCTGCTGCATATTGTATTTGGCAAGGAAGGTCTTTTCCATGTTCAGCACCGTTACCTTCTCCATACCTGTGTCCTTCAGTATCTCGGTCATGCTCCTGGTAGCTACCTCCTCTACTTTGTCGGGGTGGGTGTTCATCCGCTGAAAGAACATACTGCGCGAGGCTATAGGGACAGAGTACTTGTCTTCAATGCTGATATTCAGATAATAATTGCCCGATGTGAGCCTGCCTATCGGTATGGCTCCCCATGCCGCGGCAGGTACATTGGCGGTGAAAGTGTCTGTCACCATCAGCTCGGGCAGAAATACCTCGTTCGGCTTTTTGCTCAGGCGCACCCTGCGGACAATGGGGTATGCCGATGCATTTATCTTATCGGCGCCGGCATTGTATAGCTCTGCGTTGTAGTACAGGGTACGTTGCGCATCGTCCAGAAAGTTGGCACACAGCGGTATGGAACGTCCTGCACTATCATTTATGGCCAGCAGTTTAAGGCCGCTGAAGAACGGGCGCGAGGTATCGGCAGATACATCCATACTGTCTGTGAAAGTATATGCATTAAAGGTGTCGCTCATGTCTGTTATGACCATATACATCCTCACCTTTCCCTGTATGGGCCTTTCCAGTACATATTGCCTCTGTTCCAGTATATTAAGAGTACTCAGGCCCTGCACATCGGCGCGTGGCGGTGTCCGCAGCACGAAATGGTCCTCATGCAGCATCCCACCGGCATCAGAGAACACTATATCGGTACGCATCTGTGCCACTATCTGCTTTTTATCGTTGGTAAAGAAGCGCAACGAGCCGGGATCTACCTGCCAGTATACCTGTGGAGCAGGCCGGTACACACCTGCGGCACTCTTTTTGTAGTATATGGTATGCCCTACAGTGGCATTGATACGCGCCAGCGATGGCAATGCCGCAAAAAGCAGTAAAAAGAACACTATGTTCCTCGGGTTCATCTGTTCGCTCTGTTTTGCGCAAATTACAAAATGGCCTGTAGCTTATAGAGGTACACTATGTTAAAATAAAAAGACAAAAAAATAGCGTTACAACCTGTAGTTTTGGAGCCCCATGAAGAAACGACTGAAAATAACTTTCGTAGCTTTCTGTATTTCTTTCATATCCATGATAGCGCTCTCGCTTTTTTCCATCGGGCGCTTCACCACACTTACCAACCACTCCAATGCCGTATCGCACAGCAATAAGGTGATACGCACCCTGTACCGTGCCGAGGTGTATTTTAAAGACGTGGACCGCTGGGAACGGGGATATATACTGGCCAACGATACCGGGTATATACGCGCCATAAACGGTGCATCGGACAGCCTGGTGCAAATGCTCGACTCCCTGGATGCGCTATTGTCGGACAATGCGGTCCAGTCGCGGAACATGATAGACCTGCGGGAGACCATAGGGTCGAGGATACGGTCGTTGCACGAAAATTTCTCTTATATCGATACCAGCCATGCAAAAGAGGCTTCGCCCTATTATTTTGAAGGACGAAAACTCACCGTCAATGCCAACCGCCTCTTCCGCGTGATGCATGCCACAGAGATAAGACTGCTGAAAGAAAGGCAGGACAAACAGGTGTTCTACCAGAAGCTGACCACCAGTACCATAAAAACACTGCTCGCCATCTTCTGCATGATCACCCTGTTCCTGTTCCTGTTGCTTATGAGGTTGATGCGGGCCGGTATACTATACCAGGAACGGTTACAAGCCAAGATCATAGATCTGGAACGATCGCACAGCGAACTACAGGATATAGCCTACTCTATCTCTCACGACCTGCAGGAGCCCCTGCGGAAGATACAGGTGTTCAGCAACATGCTTATAGTACGCAAAAGCAATAGCGCCGAAGATGATGGCACAAAGGACACACTGACACGCATATATGGCTCTGCCAACAGGATGCGATCGCTCATAGCCGACCTTGAGAGCCTTACCAACCTTACGCGCATCGATGAACAAAAGGCATCGGTGAACCTGAATACGATAATAGAACAGGTAGTATCGGACATGAACGATACCATAAAAGAAAATAATGCAGTGGTGCGGGTAGAAGACCTGCCTACCATCACATGCTATGGCTCGCAAATGACCATACTCTTCAGGGCGCTGATGGACAATGCGCTGAAATTTGTGAAAGAGGATACGAAACCCGAGATATATGTGAGCTACAGGATAGTGCCCGAGAGCGAACTAGCAGATGGCGGCCGGCCGATGCCCAACCAGCAGTTCCACTGCATCAGCATTGCCGATAATGGTATAGGGTTCGACAACAGGCACATATCCGATATCTTCCGAATGTTCAGGCGCCTTCATACAGAGGGCTCCAGGTACGAGGGTAAGGGTGTGGGCCTGGCCATATGCCAGCGTATAATGGCCAATCACGAGGGCTACATAAGGGGCGAAGGCGTACCCGATAAGGGCGCTACCTTCAAGCTTTATTTCCCTGTATAGTTGTCAACGCGCAGTGTTAAAATTGCGCTTCTAAAAATGTATGTATGTACTCTTTTTTGCTTTTCTGCGCTATTATCGTCACTTTTGATAAGCAGTTTTTTACACCAAAGATGCGCTCCCGGTCACATCTCTTAGCAACAATACCGGGCTTCGGAAGATATAATTGATCTGCTCAAAGCATAACCTGATGAATAAGTACATATTGCTGCTGGCGATGTTGGTCGCAGGTGGCGCACAGGCACAGGAAAGACTCACCCTGCAGGATGCTATAGCCCGTACCCTTCAGCATAATTTCGATATCCAGATAGCCAATGTGGCCAAAGAACAGGCCATTCGCAACAACACACTGGGAAATGCCGGGTTCTCGCCCTCGGTAGCTGCGGGCGTCACAGTATCGGGCAGCCGCAACAATGTACAGAGCGATCTTGCCAATGGCTCGAAGCAGAATAACCCTAACGCTGTGAACACGAATGTGAACCCCGTGCTGACGGTGAACTGGACGATATTCGATGGAGGCCGCATGTTCCTGGTAAAAAAGCAACTGAATGAACTGGAGGCGCTGGGCGATATACAGCTAAAGACACAAATGCAGACCATGGTATCGCGTACCATACAGATGTATGCGCAGGTGACCCTGCAGCAAAAACGCCTCATAGCGGTAGATACGGCACTGCGCCTTTCGCAGGAGCGGCTGAAACTGGCCGACCTGAAATACCGCACAGGAGCAGGCGCGAAATTCGACTATGTGACCGCCCTTGTAGACCTCAGCGCCCGCCGCGACGACTCTCTTACCTACCTGGCCACGTTCGCACAGGCATGCGATTCGCTGAGCGTGCTTATGGGTACCAACGAAGGAAAACTATACAGGGTAGATGACAGCCTGCAGATAAACATGCGCCTGCAACCCACCGACAAGGACAGGCTGCGCGACATCAACCTTTCGCTGAGCGCATTCAGGCGCAGCGCCGATATATCTCATATCTCTGCCGATATCGCCCGCACCTACGCCCTGCCTACCCTCACCTTCAACGGAGGATATATATACAGCCGCAGTACCAGCGCTACGGGCTTCGCACTTTTTTCGCAGACCTATGGCGCCAATGGTGCGCTTAACCTCAGTGTTCCCCTGTTCATGGGTGGCAATATACGCCGCCAGGCTAGGGTAGCCTCTTTACAGGCCATGCGCGATGAGCTACTATACGAAAGGCAGAACACCATTGTAGGCCGCCAGTACCGTACCGCATGGCGCAGCTACACATTCTCTATAGCTGCCTACCGGCTGGCCAATGACAATATAGGCTATGCCAAAGAAGCAGTGGACATACAGAGCGCCCGCTTCAAGCTGGGCGCCGGAACCACGCTGGAGCTGAGGCAGGCAGAGAACGACTATGTGCTGGCCCTGATAAGGCTATACACAGCCGAATACAATGTGAAGGTAAATGAGACACAGGTGCTGGAACTGGAGAACAAACTGGTACAGACCAATTGATAAAGCCTTAATAAGCCGCAAACCCGATCTTTTTGTATATTTACCCGGTATTTTCCCGGGCTCACAACTCATTCGTGCATGAAGAACAAGAATACTTTACTGTGTTTGGTAGCAATAATAGTGGTCATTATCATTAGCAATTCCAGTTGCGCGCTCGACCGCAGGCGTTATTCTACCTTCAGGGACGAGGACGGCAAGGCACATACCGAGCATTACAACCAGTATAAAAGGAAATGGTACCGCAAGAACTGGTACAACAGGCGCATCTGGAAATGATGCCCGTCACAGCTTCACTATCTTCACCGACCGTACTTTCTCCATCTCATTGTCATACACATTCAGTATGTATGTGCCCGATGGTATGTCTCTGAATATTATTTTCCTCACCTCATCGGCCTGCCCCACATAGCGGCCGTCTATCGTCAGCAATATGGCGGTCACTTTTTTGCACCATACCACTGTCAGTTCGCCGGTAACAGGATTGGGCATCACTTCCATATCTCCCGGATCACAACCGGTATAGTTCAGCTTTGCCGATACGGCGCTGCACCCGCTGGTGTTCTTCACTACTACCTCGTATATGCCCGTCTCCTGCGCATAGAATGTATCGGCCGTAGCTCCGGGAATATCGGTCGTATTGATGCGCCATTGGTAAGAGGGGTAGCCTTTTGTGGCATATAGTACGCCCTGTATCACTGTTACGTCTGGCTCAGCGGGTACAGGGTATACCATTATGGGCAAGGAGGCCACATCGGTGCCACAGGTATTGGTAATGCTATAGTTCACAAAATCGTTCCCTACGGCCAAGCCTCGTACTTTACCATTGCTCACAGACACATTGCCCAGGGTGCTGCTCCATACCCCACCTTCTATGGTGTCTTTCAGCAATACCTCGCTGTGCAGACAAACCCCCATGGGCCCCTCTATCACACCGGCCTCAGGAAATACCTCTACTACTACCATTTTTATGGCCGCCGCCTGGCACCATGCATTGCTGACGGTATATATAACCGTAGATGGCCCACCCTGCAGGCCCTTTACCTGGCCCAGCACATTTACTTCGGTATTCGGGTTACTGGTGCTCCAGATACCACCGGGCACAGAGGCTATGAAGGCCACCGTGCTGCCTTTGCAAAATGCCGCAGGCCCTGTAAGTGTACCTGCATCGGGCAGTGGGTTCACCGTTATGGCCTTTGTGGTGGTAGCTACACCACAGGCATTGGTCACCTGGTACCGTACGGTATCCACGCCCTCACCCTCGCCCCTTACCACACATATGCCCCCCGCCACCGCAACACTCAACTTACTACCCACTACCGACCATACCCCGCCACCTGCCGTAGGATTCGAAAGCCATACGGTTTCGCCAAGGCACACCATATCCGGCCCTTCTATAGTACCGGGCGATAGCAACGGGGCAACATTCACATATATCTTTATCACATCACTGGTAATAGAATTCGCCACCTTTATCTCGAAAGAGTCGGTGCCATTATAACCGGCATCGGGGGTATAGGTAATACCCGCAGGAGTGGTAATGCCACCTGTAGATGTAGCTGAATGACCTACAACAGCAGTACCATGCGCGGGTGCTGTCTGCAGGGTCCATACATCTGTAAGGCCTACATATATATCGCGAACGGCAAGCAAATGGTTTATGGAGACAGGAATGGAGTTCTGGCAAACATCCAGTACGGTATCATCGCCTTTTATGAAATACAGCACATTGGCGATCTTTCGCACCCGTACATTGCCCATGTCGGCAAAATAGATATTCTCACTGGCGTCGGTAGCTATACCAACGGGGCTGTGCAGCCGTGCTGCTGTGGCAGGTATCCCGTCGCCATTATAACCTGCTACACCCGTGCCACCTATAGTACGCACTATACCATCGGTACCTATTTTGCGTATGCGGTCGTTGCGGCAATCTGTTACCACTACGGTGCCATTGGGCAACACACTTACGCCAACCGGCAAGTTGAACCTGGCCGCTGTGGCCGGGCCATTATCGCCGCTGATGCCTGCTGTACCCGTACCTGCAAAAGTATGTATAATGCCATCGGGTGTTACTTTGCGGATCTTGTGATAGGTACCATCGCATATATACAGGCTGCCATCTTTGCCTGTTGCCAATCCCCACACATAGCCCAGCCGGGCGTCGGTAGCAGGGCCTTCGTCTCCACTATTGCCCGATGTACCTGTACCTGCATAAGTAGTGATATTACCTGCCACAGATATGCGCCTGATGCGGTAATTATCGGCATCGCCTACATATACATTGCCCTCATCATCTACCGCTATGCCCAGGGGCTTGCGGAAGGTAGCGCTCACCGCCGGCCCACCATCGCCCGAATAGCCATTGGCACCCGTACCCGCTATAGTAGTGATGGTGCCCGATGTACCCACCCGGCGCACTCGGTAGTTGTACTGGTCGGTGATGTATACATTGCCTGCGGCATCGGCAGCTACGCCCCAGTTACCATTCAGGCGGGCGGCAGATGCCGGGCCGCCATCGCCGCCATAGCCAAATGAACCTGTCCCCGCAAGTGTCGTAATGACACCGGCAGGGTCTACTTTGCGTATACTGTGATTGAGCTGATCGTTTATGTATACATTACCCGATCCATCGAGGGCAACACATGTAGGAGAATCGAGACGGGCCACTGTGGCATCTCCCCCATTACCTGAATACCCTACGGTACCGTTACCGGCCACATTTGAAATGATCTGCGCAGGAGCGGCAAACGGCAAGACAATGAACATAACTATACGATACAGGCAGTATAGACATCTGTTCATAGTTTATCTGGTTCTCTTATTCGTCGCTCCGGAAGGGTCCGGTTATGTTCTGCTATCAAATTTACTCTGAATTTACATAACGGTAAAATTCAGCTTCGGTATCAATGTGGAAAAAGATAAGGTTCACAGGCAGGTCATTTTTTTATCTTATAACCAATAGAGACACGGAAACCGGGCGCCGAAAGCGGCGCATTGATATTGTATCCATTCTTCACATTAGCAGGGGCAGGGGTCTTTTGCACCATGGCATCTACCAGCCACCTGTTGCTGTATGCATAACTTATACCTACTGTTGCACCTATTCTCAGTTGGCTCTCTCGGGTAGCAGGGTAAACGGGGCCGGCATATTCTGAAATGGGTGTTCCGGTATAGGTGATAACATCACCTGCGTCAGGCGCTACCGGTGTATTCCGTGCAGTAATGAGGGTATCCACCGTTCTTACAATGCCAGCGTTCATTGAGGTATGCTCTGTAACTCCTTGTAATTTACTGTATACCATATTGGCACCACCATAAACGCTCAGCTTGCTGGTGATCTTGTAGTTGAGCAGTACAGGCAGCTCGTACTGCATATAATTGCCTCCTGTCCTGTTGGCCTTTGTCACCTCATCGTGCGTCTGCGTATAGCGGAAGCGGGTATTGTTGTAAAATACCACACTCGTACCCTCTACCCGCGATGTAGTGAAACTCTCCACTGCCGTTATCCGGGTATCGTTGTTCACCCTATAATAGCTCTGGGTATTACCTATATTATGCTCCCGGGCATGTGCCATCTTCACCGCGGGCTGCACCATTATGGCCACCTTTGGCGAAACCTTGTAGCTTACATAGGGAGACACCACATAGGCCGTAGCGGCCACATTATCGAACCCGCGCTCATAACCGGCCTTTACCCCTATTTCCCACCTTTCTATACCGGCCATTTTATTTTTCCGGGCTATATCAGCCACATTTTTCGGTGCAATAAAATGGTCGTCTGTACTCACTATATCATTTACTTTCGTTGAAGGTGTAAGTTCGTTTTTATTAGAATTAAATTCTTGATCTTCATATGACTTGCGTTGCTCACTTGATGTATTGTACAGACTACCTGTCACAGCATCCTCATTGCCACCTGTACCATGTGTACTGTTATAAACATTGCCATATGTATCGTTGCGGGTAGTGGTAATGGCACTGGTGTATGCCCCGGTACCATTACCACTCTGGCTGCTCATATCATCATGCGCGCTTTCTTTTTTTATTTCAGTAACACCCTCAATATATTCATTATCAGCATTTTCAGAATAACTCTCCCCAAACCCTAAAGCATCGGCCGTCCTTGCATTCACGGCTATATACTTATCCTCTCCTTCGTTCTTGTTGCCAGGCGTTTCAGATACTGCAGCCTCTGGCGAGGCAGATGCAGCAGTACTTACATCTGCAGTAGCAGCATTATCTATATTACTGATAACCTGCTTGTTATCTGCTACAGCTACACTACCCTCATTATTTCCTACAAAGCGGCTCACTACCGATACACCCAGCGCTACTATGAGCGATGCTATACCCACATGACCCAGCCAGCGGTATGGCTGCACAGGCGAATGTGGCACCAGTGTATCCAGCTTTTTCCCCATATCATACCAGGCGTCGGGGGGTGGCGCCTCGGTATAGGTCCCCAGCTTGTCGCGGAAGAGGTCATCGATATGTTTCTGTTTCTTATCCACCTTTATTTATTTATAAGTGCGTTTATCTTTTCTTTCAGCCTCCTGCGGGCATCGTTCAGGTGCCATCTGCAGTTGTTCTGCTGCATGTTCAGCATTTTGGCTATTTCCTTGTGCGAGTAATTTTCAAATACGAACAAATTGAATACGTTTCTCTGCGCATCGGGCAATGTCTCTATGATGGTCAGTAGCTCTTTATGCGAAAGATTCTCTACCGGCTCGCTGTTCACATAGGCGTCTTCGGCCTTTACTTCCCTGAAATTCTTATCCGGCTTCACATTCTTGCGCATATGGTCGCTTATGGCATGTACCACTATCCGCCTTATCCACCCTTCGAACGCCCCCTGAAAAGAATACTGGTGCAGATCGCGAAACACTTTAAAGAACGCATCGTTCAGTATCTCTTTTGCGGTCGCCTCATCATTGCTCACATACTTCCTGATGATACCATAGGCTGCAGGCGAATATTTTTCATATAGTTTTTTCTGCGATGGTCTGGACAGGGCAATACATTCCTTTATCAGTAACCTCAGTTCGTCGTGTGCCGACAAACTATGCCCTGAAGTAGGAAAATGACCACTCACATCTATCGCTTTAGCCACTCATACAAGTTTTATCCGGGTAAGACAGATACAGCAACCTTACTAACTCTGCCTACTATATTCTATCCATTATACAATAGCCAGTTGCCCACTTGGGAAAATAGGCGTATAACGCATAATGAATGTTAGGAAAGTTACGGAAAATGATCAGGGATAACAATATATTATCAACTGCGAGGTAAAGAAGAACGACCTGAAGATGCTATTTTATCATTTCGTTAGAATGCATATCATACCTTTTCCGGCTATCTCTGTGGTAGTTGCGCCAGAAGGCTTCAGCACGGTCACCCTGTTTATGTAGAGCGTATCTCCCAATTTGAACCTTTCGTAGATACTGGAAGATACTCCTGCCGATAGCGTATCGCCGAGGCAGTAATGGCTCATGCGGTCCATAAGTGTCACAAGGTTGCCCAGGGAATCTTCATATATCATTCTCTCTGCATACCCCAGTTCAAAACCGGCTACTTTGTATTTATTACCTGTCGAGTCGCGTGCGGTAAGGCCTTGCTGTAACAAATTCCGCAGCTCATCTTTTTTTATTGGGCCGCCTTTGTAATCGGAATTGCCAATATACGCCTGTGGTACCAGCAGCTTTTTATGCGGTGCCGGTCTGCTATCCGTTTTCGGCTGCTGCGCCTGTGCACAATAGCCCAAAAGCAAGAACGATATCGATATTAGGCAGGCTATACGGCTCATGATGTTCAAAAATAATTATTTTAAGTTCATAGAGAATGCCTTTCAGGAAAAAATGGAAGGCATATGGCCGCAGCAGGAGCTGATATTAACATTCTTCATGGCGAATATCGTATTTTAGCCAAAACACTACCCTAGCAAAAATATGATGCCGCCCCGCAAGAAACTATGGATACTTGTCTTGCAGGTACTTCTTTTGTGGTCGCTTATCTTTCTTTTTTCGCAGGTCAGGGGGTTCGTATCGTTCTACAGCAATGGGGTATACCCCCTGGTGCAATCGGCACGCTGCACACTGTTCCATATCATCCCATTCAGTGTGGGCGATGTGCTGTACATACTGGGCGGCCTCTGGCTGTTGCTCACTCTATTGCGCTGGGTATATTACCTGCGCCGTTTCGGCATACATAAAGACCGCCTGCTGGGCTCTGTGCTCAATACCCTCAATGTGCTGCTGTGCATATACCTTGTCTTCCTGCTGGCATGGGGTGGCAACTACTACAAAGACCCACTGGCAAAAAGCTGGGGCCTGCCCACAAGCAAAAAACTACCCAAAGAGGTGCGAATCGCAAAGCACAAGCAGGATGTAAAGGACTTTGCCCGGTTCCTGGCAGGCAGGCTGGCCACCTATGCTACAGAGTATACGCCACTCACACCCACCTACATCAACGAGCGCGCACTGGCCTATTATCGCGAGTTCACCGATAGCAAGGTAAAGGAGAATGGTGTATGGATAAAGCCTACCCTTTTTGCCCCGCTGATGCTGCGCATGGGGGTAGATGGCTATTACAACCCCTTTACCGGCGAGGGACAGGCCAATATGCGCCAGCCGCTGTTCCTTATGCCATTCATAGTATGCCACGAGATGGCCCACCAGGCAGGCATAGCTGCCGAGGGCGATGCCAACCTGCTGGCCTATGCTTTGTGTACATCCGTCAGCGACCACACCTTCCGCTATTCGGCCTACCTGAACCTGTGGCTCTATACCAGCCACCGCCTGTACCGGCAAGACTCTGTACTGGCCCGGCAACTGGAAGGGGCATTGCCCACCATCACCCGCAGGCATATAGATACGCTGGAAGAGATATACCGCAGGTATCATGGTGCGGTGTCGGCCTATACATCCGATATATATGACGGCTATCTGCGTATGCAGCAGCAAGAGGGCATCAGCAGCTATGGCAATGTGGTACGCGAGGCCTGGGCGCTGGAACAGGCACGCAAAACAGGCTTGAAAAAAGTAATAAGGATATTTTAGCGACCGAACCGCTTCCCCATGGCTATATCGCCTATGGCCGTGGCCATACGTTCTACTATCGTGTCGGTATCGGTAACAGAGAATATCCAGGTGATATATGCCTGCTGCTCTTTCCTCGGGAAACGCTGGAAATTGGCCAAAGCCTCAGGGTCATCGGCCAATGCTGTACGAAAGTCATCCTCAGAAACACTTTCTTCTATAGGTTTCTGGCCATATAGTCTTATACGCACGGTATCACCGGCCTCCTTACCTATTTTTTTCCGTATCTCGGCCTTTACGGCTATAAAGAGCTGGCCTCCCTTTATGGGCATCAGGCTGGTGTTCTTCAGCTCGCACTCATCTATGAGGGCATCTACGCGCGTCCAGCCAAAGTTCTTTTTACCAACCTTTAATACAGGTGGCAGCAGGGCATATGTCCAGCCGCCTTTCATCTGCATTTTCTGCAGTATCACTTCGGTATCCAGCAACAGGTCTTGCATATGCGGTGTATGGATAAGGCCCTAAAGTTACGTCGGCAGAATATCATCTTGTTAAACTGCCCCGCCATATGGCAAAAGAGGCCTGCAACTATCACTTTCCTTCACTAATTTTATGGGTATATGGTCTGTACGGACCGCTTTACCTTCTTAAACACAGAAAAATGCAGACAGCATATATAGTAGCAGGCCTGCGCACGGCAGTGTGCAAGTCGAAACGTGGAGGCTTCAGGAACTACCGTCCCGACGACATGGCCGTAGATGTGATAAAAGGATTGCTTGCAGCCAACCCGAAACTGGACCCCAAGCTGGTAGACGATGTGATAGTAGGCAATGCCGTGCCTGAGGCCGAACAAGGCCTGCAGGTGGGCCGTATCATAGCCAACAGAGCCATAGGCGAATGGGCGCCCGGCGTGACCCTGAACCGCTACTGCGGATCGGGGCTGGAGGCCATAGCTATGGCCACGGCCAAGATACAGAGCGGCATGGCCGAATGCATCATTGCCGGTGGCACCGAAAGCATGAGCATGGTACCTACGGCCGGCTGGCGCACCATGCCCAACTATGAGTATACCAAAGACAATGGCGACTATTACCTGAGCATGGGCCTTACGGCAGAGCAGGTGGCAAAAGAGTATAAGGTGTCGAGAGAGGACCAGGATGCGTTCGCACTGCGGTCGCACGCGCGCGCGCTCAATGCTATAAAGGAGGGATACTTCAAGGACGGGATATTGCCCATAACAGTAAAAGAGGTATATGTGAATGAGAAGAACAAACGTGCAGAACGCACAGTGACCATAGATACCGATGAGGGCCCGCGCGCCGATACTACACCAGAGGCCCTGGCAAAACTGCCTGCCGTGTTCGCACAGGGAGGTTCGGTAACGGCCGGCAACTCATCGCAAACATCGGATGGAGCTGCCTTCACTATAGTGATGAGCGAGCGGCTGGCCAATAGCCTGGGCATGACGCCCATAGGGCGACTGGTGAACTGTGCCAGTGCAGGTGTAGACCCGCGCATAATGGGTATAGGCCCCATTAAGGCTGTACCCAAGGTACTGCAGCAGGCAGGTATGACGCTCGACAAAATAGACCTCATAGAGCTGAACGAGGCTTTTGCATCGCAATCGCTGGCTGTGATAAGGGAGCTGGGCCTTGACCCCGAAATAGTGAACATGAACGGTGGCGCTATAGCGCTGGGGCATCCGCTGGGCTGTACCGGCGCTAAACTGACCATACAAATGCTGAGTGATATGAAGCGCCTGAACAAAAGATATGGCATAGTGACCGCCTGCATAGGCGGCGGACAGGGCATAGCGGGAATAATAGAAAGAGTGTAAAAATTCCAAAGATCAAATTCCAAACTCCAGATCCCAGACCCCAAATTCCAAACGCTAAAGACCTAATTCCCAATACCCACTACTTCATACTTCATAACTCATACTTCATAACTCATACTTCATGTACGAAGAATATGTACAATTGCTGCAAAAGGCAGCAGATATAAATAATGCAGCAGCGGTATTGGGGTGGGACCAGGAGACCTATATGCCACCAAAGGGCGCTGCCTTTCGCGGCAGGCAACTGGCCACACTGGCATCCCTGTCGCACGAGTTGGTAACAAGCCCACGCATGAGCGAATTACTGGCCCAGCTAAGAACAGATAAAGGTCTTGACGAACTGCAAAAGGCCAACGTACTACGCAGCAATGAGGACCATGACAAGAACAGCAAACTCCCACCCGCTTTCGTAGAAGAACTGTCGCTGCTGACAAGCGAGTGCTTCAACGCATGGATAGAGGCACGCAGGCAGAACGACTTCGGCATATTCGCGCCATCGCTTACCAAAATGGTGGCGCTGAAAAGGCGGCAGGCAGAACTTTATGGGTATAAGGCCCACCCATACGATGCCCTTGTGGACGAATATGAGCCCGGCGCCAATGTGGCCATGCTCGACCGCCTGTTCGATGGCATAAAACAGCAGTTGCCCCCCATACTGGCCACTATCAAGGCCGCGCCGCAGGTGAATGATGACCTCTTTTACCGCCATTACCCGCGCCAGCAGCAGTGGGACTTTTCGGTAGCTGTACTGAAGACCATGGGCTACGATATGGAAGCAGGCAGGCAGGATATATCGGAACACCCGTTCAGCACCTCCTTTGCCCCTACCGATGTACGGGTGACCACGCGGGTAGATGAACACAACTATGCATCGCTGCTGTGGAGTACCATACACGAGGGCGGTCATGCCCTCTACGAACAGGGCCTGCCCGAAGAGCAATATGGCCTGCCGCTGGGTGCAGCAGCATCGCTGGGCATACACGAATCACAGTCACGCCTGTGGGAGAACTGTGTGGGCCGCAGCGAGGCGTTCTGGCAATATTTCTATCCACAGTTGCAGGCGGTGTTCCCGCAGCAATTGGCCGATGTGACCGCTACCGACCTGTACAAGGCGTGCAACAAGGTAGAGCCATCCCTCATACGCACCGAGGCCGATGAAGTAACATACCACTTTCATGTACTGATACGGTACGAAATAGAAAAACAACTGATAGAAGGAACACTGCAGGTAGCGGACCTGCCGGCAGCATGGAACGAGGCCTACCAGAAATACCTGGGCATCACCCCTCCCGACCACAAGACCGGTGTACTGCAGGATGTACACTGGAGCCATGGCAGTTTTGGCTACTTTCCTACTTATACGCTGGGTAGTTTTTATGCCGCCCAATTCTATATAAAAGCACAGGAAGCCATACCTACCCTCCTTACCGACATAGCAGCCGGAAAAACAAGCGACCTGCTGGCATGGCTGCGCACCAATATACACCGCCATGGCCGCCGCTATTACTCTGATGAACTATGCGAGCTGGTGACCGGGAAAAGGCTGGACCCCACATACTTCCTGAACTATATAAAGCAGAAGTATACAGGTATATATGGTGTGCGCTTCTGAACCGTAACAGCTATCAGAACTCTGTGGCCGTAACGGTGGCAGAATAAGTGCCAGTATTGGCATCGAAGCTCCACGAATTATTATCAAGGTAGTTGCGCTTCGATGTATCACCGCGTTTTATGACGAACATGTATTTCATATCCCGGCTCACATCATGGTGGGTGTACCTGGCGTTCTTACCTACCAGGTAGCCATGCGTATGTACTACCTTTTGTTCTCCTGGTGTTATAAAAGTGGTATCAATGGTCGATCCCTCTTTTACATGCACACTTATGGTAGTGTCGGCATTGTTATGGATACGGTAGGTATATATCAGGCCACGGTCTATACATGACGCCAATGTGATACATGCAAGCCCCAAAAGTACTTTTATCACTCCCTTTCCTATACTCATGGCTATAGATAATTATAGCGGCATGATACGAATGCTTTGGGATAGAACGCGTTATATTCTTGACAATAGCAGGTATTTATTGACAATACCTCCCGGAGCAGATGCCCGGGCGGTACATAAATATCAAGACAGTATAATTAGAACTCACTACATGCTCATACCGCCGCATACGCTCAGTACCTGGCCGGTCACATACTGGCTCATGTCCGATGCCAGGAAGAGGGCGGCATTTGCTATGTCTTCCGTCTTACCAAAACGGCCCAGCGGTATCTTCTCGAACCACTTCTCTGCGCCACCATCCTTCAGGTAGTGGGTCATATCGGTCTCTACAAAGCCGGGGGCAATGGCATTGCAGCGAATGTTGCGGCTGCCTATCTCGGCTGCTATGCTTTTGGTAAAACCTATGATACCCGCCTTGCTGGCCGCATAGGCGCTCTGGCCTGCATTGCCCTTTACCCCTACTATAGAGCTAAGGTTGATGATGCTGCCTGCACGGCTCTTCATCATGGGTTTTATCACCTGGCGGGTAAGGTTGTAGATACTCTTCAGGTTGGCCTGCATCACTTCGTCCCACTGCTCGGGGGTGAGGCGCAGCAGCAGGTTGTCGCGGCTGATGCCTGCATTGTTCACACATATATCTATAGTACCGAATTCTTTTGATACATCGGCAGCAAGCTGCTCGGCGGCTTTGTAGTCGCCGGCATCGCTTTTGTAGCCTTTGGCCTTCACGCCCATACCTGCCAGTTTGTCTTCCAGCGCTTTGGCCTTTTCTTCCGATGACAGGTAAGTGAACGCTATATTGGCGCCATGTTCGGCAAATTTCAGCGCTATAGCCTCTCCTATTCCGCGGCTTGCGCCTGTTATCAGCGCCACTTTATTTTCCAGTAGTTTCATCTTTCTGTTCGTTTATGCGGCTAAAGTAATGATTGCGGCCGAAGTAGTGAAATATTGACGTTCTCTATGGCCGTTCCGGCATCTGTGGCCCTTCATGCATTATTCTCTCTGTAGCAATGTAGGGGGCACACTTGCCTTGTGAAAGGTGGGGTTGTTCATATTCTTCTCTATGTAATCCCTGAGGGCGTCGGGGCTGGTGAATTTGTCCTTTATATCCTCCGACATCTCGGTGAGCTTTATGTTATCCTCATCCTTGAATTCGACCCTGAATATCAGGTAAGAGCTATTTGGCTTGTCGGCATTGGTAAGGTTCATGAATGTTGCGCCCTTTATCACAGAGAAATAACCCTTCAGATGCTCTGAAGAGGTGTTC
Source organism: Nemorincola caseinilytica (assembly GCF_039540515.1). Taxonomy (NCBI): domain Bacteria; kingdom Pseudomonadati; phylum Bacteroidota; class Chitinophagia; order Chitinophagales; family Chitinophagaceae; genus Nemorincola; species Nemorincola caseinilytica. The sequence goes on along the minus strand of NZ_BAABFA010000005.1, from coordinate 18,275 downwards.
TCCCTGTCGTAGGCCATTATATCGTACATCTTGTCCTTTGTTTTCACCACATAGCGTACACCATCATCGGCTATCCATATGCCATGGAACTTCGGATCGGGGGCTGAGGTGGGCATACTTACCGGCACCGAACTGGTGTACGGGCAGCCGAAAAGAAAAACGGAACCACAGATGACCGCCAGCGATCGTAACACATGTTTCATAAAATGTAATTTTCTCAAAGATAATAATGGCGATGATATAGTTCAATGATGCCGCTATGCCAGGCGTTCCAGCTCGCGCAGGAGGCGCTCGGGCAATTCGCCGGTACTGGCCACCTGGTAGTCTCGGTAGGAACAGGGCAATATAGTACCCTGCGGCAGGCGCACCGACCATCGGCCATTGTACTTGTTCTTCAGGAAAACGGTCTCCACCTCATCCAGCGACAGGTTGAACTCCATGTACACATCCTCGGTATTATCGGCCGTGATGCCCTTTTTGCGTACCTGGCAGCCATCGGCATAGTACCATATCATTTGCGATATAAGGCGGGCCGTCATATCGTTCACATCATTGGCCTCGTCATAGCCATATATGCCAAAGGAAGAGAGCTTGTCGCACATGCCTGCGAACTGGGCGAACATGCAGGCCTCTTCTCCATTCAGTCCATTGGGCGATCCGTTCCTGTTGGCTGGGGCATCGCTATACCTTACGGCCGTCATATCGAAGCTCATAAGGTTGCTGCGCCTTACCACGGGCTCTATCTCTTCCCAATCCTCACGCAGCTTTGCCAGCCTGTACAGGTCGAAGCTCAGTTTATTGAGCGTATCTACCATTTGGGGGTGCGAATAATATATCTGGAAGCCCAGGTGATCGTAATGCGATATGAAATTGGGGGTCTCGGTAAGCATTTCCATGAGGAAGCCCTTATCTGACAGGCCTTCGGTCTCATCCAGATCGATGAGCATGTCTACTACCGTGGCCACGGCGGTCTGCTCTGCCCGGCGAAATACCTCGTACTGCTGCAGCATCAGGTCGTGCGCACCACCCAATACCAGCGCGGTCTTACCCACACTGTGCAGCTCCTGTAGCACGGTCACAAGGGCCGAACGGGTATCGGCCGATGTGGCGCCCCGGCGAATATTGCCTAGGTCGGCTATGCGCACATTATCGTGCCAGTGATACATCTTGTAGAAATGCTCGCGTATGGTATCGGGGCCATTGCCATACCCGCGCTTCTTATCGGCGCCGGTCCAGTCGGCACAGCCTATCAGCACTACATCGGCAGTGGTAACGTCAAAATCGGGCATGCCGGGATGGAGGATAGAACCACCCACCTGCGATGGCTCGTAAACGCCTTCCAGCCTTGAGTCTATGAAATGTTCCTCTTCGAGAAATATATGTATGTCGTTCATTGTATCGGTATAGTTGGTATGGTGCGCTAAAAATACATAAATGTTGCTGTTCGGCAGCAAGACATATGGACGAGAGAGGTATGCTGTGAGAAGTATGTGCCTCAAAGGCGACCACTCATTGTTAAAAATGGGGGCATCTTACTTTTATTGGGAAAAATAACCATCGTTTTGTCTATTTTTGGCAGGTATGCGCACTTGCCCATAGCAGGTGTCTTTTGTGCGCAGCGATACAGTATGGCAACAGGAAAACGATCGAAACCAACATATATAAATGCCATAATGGGCGTGGCCTTGGTGCTCTTCCTGATGGGGGTGCTGGGCTGGCTGGTGATAAATGGCAGGGCCCTGACACGGGCATTCAAAGAAGACCTGGAAGTGAACGTGGACTTTCATGACAATGTGAGCGACGAGAACGTGGCCAAGATGCGCGCCATATTGGAGAACCAGCCCTTTGTGCGCAAGACCCGCATCATAAGCAAGGATGAGGCCGCAGCCATGCAAAGCCAGGTAGAGGGCAGCAATATAGTAGAGTTCCTGGGGTATAACCCCCTGTTCACATCTATATCGCTGAAGCTGAGGGAGGGATATGTGAACGCCGACAGCCTGAAAAGGATACGCCAGTTCATAATGCAGAGCAATGTGGTGCGCGATGTGACATGGCCCAATATGGTGGTAGACCAGATGCACAGCAACTTCAGGAAGATAGGGATAATACTGGGCGGTATAACGGTGATACTGCTGATAGTGGTGATATTCCTGATAGATAATACTGTGCGACTGGCCATGTTCAGCAACCGGTTCATCATAAAGACCATGCAGATGGTGGGGGCCACACAATCGTTCATTACGCGACCATTCGACCTGAGGGCGCTGGTGAACGGCCTCACCAGTGGCGTAATAGCGGTACTGGGGCTGTGGCTGGTAATGTCTTTCGCCAAGGCACAGCTACCCGTGCTGGACCTGCTGAACGATGCAGGACTGCTGACACTGCTGATAAGCGGCATGATACTACTGGGTGTGATAATAACCATGGTGAGCACCCACAGGTCGGTGGTGAAATACCTGAAAATGCATGTGGACGATCTGTATTGATAAACAACGTATATTTGACCTCTTATAAAAAATAACTGATGTCTACACCCCTCAAAACGAATGCACCTGCACCACGTCCTGCTCCGCCTGCATCAGCAGCTTCTGCGGCCAAGACGGAGAACAGGCGACCCGCGCAACCTTTCCTTTTTGATAAGGAGAACTATAAGTGGATGCTGATAGGACTGGCCGTGATATTCCTGTCGTTCATACTGATGGCGGGCGGAAAGGCCGCGAACCCCAATGAGTTCCACTACGAGGAGTTATACAGCTTTCGCCGCATAACACTGGCACCCATACTGCTGCTGGTAGGTTTTGGCATAGAGGCGTATGCCATAATGAAGAAACCTAAAGAGCAGCAATAAGATACTGAATAGGCACTAAATGCAAGGGGATAGCTAATGGCTATCCCCTTTTCTTTTATCATACCAGCGATAGTTCATTTATCTCTGCCTTTTTAGCGGTCTCTACAAAACCATGCTGTATGGCCTGTGGATACAGTATAAGAGATGTGCCGTTCTGCTTCCACCAGTCTGAGGACACAAGTTTGCTGCAGTGTATGATGCCCGATATGTGGCACCGCTGGTCTTTGCTCACCCATTCGTCTATGCGTGCGAACTGCTCGTGCCGCACATGCAGCAGGCTACGGAAACTGATGCATACATGGAAATAGAGGTCGTGAGTGAGCGCGGTGGGTTCGCCGCGCTGTAGTTTCTTGTATTCGTAGCGGTAATTGTAGCGCAATGCAGAGAGGTCGCTGAGGACAGCCGATGCCGTGGGAAAGCCCCCGGCGCCCTTGCCGTAGAAGAACTGCCTGTCGGCGAGGCTGCTTTCTATCTCTACCCCATTGTATTCGTTCTTCACCCCCTTTAGCCGGCTCCCCTCCCCTACGAACTGTGGCAGTACAAAGGCCGCTATGCGCCCATCAGGCAACTTGCCTGCATGCGCCACAAGCTTTATCTCATACCCCTTTTCGCGGGCGTACAATGAGTCGGCCTCATGGAGGTCGGTGATACCGGTATATACCAGTTGCGATGTGGCCGTCAGCGCACCATAGGCATGCGTGAGCAATATGGTGAGTTTATTGGCGGCATCTACGCCCAATATATCCAGCGATGGATCTGCCTCGGCAAAGCCTGCCTGCTGTGCCTCGGCAAGTGCATCGCCGAAGGATAGTTTTGCTTCGGCCATACGAGTGAGTATGTAGTTGGTAGAGCCATTCACTATACCGCTTACACTATGCAGCAGATCGTTGTCGTAATACTCTTCCAGGTTGCGGATAACGGGTATGCTGGCACAGCAGGCGGCCTCGTACAGCAAGGGTGTACCATACTGTTGTTGCAATGCTATGAACTCGGGCAGATGCTTTGCAATGACGCTCTTGCCAGCCGTCACCACTGCCTTGCCCTTCCTGAGCGCGGTGGATATGATATGATGGGCGACATCGGAATCGCTGGTGAGCTCTACTATCACATTGATATCGGCATCATTCAGCAATGCATCGGCATCGGTGGTAAAAAGCGCTGCGGGTGCGGCTCTTTCTTTATCAGCATGCTTTATGCACACTTTTTTTATACGGGCGTTCAGTGAAGGTGTATGTGCCAGCACCTGGTACAGGCTTGCGCCTACTACCCCGAAGCCGAAGAGGCCTATGGTCAATTCTGTTCCGTTGTTGTGTATAGACATGGTATGTTGTTTGTTTTTGAAAAGATCTTCCCTCCCCTGCCTATCGGCAGGCAGGCCTCTCCAACCGTGTGCTGCCTTAGCTTTAGCGGTGGTGCAAGGAGAAGGAGGTGGGTTGTCTGTTGATGATGGAAATAGTTTACTTACTCTAGTTTCGTTACAGCCACAATGCAGCAGCAGCCGGGGCCTTGGCCGCTGCGTTCTTACGGCCATATATGAGCAGATCGAGCGCCTGGCCAATATCATTGATGAGGTCCTGCGCATCTTCCAGACCTACACTCAACCGTACCAGGCTATCGGCAACGCCTGCACTGCGGCGTTTTTCGGCAGGTATGCTTTTGTGTGTCATAGTAGCGGGGTGGCACAGCAGGCTCTTTACCCCACCCAGGCTTTCTGCCAGCTTGAAGAGCCGCGTAGCGCATACCACCTTCGTGGCTGCGGCCCCTGTATCTTCCCTCAGGGTGAAAGACACTACACCACCATAGCCACCGCTCTGCTGGCGGCTGGCCACCTTGTGCCCGGGATGCGATGTAAGGCCCGGGTAGTAGACCTTATCTACAGCAGGATGATCTTCGAGAAAACGAGCCACCTTCAGGGCATTGGCAGAGTGCTCTTTTACCCTCAGGTAAATGGTTTCCACACCGCGTATCACCAGCCAGCTATCATGCGGGGACAGTATGGCGCCACTGGCGTTCTGGATGAATCTTATGCGTGCACCTACCTCGGCATCGGCGGCTACCACTATGCCTGCAATAAGATCGCTGTGACCGCCAAGATACTTGGTGGCGCTGTGTACCACTATATCGGCACCCAGCTTTATGGGCTGCTGCAGGGCGGGCGATGCGAAGGTGTTATCCACACACAGCAGGGCGCCCCTGCTGCGGGCCACCGCTGCTATGGCAGCTATGTCGCTTATCTTCAGCGTAGGGTTTGTGGGGGTCTCCAGCCATACCAGCTTTGTCTTATCGGTAAAGGCATCTATGACATTGGCCACATCGGTGGTATCTACATAATTGACCTTGATACCGAAGCCCTCGTAAATGTGTGTGAACAGCCTGAAAGCGCCACCGTATATGTCGTCTACGGCCAGTATCTCGTCGCCACTGCGCAGCAGTTTTACCACGGCATCTATAGCCGCCAGGCCACTGGCAAAGGCCGATGCTGCGGTACCGCCTTCCAATGTTGCGATGGTGCGCTCCAGCACCTCGCGGGTGGGGTTGTTGCTGCGGGCATAGTCGTAGCCCTTGTGCTGGCCGGGAGCATCCTGTACGAAGGTGGATGTCTGGTATATGGGTACCGATATGGAACCTGTAAGGCTATCGACGGGAATACTGTGGATGAGTTGTGTTGCGTTGCTCATGTCTTGTGTTTTTAGAAGGTGAAAAAAACATTCTTAAAAAACACTTATCGAGAAAGCGCTGCCGGTGGTGCTTTCATATGTCCACACGCTCGAGATAGTGGAAATAAAAAAGCTCCGCCGACAGAGATCAGAGGAGCTTGTGTATGGTGGACCCGCTGGTGCGGTATCGACTTTTACTTTTTGCGTCTGACTTATCTGTCCCCTTTCCAGGGATGGAATTAGCACCAGCTCCTCCGCTGCCGCGGGGGGAGGTTGCTAAGGCTTCATCGGGCCATGACCCTCTGCCTTTCTTGATAAGTGATGTTAAAGAACTGGTGCAAAGGTATATGAGCCCTCGCGATCTTTCCAAATATTTTTTCGCGAACAAAATTCCAGATAGTGCTCAGACCCTTTACTGTAGCAGATCTCAGCACACAAAAAACTGCGTGCATATCATTCGCCATCTGGTCTTGCACTCTTCGATGGCTTCATGTTCGTATCGTCTTCGGCATCGTCACCGAGGCCCATGCGCTCTGCGGCGGGGCGGTGATCGATGGGTGTCATGACATCTGGAACTATCTTATTTTTTTTTTGTCCTGTCGCCGAAGGCCAGGTTCACTCCAAGATTCACATTCATGTTCTTGCTATCGAGTGGCCTGATGGACGCCCACCAATTATCGGTGGACAGGTACCATTGCATACCCGCGAAACGGGCCACTATAGCGCCGCCCAGGTTGAAGGGCGAGGCGGACTTGAGCGTGTATGTAAGCACACCCGAGAAATGCTTGCTGAGGTTGAGCCTGTAGTAGACCGTGGTAGCGAAGAGAGCCCTCTTGCTGAAGCTCTGTATGCTTAGTTGCGCACCTACGGTATGCTTGTTGTTGATGTCATAACTACCAACAGCGTAGAACTCTACAGGCAACGAGGTCTTGTAGGGATCGGTGTTCTTGGTGAACTTGAGCATGTTCTTCACAGAATCGAGGTACTGTGAAGTAGATATGAACTCAGAGCTATCGCCCTGCAGCATATTGGCAAGGTCGAAGCCCTCGAAGGTGATGGACTTGGGCCCTGCCTTGTAGCCATGGATATTGCTCTTCCACTTGATGTAGCCGAGGTTGTTGATACCGCCTGCTATTTTTATCTTATCATTCAGCTGGTAGCTGGCGCCGAGGTCTATACCCAGGCCCATGTTCTTTGAATTGAACGCATAACCGGGGAATGCCATGCGGCCTTCGGCCCTATCGGCACTATCTGCAAAGCCACTGGTCTGTATGTTCATCTCGGTCTGGGCGGTGATGGCATAGTAGTCGGCATCGGTATATACCTGCAGGTAAGACTCTTTGGTGTTGATGTTGGTCTTGCCGAAAAGCAGCTTGGGACTGGCTCCGAATACCCACTTGCCATAGTTGTAGGTACCATGCAGGGCGTACTCGCGATACCATGATGCATTGAGGCCGAAGTTGCCGATATTGAGCGACTCGCCTATGTAGGCGCCATTGCCATACCATGCGAACCGGAAGAGGTCCTTGGGATATGTAAAGCGGGCATCTACCCTATCGGTAACAGAGAAACCGATGGTATACTTTTCGAACGCTACATTAGCAGAGAGTATAGATACATTGGCACCAAAGGCCACCATGTTCCTGTTCTTCAGCTTGTCTATGAAGCTGGAAGGATGAATGCTCATGGTAGAGTCGTTGACCCTATGGAAAAGGCTGTTGTAGGTGAAGCCTGAGTTGAATATATAGAAGGACGTACCTGAGAGTACAGGCAGACCTACAGATATCTTTACATCGGTCTGGTTGGACGCATTGAACCACTGCGACTGGTGTAACTGTGGCAACAACTTCATGGTATATGAATCCTGTGCGTGAGAAGCCAGGGAGGAACCGAGGAGTAAGGCTAAGATGCTTCTTTTCATGTGAGGTTAGTTCTTTATGTCTGTAGATGAAACATTGAGTGTGAACCTGAAAGCAAGTTTCACTATCAAATTATTGGACGACTGTATCTTCACATCGCCTGCACCACTGGTCTTGAGCCTGCCGCGCAGAACAGCATACCTCACCTTTGGCGCCATAGCGTTGTATTCGTCATGCGTCATCTCGAAAGTGGTTACGGCCTGTTTCCTGCCTGTGACCTTGCCATTGGCATCTACAGGAGCCTCACCTATTATATCGTTGGTTGTGGGTACGAGAGAATCGACGAAGTTATAATTCTCATCGGCAAAGTATACCTGTACGGCGCCATATAGCGGCAGCGCATTATCCATAAGCATCTTGAACTGTGCCGTTCTAACGAGGCTGGAATCCTCGGGCAGGGTGAGCTTAACGGTATCCTGCAGGGCGAAGTTGATGATGCGGAACCATGCGGGCAGCTCGGCCTCGGCCACCAGGGATACCCTACTGCTATCGGTAACAAAGCTGGTAGTGGTGCCTGTACCACCGGGGTTGATGCGGACACGGCCGGCATATATCACCTCGTTGGGCGCAGGGTTGAACATGTTCTGAACAGAGCTGTTGTTACTGTCTATAGTATGCGTTTTAGTAGCGGTCTCTCCGGGTACTATGGCGCCGGGCACAGCGATATCGGGCAACAGCATATTGACATTGGTACCCTTGTTGGTACGGCCAAAGAGCTGATCGAATTTGGCTGCTACACCAAGGCCTATGGAATTGTGGAAAGACAGGTGTATCATAGGGTTGCGGATGTAGATATTGGCCGACAGTGTATTATCGAACACACCTACATATATGGTATCGGCAGGTATGGGTATATCGTATGAGCCGAGGAAACCATCGATGAAACTATACTGTATATCCTTGATGCTGATAGAGGCCGATAGGTTGTCGGTGCCACTGATAGACTGGCCTGTACCTGAAAGTGTGAAACGCACCTTGTAGGGCAGGTAGTTCTTGGCGGTACCGCCATTGGTAAGATCGAAGGAATAACCCGCCAGGCTGATAGTTGTGGCATTGCTGGTAGCAGGATAACCTATGGCTACCGTTACCTGCAGCGGCATACCATTGTTCTTTACCGTAGGGAAGGTAAGCACCGCGTTCACATTGTGCCTGAAGGTAGATGTGACATTGAGGGTGATGGAACCCGACTTGACATTGACATGGGCCAGTTGTGAGCCATTGTCATCGGCAAAGCTGAAGTTGCCGGATGTGGAATCGGAAAAACTACCCGAGAAAGAGGGCAGGTTCTGCGGAATAGAGAGCGTAATGCCGCTTGTAGCATAGGACTGGTCCTGTATGCGGATATAGTCTGAAGCACGGGCGCTGAAAAGATCGCCGGAGTAATGAAGCGAATATGTTCCTTCGGAGTTCTCGGATATGGTGGTACCTGTCTGCACGATGTTCTTGAGCGTGAGGTCGGAATAGATGAGCGGAAGCGCCCAATCAGGCTGCCAGTTATCTATGGTGAGGTTCTTGAAGTCGAAGTCCTTCTTTTTGATGCATCCTGCCGCGGCAATGATACCCGCGAACACAAGCAGACCTGCTATTTTTTTCATAACAACATCAGTGGTTTATAATAATGTAATATGTGCGAACTATCTTGTTCGGGGCTAAAAATACACCATATGTAGCTAGCGACACAGTCATATGGCGCATATTTTTAGAAAAACGTTTGCATTCAGAGAAAAGAACCGCTACAATTTTACCCACACCTTATTGATGTATACGCCATTGGCGGTGCGCACCTGTACTATATATGTACCTGCAGGCAGGCCGCTCACATCTACACTATAGATATTCTCCCCTACCCTCAACATGCGTGTGGCAGGCAGGTAGCGCCGGCCAGACATACCGACCATGCACATATCGGCCATACCTTCCACATCGGTAGCGATAGCTACGTTCAGCGAGGTATATGCAGGATCGGGGTACACCTCTGCGGTGAGCTTTGTCCCTACTGCTGCGATACCTGTAGGAGGTACAGGGTAAGTAACGATGGCAGTATCGGTAACACCGAGGCCCAGGTTGTAATAGCTGCCCGATGCTGTGGCCTGCAGCTTTATGGGGCGCACCATATAGTATTTGAGGCCATTGACGCCTACAGTATCGATGAAGGAAAGACCGGATACCATGGGCGATATGCGGGCGTAATGCCCCCACAGGCTATCGGCACGGTAAACGTAGTAACCCAGAACAGCAGCATCGGGAGAGGCCGCCCAGGTGACGGTGGCGCCATACAGGGGTACAGCAGTGGCCGTAACATCAGGTACAGGCTTTATGTAGTCGGTACGAAGGGAGAGATCGCCCATGAGTGCCTCATGTATCCACCCCGCGCCTACGCCTGTGGGCTGGTACATGATGGAGGGGGTCATATTGTTCTGCGTAAGGCGAAGGGCATAGCCTATGTTCTGCCCCAGCGCCATATGGTGCATGAACCAATTGGGGCGGCCGGCCCAGCAACTGGTAAGGGCCGGCACCGTGGCGCACAAGGGCGCACGCATGAAATTATTGGCGGTGTTCCAGTCGCCGAGGTAGCTGCCGAAGACCGCGGTGAAAATACCGTTGACAGTGCCTGAGGTAGCTATATCGGCAGTGGTACCTACACCGCCCGCGCTGGTGTAGGAGCCGGGACCACATGCATAGGCCCACTGGTAAGGCCCTGCCGCCAGCGAGGCTATGAACGGTATGGTGACCATACTATCGTACCCCACCATGGGTGCGAATATGCGCCAGCCATTGGCGGCGAAGGCCTCGCCGCTGAAAGCGCCGAAATTATCATCTATCAGCGCCCGCTTGCGCATAGGCAGGGAATCCATTTTGTATATGTGGGCCCTGCGCAGGTAGCGGCGCATCATTTGCACCTCGGTAGCGGCAAAGGCGGGCATGTTCCACATATCTATGCGGCTTACCTGCAGCTGCACGCCGCCGGTGGGTATGAGCACATCGTCCCACTTGCCATCGCCGGGTATATTGTGATTGACGGGACTGGCAGCGGTAGCATTGTTCACGCTCACATCGTTCCATATCCCTGCCATGCTGCCATAAAAGACATCGGCAGGCCACGCGCCCAGATGGTCGGGGTGGCCGTCGGGATTCAGGTTTCCGCTATAGGGCACGGCTATGTGGCCCACTATGAGCGCCGCCCTCACATCGGGCATATCGGTATAGTGCTGCCTTATCATGGCCTTCACCACGGTATCGGGCACACTGCGGCCCACATCGTGCCGCACCAGTTGCCAGCCATCACCATTCAGGTCTTGCATGAGGGTGGTAAGCTCGGCAGCACAGGAGTCGGTAAAAGTGGTATCGACAAGCAGCACCAGCGTACCCCTGCTGTGAATGGCCGGCGCGCGGATACCTGCATAGATGTAACCCGCAGGAGAGGGAGATATACCTGTGCCGCTGGCCGTTACAGAGTATTCGTAGGCCGAATCGGCAATGACCGCATTATCGGTATAGGTAGTATCGCCGGTGGTGATGGTGCCTATGGCACTGCCCCAAGATGTGGCTGTGACCGCCTTCTTGAACACATAATATACAGGCGTACCATAGGGAATGGTCCTCCATTTTAGCCTGATGGCCGGAGGAGTGAGCTGCGTGGTAGCGGTAAGCTGCACCGCATGGTCTTTGGTGGCCTGCGCATGGGCAGCAAGCAAACAGCAAAAAAAGGAAAGGACAGTAAAAAATGTTCTCATGGGTGGATGATAGCTATGTGGTTCTTTACTTTAAAAATACAGTATACCTACCATAATGAAGCATTTAATTCATATTTGTTTGTACGCTGTACCGGGCAATGGGTATAAACATTCGTTAAAAAAGGCCAGCACATAACTAGAGTGAACGAGAGAGAAAGACCTATATATATACCATAACCAAAGTAAAACGTAAATTTGCCCGTTCAAGTTCAGAAAAAGATAAATAGCAACATAAGCACTAATGGCAATATTAGGCAATCTGATAGCCCGGTCTTTACAACTCCGCAAGAAATTCAACCTGCCTGTGGCACCGCCGCAGGTATATCAAAAACATACACTGCGCCAGCTGCTGGAGCGCGGCCAATATACATCCTTCGGCAAGCACTATGGCTTTGGCGATATACTAAGCAAAGAGATAGACCTGGTAAAGGCCTTCCGCGAGCGGGTACCGGTACATGCCTATACAGATATGTACAGCCAGTGGTGGCACCGCTGCCAGAAGGGCGAGGAGAACGTATCGTGGCCGGGAAAGGTGCGGTACTTCGCGCTCAGCTCAGGCACATCCGAATCGGCGAGCAAACATATACCTGTGACACAGGATATGATAAGGTCCATCAAGAAGGTAGGCTTCAAGCAACTGTACAGCATGGCCAACTTCAAGATAAAGGCCGCTTCCTTTGGCAAAGGCGTACTGATGCTGGGCGGTACCACATCGCTCTTTGAGCGGGGCGAATACTACGAGGGCGACATGAGCGGCATAAGCGCCAAGAACATGCCCAGGTGGATATCGTCCCTGCTGTACAAGCCGGGCCAGAAGATATCGCGCAGGCCGCAGTGGGAGGACCGCATAAAGATGATAGTGGAAAAGGCACCTACCTGGGACGTAGGCACCATATGCGGTGTACCTGCATGGGTGCAGATAGTGCTGGAACGCGTAATGGAGCGCTACGGTGCCAAGAACATACACGAGATATGGCCCAACCTGAGCGTATATATACATGGCGGGGTATCGCTGGAGCCATACAAGCAGAGCTTCAAAAAGATATTCGGCAAGCCGGTGACATATATAGAAACATATATGGCATCGGAGGGCTCGTTCGGTTTCCAGGCAAGGCCGGGCGGCGGCATAAAGCTGGTGCTGAACGCAGGCGTGTTCTTCGAGTTCGTACCGTTCACCGGCGAGAACTTTGACGAGGATGGCAATGTAAGACCCAATGCACAGGCCTATACTATAAGCGAGGTAAAAGAAGGAGTGGACTATGCCGTGCTGCTGAGCACATGTGCAGGCGCATGGCGCTACCTGATAGGCGATGTGATACGCTTTACCAATGCGGCCGAATACGAGATAGCCATAACGGGCCGCACCCGCCAGTTCCTGAGCCTGTGTGGCGAGCACCTGTCGGTAGACAATATGAACAAGGCCATAGAGACGGTATCGAAGCAAATGAACATAACGATACGGGAGTTCACCGTGGCAGGCATGAAGTACGAGAACCTGTTCGCCCACCAGTGGTATATAGGCTGCGACAACGATGTGAACCCCGTGCAACTGCGCAAGCTGCTGGATGAGACCCTGTGCAAGCTGAACGATGACTACGAGGTAGAGCGCTCATCGGCGCTGAAGGAGGTGTTTGTGCATATACTGCCTAGCGAGGCTTTCATAGGCTATCTGCAAGCGAAAGGAAAACTGGGAGCCATGAGCAAATTTCCCCGCGTACTGAAGGGGCAGCAACTGCAGGACTGGGAACAGTACCTGACCAAACAAAAGCTGAAAGAGGCGGTGACGGCATAAGCTGAGCGAACGGCCATATCAAGGCCTGTTCATTGATCATTGGAAATATTTTTTATTACACATAAGAGGCTGTTTCGTTTGAAACAGCCTCTTTTTACTTTATACATTACTATACAAAGACCCATCAAATAATGTTAAAACATAAAACATCTTTTAGTATTTGAAAATATATGCGCATAGAACATAACAAAACAATTCATTATTCATTAAATAGAATAACATATGTAAATATAAATTATTATTAGATCTTGATAAGAGGTAAAAACGTGAATGTACATTTGCCCTCAAAATCACCCCCTGATGAAACAAGGAATATTACAAAAATGGGATCTGTCGATCCTCAGCGGTACACCTGCGCCACGCAAGTTGTCAAGCGGCTTGCAACGGTATTGCCTGGTGACGATACTGCTTCTTACCGCCGCCTTTTTACCTGCATCGGTAAATGCTGCTGCATCGGAATGCCCTCCCGGCTGGTCCAAGAGAGGCGACCTTGGCTTTACGTCTGACCGCACATGCCCGATGAAGATGGACAGAGTCAGCAATACACCATACATAGCTGTTTTTAACACTACCTCTCCAGGTCTTATCGTAAGAAAATACAATGGTTCTTCGTGGGTGGACGTGGGCAGCCTGATCTCTTCATCGACCGTTGATAACGTAAGCATAGAGATATACGATGGTACGCCCTACGTTATGTACTCAAGTGAGACAGAAGGCGCACTGAAAATGAAGCGCTATAACTCCGGCAGCTGGGAAGATGTGGGAACAGAAAGCGGGATCGTCTCATACTCCTCATTGTCATACAACGAAGGCGGAAGCTATCCCCCGGCATCGATGACCATTGACGCTACCGGACGGATATATGTAGCATATGCTACGGCGAGCGGATTTCAGGCAGTTACCAACAACGAAGGCAGTTGGGAACCATTGGGCAGCGTACAAGCAGCCCATGTGCATAGCAACCCGGTTATTCAGGCATATGGCGGCATCCCATACGTTGCTTATTTTGAAGCCGACAGAGAGATATCTGTAAAGAAACTGGATGGTGACACCTGGACATATGTTGGCGATACGAGCTTTTCAGCAATAATGTATACGCACCCGGAATATGGACGAAAGGGCGACATAGCATTCAGGTTCAATAGTAGCGGAGTACCCTATATAGCTTTTACGAACTACACCGGCGCTTTCTGGATGACGATAACTAATGGCCACCTTTTTTCTCTGGTTGATGGTGAATGGTCTTCTATTGCCGGCATGGCATATATGTATAGCCTGACAATGGAACTGGATGACCTGGGAACCCCTTACATGGCCAGCGGCTTTTTTAACTGGGGAACAGAAGGTACCAGGGTATACAAATTCAATGGTACCGACCTGGAAGAAGTAGGCACCCCATACATTCCGAGGATAACTTATACTAACGGCTACAGTCTTGCCTTCAATGCCGATAACAGGCCTTTGGTATCGCGAAATGACCCATCTGGGTACGGCGTGGAAGCATATGAAATGGTACCATCTGTTAGCACGCACCATATCAACGTAACATCGAACTCTGGAGGCACCTTAAGCTATGCGGCTGAAGATATTTGTGAAGGCCATGACTTTGTTATCGAAATGTTTCCGCTCCCCCATTACAGTGTTACAGATATAAAGTTGGATGGCCATAGCCTGGAGCCAGGTATCGATTACTACTTTGACCCATTCTATGCCCGCTATGTAATGACAGGTGTAAATGCCAACCACACGTTGGAGATAGAATTTTCCTGCTTAGCTCCCAGCATTATGTGGGCGCCCTATGTAAGTGATGTATATTGCTATGGAGAGAACACGGGAGCGATATATCCGAATGTAAATGGCGAATACCTATCGTGGGAGTGGAGCAATGGATATACCACTCCATATGTATGGGGGCTGCCTGCAGGAACGTATACATATACAGCCAGCAATGAATGTGGTTCTGTGACGGAAGAAGTGACAGTGCATGGCCCCGAAGCACCTCTTTCGGCATCGGCATATGTTACCGACGCGCTCTGCTATGGTAGTAATACCGGCAGTGTGGAAATATCTGCATCAGGCGGTACATATCCTTATTACCCCACGGGCACATTCGAGGGCTTACCCGCAGACTCATATTATTTTACTGTTTACGACAATAATGGTTGTTATGTAGATGTAAGTGCCATCGTAGAGCAGCCATCATCTCCGCTCTCTGTGTCCAGCATAGTGAGCAATGTACTCTGTAATGGCGGCATCACAGGCAGTGTTTCCGTTTCTGCTACAGGCGGCACATCGCCCTACTCAGGTACAGGCGAGTTCACTGGGCTGACAGCGGGCGAGTTCAGCTATACTGTCACCGACAACAACGGTTGTACAGCTACCACCACAGGTACCGTATCGGAACCAGAAGCGCTCTCAGCTTCAAAGACCATCACCGACGCCAACTGCTTCGGACAGAGCAATGGTAGTGTACTGGTAAGCGCCACCGGCGGTACCACCCCATACTCCGGCACAGGTGATAAAACAGGCCTGGCAGCAGGTCCTTTCAGCTATACAGTTACAGATGCCAATGGTTGTACCTCTACAGTTACCGGCAGCGTAGGCCAGCCTACACAGCTTACAGTTTCAGGTACCGTCACCGATGCCAACTGCTTCGGACAGAGCAACGGCAGTGTGCTGGTAAGCGCTACCGGCGGCACCCCACCATATACAGGCACAGGTAATAAGACAGGCCTGGCAGCAGGTCCTTTCAGCTATACAGTTACAGATGCCCACGGTTGTACTGCTACAGTTACAGGCAGCGTGGGTCAGCCTACAGAGCTAATGGCATATAAGAGCATTACCAATGTACTCTGCTATGGCAACAATACCGGTAGTGTTACAGTGAGCGCCAGCGGCGGTACGTCTCCCTACTCGGGCACAGGCACTTTTGGCAGCAAGATAGCAGGCACGTATAATTATACCGTTACCGATGACCATGGCTGTACAGCCGATATCTCGGCCACAGTATCGCAGCCGGCATCTCCGCTCTCTGCATCCAACACTGTGAGCAATGTACTTTGTAAGGGCGGCAACACAGGTAGTGTTTCAGTTTCTGCTACAGGCGGCACATCACCCTACTCAGGCACAGGCAACTTCACAGGCAAAGCAGCAGGTCCTTTCAGCTATACAGTGACCGACAACAACGGTTGTACAGCTACTACTACAGGTACCGTATCGGAACCGGCAATGCTCATAGCTACAAGGTCGATAACAGATGCCAACTGCTACGGCGAAAGCAATGGCAGTGTACTGGTAGGCGCTACAGGCGGTACCACTCCGTACTCAGGTACAGGTAATAAGACAGGCCTGGCAGCAGGTCCGTTCAGCTATACCGTTACCGATGCGAACGGCTGTACGTCCACGGCTTCAGGCAGCATAAGCGAGCCTACCCTGCTGACAGCGTCGAAGAGCGTTACCGATGTACTCTGCTACGGCAACAATACCGGTAGTGTTACAGTGAGCGCCAGCGGCGGCACTTCTCCCTACTCGGGCACGGGCACCTATGGCAGCAAGATCGCAGGTACTTATAACTATACCGTTACCGATTCTCATGGCTGTACGGCCGGTATCTCAGCCACAGTATCGCAGCCGGCAGGCGGCCTTACAGTGTCCAGCACCGTGAGCAATGTACTTTGCTATGGTGGCAACACAGGTAGTGTTACCGTGATCGCTGAAGGCGGCGTATCGCCCTATGAAGGTACAGGTACCTTCAGCGGCAAGACAGCAGGAGCATACAGCTATACAGTGACCGATGGTAACGGTTGTACGGCTACTACCACAGGCACTGTAGGCCAGCCCACACAACTGGTGGCCAACAAAACAGTGACTAACGTACGTTGCAAGAACGAGAACAATGGTATTGTAATAATAGGCGCCACTGGCGGTACTTCCCCCTACTCAGGCACAGGTACCTTCAGCTCACTGTCGCCCGCAACTTACAACTATACCGTTACCGATGACCACGGATGTACCTCTAATATATCAGCCACGGTAACAGAGCCTGCTCTGCTCGTTGCATCCAATATACCTGCCATCGCTGCTTCAGGCTTCAACCTGCTTTGCAACAAGGGCGCTACCGGCAGCACCAATGTGACAGCAACAGGTGGTACGGCCCCTTACTATAATACCGGCGTACACGGCGGTATGACCGCAGGTGATTTCGAGTTCTTTGTTACCGACAGCCATGGCTGTATCGACTCTACCTCAGGCTCACTCACTCAGCCCGACCCATTCTATATCAGCACCGCGACATCGGATGACACCATCTGTAATGGCGAGTCGGTGACGCTTACAGGTACCGGCGGCGTTGGTACCTTCACCTGGTATGCCAACAATGGTATCTCTACCATCACAAGCTCTAGCCCTGTAACAGCTACACCATCTACAGGTATACCCACCGTTACCGTAAACTACAAAGCCATAGGCTATAATGGTTTTGGTTGCCCCAGTGAGCCTGATACAGTGGATGTGACCGTATTGCCTATAGGCTACTTCACAGGTGCCACCGCTGTCTGCACAGACTTCTCTGTAGATCTCGATAACGGTACTCCCGGCGGTGTATGGTCTACTCCTGATACTACTTACATAGTACTGGACCAGAACGGACTCATCAGTGCCAACCACAAGATAACGACCGTATCATACCCGGCATACATACCCATCACCTATACCATGCCTAACGGTTGCTACAGGACAAGGACAGAGACCGTTCACCCTACTCCTGACTCCCTCGAAGGACCTAATACAGTATGCCCTAACTCTTCGATAATTATCTCTGAAACAGTATGGGGAG
This sequence comes from Nemorincola caseinilytica, assembly GCF_039540515.1. Classification (NCBI taxonomy): domain Bacteria; kingdom Pseudomonadati; phylum Bacteroidota; class Chitinophagia; order Chitinophagales; family Chitinophagaceae; genus Nemorincola; species Nemorincola caseinilytica. The sequence goes on along the minus strand of NZ_BAABFA010000005.1, from coordinate 491 downwards.
GCGTATGGAGCTCCAGCAATACTGCTTACGTTACCGTAGCACAGGTAATACCCAATACTTACAACTATGGCAGAACAACAGGCATAGCCAACGGTTCGGCAACTGTAAGCTATACAATGCCAGGCTCCGGATGTTACGTCACCAAAACAGTGACCGTAGAACCACTGGCCGCCATCACCGGTCTTACAAACACCTGTGTGGACAATACAATACAGCTCAGCCACCCAAAAAGCGGAAGCCTCTGGAGCTCAAGCGCTACCGCAAAAGCTACAGTTAACAACGCTTCAGGGCTTGTAACGGGTGTGAGCACAGGTTCGGCCATCATCACTTATATGGTGAACCCTACCTGCTATGTGACTCATACCGTGAACGTGAACACCACTCCTACTCCCATCACCGGCATAGCAGCCGTTTGTGAGAACGCCACTACAACACTGGCCAACACAGTAGCAGGTGGTACATGGAGCAGCAGCAGCCCCGCAACAGGTTCG